>NZ_CP054301.1:2892500-3137500 GCF_013372285.1 Marinomonas primoryensis | reverse complement strand
GTATACGAAAATGCCATTATAGTGAAAACGAGTAGGACGGGACACGTGATATCCTGTCTGAATATGGGGGGACCATCCTCCAAGGCTAAATACTCCTGACTGACCGATAGTGAACCAGTACCGTGAGGGAAAGGCGAAAAGAACCCCTGTGAGGGGAGTGAAATAGATCCTGAAACCGTGTACGTACAAGCAGTGGGAGCGGACTTGTTCCGTGACTGCGTACCTTTTGTATAATGGGTCAACGACTTATTTTCAGTAGCAAGGTTAAGCATGTAGTGGAGCCGTAGGGAAACCGAGTCTTAATAGGGCGTTTAGTTGCTGGGAATAGACCCGAAACCGGGCGATCTATCCATGAGCAGGTTGAAGGTTGAGTAACATCAACTGGAGGACCGAACCCACATCCGTTGAAAAGGCTGGGGATGACTTGTGGATAGGAGTGAAAGGCTAATCAAGCTCGGAGATAGCTGGTTCTCCTCGAAAGCTATTTAGGTAGCGCCTCGTATCTCACCATTGGGGGTAGAGCACTGTTTGGGCTAGGGGGTCATCCCGACTTACCAACCCCATGCAAACTCCGAATACCAATGAGTGCAATTACGGGAGACACACGGCGGGTGCTAACGTCCGTCGTGGAAAGGGAAACAACCCAGACCGTCAGCTAAGGTCCCAAAGTTACAGTTAAGTGGGAAACGATGTGGGAAGGCTTAGACAGCTAGGAGGTTGGCTTAGAAGCAGCCATCCTTTAAAGAAAGCGTAATAGCTCACTAGTCGAGTCGGCCTGCGCGGAAGATATAACGGGGCTCAAACTGTACACCGAAGCTACGGATGCTTAATTTATTAGGCATGGTAGAGGAGCGTTCTGTAAGCCGTTGAAGGTCAAGCTGTAAGGCAGGCTGGAGGTATCAGAAGTGCGAATGTTGACATGAGTAACGATAAGGGGAGTGAAAAACTCCCCCGCCGGAAGACCAAGGTTTCCTGTCCCATGTTAATCAGGGCAGGGTGAGTCGGCCCCTAAGGCGAGGCAGAAATGCGTAGTCGATGGAAAACAGGTTAATATTCCTGTACCGATGTATATTGCGATGGAGAGACGGAGAAGGCTAGGCCAGCACAGCGATGGTTGTCTGTGTTTAAGGCGGTAGGCAAGTGACTTAGGCAAATCCGGGTCACTCTTTTAGAGAGAATGCCGAGAACTGATGACGAGCCCTCTTTTGGGCGAAGTGGTTGATGCCATGCTTCCAGGAAAAACTTCTAAGCTTCAGATATACATTGACCGTACCCCAAACCGACACAGGTGGTCAGGTAGAGAATACCAAGGCGCTTGAGAGAACTCGGGTGAAGGAACTAGGCAAAATGGTACCGTAACTTCGGGAGAAGGTACGCCGGCCGGTGTGAAGGACTTGCTCCGTAAGCACTAGTCGGTCGAAGATACCAGGTGGCTGCGACTGTTTATTAAAAACACAGCACTCTGCAAACACGAAAGTGGACGTATAGGGTGTGACGCCTGCCCGGTGCTTGAAGGTTAATTGATGGGGTTAGCGTAAGCGAAGCTCTTGATCGAAGCCCAAGTAAACGGCGGCCGTAACTATAACGGTCCTAAGGTAGCGAAATTCCTTGTCGGGTAAGTTCCGACCTGCACGAATGGCGTAACGATGGCCACACTGTCTCCACCCGAGACTCAGTGAAATTGAAATCGCAGTGAAGATGCTGTGTATCCGCGGCTAGACGGAAAGACCCCGTGAACCTTTACTATAGCTTCACAGTGAACTTTGAACCTATTTGTGTAGGATAGGTGGGAGGCTTTGAAGATAGGACGCTAGTTCTATTGGAGCCAATCTTGAAATACCACCCTGGTATGTTTGAGGTTCTAACTCAGGTCCATTATCTGGATCGAGGACACTGTGTGGTGGGTAGTTTGACTGGGGCGGTCTCCTCCCAAAGAGTAACGGAGGAGCACGAAGGTGTGCTCAGCATGGTCGGAAATCATGCGTAGAGTGTAAAGGCAAAAGCACGCTTAACTGCGAGACAGACACGTCGAGCAGGTACGAAAGTAGGTCTTAGTGATCCGGTGGTTCTGTATGGAAGGGCCATCGCTCAACGGATAAAAGGTACTCCGGGGATAACAGGCTGATACCGCCCAAGAGTTCACATCGACGGCGGTGTTTGGCACCTCGATGTCGGCTCATCACATCCTGGGGCTGAAGCCGGTCCCAAGGGTATGGCTGTTCGCCATTTAAAGTGGTACGCGAGCTGGGTTTAGAACGTCGTGAGACAGTTCGGTCCCTATCTGCCGTGGACGTTTGAGATTTGAGAGGAGCTGCTCCTAGTACGAGAGGACCGGAGTGGACGAACCTCTGGTGTTCCGGTTGTCACGCCAGTGGCATTGCCGGGTAGCTACGTTCGGACGGGATAACCGCTGAAAGCATCTAAGCGGGAAGCCTCCCTCAAGATAAGATCTCACTGGGACATAAGTCCCCTAAAGAGCCGTTCGAGACTAGGACGTTGATAGGTTGGGTGTGTAAGTGCTGTGAGGCATTGAGCTAACCAATACTAATTGCTCGTGAGGCTTGACCATATAACACCAAAGTGGTTTTAGATGAGAAAGCTCATCAAAGATTACAGAGACACATTACGATAAAAACTGGTTTAACCTTGATTACCGTTATTTCAAAAAAGAATTGTTAAAGATCCAAGCATGTCTTCGCGTGTTTTGGTTGGAAGAAAGAGATGATAGAGATTATGATCTTAAGAAACCGCCAGAACGAACGCAGCAGAATTGCTTGACGATCATAGAGGCGTTGAACCACCTGATCCCATCCCGAACTCAGAAGTGAAAAGCGCCATCGCCGATGGTAGTGTGGGAGATCCCATGTGAGAGTAGGTCGTCGTCAAGCTTAAATTAAGAGAGCCCTGATAGCTAACGCTGTCAGGGCTTTTTTTTGGCTCAAGGAAATAGACGCTGAAATAAAGGAAAATAGGCGGTAAATCTATCTTGGTGTGATCAATGTCGTTGATCGCAAGATAAAGCTGATAATTATATTGCTCTAATCAGCCACAACATTCTGTTCCACGATCCGTTAAGATGCGAGGCATAGGTAAGCCATTGCGCTCAAAATACGGCATACTCTGTCATTCAAAATGTCTGCGGCTGTAATGGGTGTTTAAGGCTTTGCAAAGGCTACTTTGCTGTAAGTATCAACAAAGGTTTGCTGATGAATTCTTCCAACCCCTTTGAGATTGCCAATATAAAAAGTGTCTTGAGAGCTCAGATAGCCTAGATGAGGAGTTTCTATCTCTACGTCATTCTCTTTCTTTTTCTCAAGAGCCGCGACTCGAGCGTCCGTCAATACGATGCCATCTTTGGCTACCTTTTGCTCTAAGGCTTAGATGCGCTTTTTGAAGTTTTCTAAAACGTGTCTAAGCCAGATCGAGCGAACGCCACTGTACGAAGACACCTTTTTTACGAAGTTCATTGCTGATTCGATGTTGTCTGTGGACCGGTAGTCATCACTGCGTAATTCACTTTATGTTTACCTATTAGTATGTGTAAATGCGGTGTCTACAAATGTGTCGCCATAGCAGAGTTTGTGTCGCTTTTAAATCGGCTTAAAATTAATTTGGTAGAGGAATGGCAGGTGCATGTTTTATGCGGTTTAAAACAACGGTAGACGTCAAGTCTCGTATGCATGGTAGGCTGGCAAGTGATTCACCTAAAAATATTGAGAGAGCTGGTAGGTTTTCGCTAATGATTCGTAACCAGTAATCTGCTTCTCCGCTTACAGAATAACATTCCAATATTTGAGGTATGGCTTCGATTGCTTCTTTAAATTCTTTGTCTGAATTTTTTATACTTTTATCAAGTGTTATGTTCACAAAAGCAGTTATTTGATAGCCTAATTCACTGGCATTTAACTGAGTAAAGTAAGCTTCTATTAGGTTGTTTTGTTCTAGTCTTTGTAGGCGTCTTGAGCATTGAGATGGAGATAAGTTTACTTGTTCAGATAGTGCGACATTAGTGAGTCTTGCATTTGCTTGAAGGGCCTTGAGTAATCGCCAATCATAGCTGTCTAGTTCAATATTATTCATTCAAAGTTCCTTATCAGTATCTAAATGTACTGCTTTTCTTATAGTCGTCGATCTGTTTTTAACTTGACCGTTTAGAATAAGGAGTTTTGTAAAGTAAACAAGTTCAAAAACATTATATTTGCTAATTAATAGATATTTATTTGCACGATTGGTCGTTTTTTATCTATCTTGATGAAATTAAAGTCGACTAAATAAAAATGCCGCTCATCATTTCTAATTAGCGGCATTTTTTTATTGATAGGAGTATAAGATTTATTGATTAGGGAGGTTTTTAGCTAACCACAGTAGGGCTTCTGGATAGGGCTTTGGCAGTTTTAGGTCTGCTAATGCGTTCTGCAATATTGTGAGATTACCAGAGCAAAAATTCAGATGTCCGACTTTTCTTCCAAGACGCACCTCTTTTTTATACCAATAAAGCTCCAAACCTTTAATTTTTAACCATTCATAATCTAAATCTATACCGATTAAGTTGACCATCATACTTTGGTTTTTAATCTCCGCAGGCGCTAATGGAAGGCCTGTGACAGCGCGTACATGGTTTTCAAACTGACAGATACTTGCGCCAGCTTGTGTCCAATGGCCGCTGTTATGAACTCGTGGGGCAAGCTCATTAATGAGTAAGTCACCACCAACTCGAAAGCACTCCATAGCCATAACACCGACATAGTCTAGAGCCTCCATGAGCTTACTGAGCATGGCTTCCGCCTTACTTTGAAAAGGCTTGAGGCGATCTAAGGGTGAAATGGAAGCATACAGAATGCCATTGATGTGAAGATTAAGTGTTAAAGGGTAAAAATATGTATCGCCATTTTTACCTCGCACTCCTACTAATGATACTTCTTCATCAAAATTGATAGCTTGTTCTGCAATTGCATACCCTTTCCAGTCTTCAGGTATTTCTGTTGCTTCTGACTGCTTTAACCAATATTGGCCTTTACCGTCGTAACCACCACGACGACGTTTCAACAGAACTCGTTCACCGAGGGTTTGATAGGCATGTTGAGCGCTAGAGTCACTTTCTACTGGAAACCATGGTGCGGTTGCTAGTGCAAGGCGATCAAGCCACTGCTTTTGTGTTAGTCGATCAGCAAGTTGAGGAAAAGTGGCTAAGTTAACAAAGTTACTGTGTGTAGAGAGTTGTCTTGTTGCTGCCGTTTCTGGCCATTCTTCTCTTTCCGCAGTTATGATGTCTGTTGAGCTTAATGGTAAAGTTTCTGTTGCTTCTATATCAACCGGACGAACGTCAATGCCCAGCGGCATGCCTGCTTGTTTGAGCATTGCTCCGAGTTGACCTGCTCCTAATACCCATAGAACTGACATAGATTAAACCTCTCTAGGGTCAGGATTTTCCAAAACAGTGTTTGTTTGGTTGGTTCTAAATTCTTCAATTTTATCCGCGAGTACGGGGTTAGAAAGGGCTAAAATTTGGCAAGCTAGTAAGCCTGCATTGAAGGCACCTGCATTACCAATAGCAAGTGTACCAACGGCAACGCCTTTTGGCATCTGAGCGATAGAGAGAAGGCTATCCATGCCGTTTAGGGCTTTACTCTGTACTGGCACACCCAGAACAGGCAGACGTGTGTGCGCCGCTACCATGCCAGGTAAATGAGCCGCACCGCCAGCACCGCCAATAATGACCTTGAAGCCTTTGTCTGCCGCGCTTTCTGAAAACTCTGCAAGTTTTACTGGCGTTCTGTGAGCTGAAATCACTTCAACATGATAACTGACGCCTAATGCATCCATGATTTCAGCGGCGCTTTCCATTGTAGCCCAGTCACTTTTCGATCCCATTATTAGGGCAACTTCTGCTTGCAAAACATTTCTCCTGTCGGTAGCTATCAACGTGGTGCTAAGGGGCATAATACGTTGGTATATAAAATTCATCTGAGATTACTGAGGCCTAACACAGCGATATCAGAGGTGTAATAGGGCGCTAATATAGCCGACTTTGAGGAAAACAGCGAGTGTCAGGTTGTTTGATGCTTATCTTGATCGTTATAAAGCTGACAATCGTTAGATAAAAGAAGAGCGACTAAAGTCGCTCTTGGAGGTATTTTTCATAATCTGGAATTTGTCGTTCAAACGCACTTTCAAAGAGAGGTGAAGAAACGAGAAAGTTTGCCGAAGAAACGCTACAAGCAATAGGGATGTTCCAAACAGCAGCAACGCGAAGTAGTGCTTTTATGTCAGGATCATGTGGCATCGGTTCGAAAGGGTCCCAGAAAAATATTAAGACATCTATTTTTCCTTCTGCGATCAATCCGCCTAGTTGTTGATCGCCTCCAAGAGGGCCACTAATAAGTGATTTAACGGGAACATTTAACTGCTTCTGCATTAAATTCCCCGTTGTTCCTGTTGCCATTAAATTGTGCTTAATAAGTTTTTCTTTGTGTTTTTCAGCCCATTCAATAAGCGCTGGCTTCATATTATCATGTGCCACCAGAGCGACGTTTTTACGCTCTGGTGTTGTAACGGTCTTTTGTCGTAAAGTCTTGCTTTTCAAGGTGTTTTTATTCCTCAGCGGCGCCGACTTTTACTACTTTCATCATGTTGGTTGTACCATAGCTAACCAAATGATCACCTTTTGTGACAATGACTAGGTCGCCGTCGCAGATTAGACCGAGTGATTTAACGTGGTCAACTAAACCTGTCACAATAGTATCTACATTGAACTCTTGTGAGGAGAATGCTACTGGTGTGACGCCACGATAAAGGGTAACTTTGTTGAGTGTCGCTTGGTTTGGGGATAATGCATAAATTGGTAAACCTGAGCTGATGCGGGACATAAGGAGTGGCGTAGTACCTGATTCAGTCAAGCTAATGATCGCTTTTACACCTTCTAGGTGGTTTGCAGCATACATCGCTGACATCGCAATGGTTTCATCAACATTAGTGAAGGTCACATCGATACGGTGTTTTGAACGATTGATAGCTGGTTGTTTCTCAGCGCCCAAACAAACACGGTTCATAGTATGGATAACTTCTTCAGGATATTTTCCTGCCGCTGTTTCAGCAGACAACATAACGGCATCTGTTCCATCTAGAACCGCGTTGGCAACGTCAAACACTTCTGCACGTGTTGGCATCGCACTGGTGATCATGGTTTCCATCATTTGTGTTGCTGTAATAACTGGACGATTCAGTTGACGGCAGCGCTTGATCATGTGTTTTTGAACACCAATTAATTCTGCATCCCCAATTTCTACACCCAAATCACCACGAGCAACCATGACCGCATCTGAAGCTAGAATGATAGCATCCAGTGTCTCGTTATCGGCAACGGCCTCTGCACGTTCTACTTTAGAAACGATGCCAGCTTTAAGACCTGCGGCTTCTGCCAATGCGCGCGCTTCATGGAGGTCAGCGGCGCAACGAGGGAACGAGACAGCAAGATAGTCTGCTTTTAATATTGCTGCGGTTTTGATGTCTTCTTTATCTTTCTCAGTAAGTGCTGCAGCAGAAAGTCCGCCACCTTGGCGATTGATGCCTTTGTTATTTGACAGAGCACCACCCACAAGAACTTTCGTTATAACTTCTGTCCCTTTAATTTCAAGGACTTCAAGAACAACTCGGCCGTCATCTAAGAGCAACACATTGCCTGGTTCAGAATCGGCAGCAAGTTGAGGGTAATCAATACCAACACGGTTTTCGTCGCCAGCATTTTTATCAAAGCCAACGTCTAGGATGAACGTCGCGCCATCTTGAAGTTCAACTTTGGTATCTTTAAAGCGTGCGATTCGTATTTTAGGGCCTTGTAGATCACCAAGAATGGCTACATGGCGATTGTTTTTCTTTGCCATAGCACGAACAACTTCTGCTCGGTTAATGTGGTCTTCTGGCTGACCATGAGAGAAGTTTAGTCGAAAGACGTTAGCGCCAGCCAAGATTAATTTCTCAATCATTTCTGGAGTACTAGAAGAAGGGCCTAAGGTGGCAACAATTTTAGTTCTACGAGTCATTTTATGTACCAAAGATTAGAAAGCTTGAAGTGAAGTATAAGAGACGATGAAGGCTGCGTCAGCAGCCTTCATATATATTAACTATTTTGCATTCATTAATGCGATAGTGTTGTCGAGCATTCTGTTTGAGAACCCCCACTCGTTATCATACCAAGCCATAACTTTTACTAATCTACCTTGCACACGTGTTTGTGTCGCATCGAAGTTGGAAGTGAAGGCGTTGTGGTTAAAGTCAGAAGAGACAAGTGGCTCATAATTGACATGGAGAACTTGCGCAAGAATTGGATCCGCTTTGATAGCGTCTTCAATAATTTTATTTATTTCTTCTACTGTGGTTTCGCGAGGCGCTAAGAAAGTTAAATCTACTAGCGACACATTGATAGTCGGTACGCGAACAGACAGACCATCAAACTTGCCTACTAGTGCTGGGATAACAAGACCAACAGCGGCTGCAGCACCTGTTTTACTAGGAATCATGTTCATTGCGGCTGCACGGGCGCGATAAAGGTCTTCATGATAAACATCTGAAAGTCGTTGGTCATTAGTGTAGGCGTGAATCGTAGTCATCAAGCCACTTTCAATGCCTAGCTTTTCACTCAGTGGTTTAGCGAATGGCGCTAGACAGTTAGTTGTGCAAGAAGCATTAGAAATAACGGTCATCTCAGACGTTAATACATCTTGGTTAACACCGTATACAACTGTAGCGTCCACTTCTTTACCTGGTGCAGAAATGATAACTTTCTTAGCGCCAGCAGTGATATGAGCACTGGCTTTTTCTTTTGTTGTAAAAAAGCCAGTACATTCATAAACCACATCTATGTCTAGCTCTGCCCAAGGAAGGTCTGCAGGGTTACGTTCAGAGAAAGTGCGGATTCTATCTTTGTTGATGTATAGGGCTTCGTCGTCAAAGGTTACTTCTTCATTAAAGCGGCCATGGACAGTGTCATATTTTGTTAAATGAGCGTTGGTTTTTGAATCACCAAGATCATTAATCGCAACTATTTGGATTTGATCACGCTTGCCTGATTCGTATAAGGCTCTAAGTGTGTTGCGTCCAATGCGTCCATAACCGTTGATAGCTACCTTAATCGTCATACTCACCTCTAAATAGTGCGGAAATTGTGAAGTGTTCGAATTCGAACATTTCATGTTCAGTATTATTCTTTGACGTAAAAATACTACATAAGTGATTTTTTAAGCAAGGATTAGTAATAAATTTATCTCTATTTGGCTAATTTTCGATCAAATAGTGACCTTTGTCTAATATTGTACAGAGTTATGTTACAAACGTTTGATTATTTTAACTGAAAGGGCGACTATTTCGAATCATTTATGTAAATAAATTACATAATATTGTTTTTTTAATGATTTATCTGCCGTTTAAGCGTGAAATAAAATGAAAATGTAGTAATATTACATAAAATTTTGATATCAAGCTGTCTGTTAAGACAGTTATATAAAAAACGGAGAGAAGCATGAATCCGATTGTTGCTAAGGTAACGAACGACATTGTTAAGCGAAGTGCAGTGTTGCGCGAAAAATACCTTAAAGATATGAAAAAAGCACAGGAGCAAGGCCCACATAGAGGAACATTATCATGTGGCAACTTGGCTCATGGTTTTGCGGCATGCCAACCCCAAGACAAACAAAAGCTAACTCTGATGGAAGAGGCGAACATTGGTATCGTGTCGTCGTATAATGACATGCTATCTGCGCATCAGCCTTATGAACATTATCCCAATAAAATTCGTTCTGCGATCCAAGAAATGGGTTCAATAGCGCAATTTGCGGGCGGTGTTCCTGCGATGTGTGATGGTGTTACTCAAGGGCAAGATGGCATGGAGCTGAGCTTATTTAGCCGTGACAATATTGCACAAGGCGCCGCGATTGCTCTTTCTCATAATATGTTTGATGCGGCTATTTATCTTGGTATCTGTGACAAAATAGTCCCTGGCTTATTAATTGCCGCTTTACGTTTTGGCCATTTGCCTGCTTTGTTTATTCCTGCCGGACCAATGCGTTCAGGTATTTCTAATGCCGCAAAATCTGCTGTTCGCCAGCGCTTTGCACAAGGCCAAGCGTCACGAGATGAGTTACTTGAGGCTGAGTCTGCTTCTTATCATAGTGCGGGGACTTGCACCTTTTATGGAACGGCCAATTCTAATCAGCTCTTGGTTGAGATGATGGGGCTTCAATTGCCAGGATCCTCTTTCGTCAATCCAGATGATCCACTGCGTGATGCGTTAACAAAATATGCTTCTCAGTTATCCACAAAGATTACCGCTTTAGGTCGAGACTATCGTCCACTTTACGAAATTATTGATGAACGCAGCATAGTAAATTCTATTGTCGGCTTGTTAGCCACTGGTGGTTCAACAAACCATACGATGCATATTGTGGCGTATGCGCGAGCGGCGGGTATCATTGTTAACTGGGACGACTTCTCTGCTTTATCTAAAGTCGTGCCTTCGATGACTCGTATTTACCCAAATGGACAAGCGGACATTAACCATTTTCACGCGGCAGGTGGTATGGCATTTTTAGTGAAGCAGTTACTGAAAGGTGAATTACTTCATGAAGATGTGAATACCATTGTCGGTAAAGGGTTAACTCATTACACAAAAGAACCTTTCCTTGATGGCGATACATTGGTGTGGCGTGATGGACCAGCAGAAAGTTTAGATTTAGACGTAGTACGACCTATTGAAAACCCTTTCAGTAAAGAAGGCGGTTTGTCTCTTCTAAAAGGCAACCTTGGTCGTTCTGTTATTAAGGTTTCAGCGGTAGCTGAAGAAAATCGTATTGTTGAGGCACCAGCGGTTATTTTTCATAGTCAGAACGATTTAGCTGATGCAATTGCGAGCGGTGAGCTTAAGCGAGATTGTGTTGCTGTTGTACGTTTCCAGGGCCCAAAAGCCTTAGGGATGCCTGAACTGCATAAACTAACACCGTACCTGATTAACTTACAGGATCAAGGTTATAAAGTGGCGTTAGTTACTGATGGTCGTATGTCAGGCGCATCAGGTAAAGTGCCAGCGGCAATACATCTTACGCCAGAAGCGTTGTCTGGTGGTCTGATTGCTAAACTCAAAGACGGTGACTTGATTCGCCTTGATGCTATTGAAGGGACTTTGTCGGTTCTTATTTCAGATGAGGAACTGGCAAACCGCGAGATCGTACAGCAAGATTTAACCGATTCTCATCAAGGTATGGGGCGTGAATTATTTAGCGCACAACGTATTTTAGTAAGTGGTGCCGAACAGGGTGCTTGCAGTTTGTTTAATGATTAAACCTTTCCTCTGACTACTAACGTTTGTTAGTAAATGGTGTTTGGGGGCTTGTTTCAAGCCCCATTTTTTTGCCTAAAATTTGCCATGACGCCATATCTAATAAAGGTTTACTGAAGCAAGTTTAGTTTACTAAATAGCTACTTTTTTGGAGGCGAAAAAAAAACTCGAATCCGTATATGGATTCGAGCCTTTTTATTAATGAGCTACTGTATTGAGGGTAGCTTATTGAGTAACTTAGTTACTAGTCCATTGTGTCTAGTGCTTTTTCGTACTCATCAAAAGATTCTGTAACCGCTTCTTCAGGTGCACCAGTAGCAAGGCTCACTACAATGATTGAGATTGTCGCTAGAATAAAGCCAGGAACAATCTCATAAACGTCGAACCATCCGCCGCTTAGTTGTTTCCAGATAACAACAGTTACACCACCAACGATGATACCTGCAAGAGCACCATTGCGGTTCATGCTACGCCAGAACAAGCTTAGTAGAATTGCAGGTCCAAATGCCGCACCGAAACCAGCCCAAGCGTAAGATACTAGGCCAAGTACCGAACTCTTAGGATTCAGAGCAAGAATCAAAGCAAGAATAGAGATCGCAACAACGGCGAAACGGCCAACGTTAACAATTTGCTGCTGAGTCGCTTCTTTATTGAACAATTTCTTATAAAAATCCTCAGCTAAAGCAGAAGATGAAACAAGCAGTTGAGAATCCGCTGTGCTCATGATCGCCGCTAGAATTGCCGCTAGAAGAATGCCTGCAACCACAGGGTGGAAAACGGCATTCACAAGAACCATGAAGATTTTTTCTGGATCAGCTAAGTTGCCAGCTAAGTTGCTGTCTACATAAGAGATACCAACTAAGCCGATGAGTAGAGCGCCAGTCATTGAAATCAATGTCCAAACAACGGCAATACGACGAGCTGTTTTAATGTCTTTATTAGAACGAGAGGCTTTAAAGCGAGCTAGGATATGTGGTTGACCGAAATAACCTAATCCCCATGCTACCAGAGAAATAATTGCAATCGCACTAAGAGGTTCGCCACTTACGCTGGTCCAGATGTTTAGAAGCTCAGGGTTTTTGATCGTCAAAGTACTAGAAAGCTCAGTCCAGCCACCATCAATAGCAACAAGAGGAACAACTATTAAAGCGGCACTCATCATCAAGCCTTGAATAAGGTCTGTCCATGCAACCGCTAGGAAACCGCCAAACAAGGTGTAAGAGACGACACAAACCGTACCTATGATAACGGCGTAGGTGTAATCAAGACCAAACACAGTTTCAAATAATTTACCGCCAGCCACTAAACCTGAACTTGTATAGAACAGGAAGAATAGGAGGATAAAAAGAGCGGATATCGTTTGAATAAGCTTAGAGTTGTCTTGAAAGCGAACAGAAAGAAAACCCGGTAGCGTAAGAGAGTTATCAGCAGTGATGCTATAAGTACGCAAGCGTTTTGCACAAAATAACCAGTTCAGCCATGTGCCTACCAATAGACCGCCTGCTAACCAAATTGACTCAAGCCCTGCTGCAAAAGCGTAACCTGGAAGACCAAGTAGCAACCAGCCACTCATATCAGATGCACCGGCAGATAGCGCGGTTGGCCAAGGGCCTAAAGAACGCCCACCTAGAAAGTAGTCTTCTGAGCTTGATGTGTTTTTATAAGCGTAAAGCCCAATTCCTAGCATAACTGCCAGATAGGCTAGGAATGTAAAGCTGATCGCATAACTGCTTTCTATCATTATTATTGTCCTCACGTTGAAATCATTGCGGATGAAACAATTTTATATGGATAAAGTTGTTTGTCAGTAAAGACAGGATTTATTCCCTTATAGCGATGTTCTGCAATACATACTGACTAAAAGATGGCACTTAAAAAGAGTCGTCTAGTTCACATCCGTAAAGTTAAAATTACTGAATTATTGTTGTGATAGTCACTGATTTAATATTTAAAAAGGATCGCATAATCGTAAAGAAAATGGATCAGGTTAGATATATGTCAAGACCTGTGCCGATTCTAAGTGGCTGAGATAGGATAATCTTTCAAAATCCTCTTACAAAGTTACGAAAATATCTGATGTGGTTACTAAAGAAGGCGGTTTGGTTAAATATCTTTACGTTTAATGACACATCATAAAAAAGGCACATTAAATGTGCCTTTTTTATGATGCTATTTTTTTTCAACTTTAGGTAAACGAGTATCCTGTACGCTTTGTTTCAATTTTTTAAGATGCGCATTGAATTCAGGGCCACGCTTTAGAAGTACGCCTGTTGCCAACGCATCGATCAAGGTCAAATAGACAATACGTGAGCTCATCGGTGTGTAGATGTCTGTATCTTCAGTCTCTTCAATCGGCAATACAATAGAGCAGTGCTCAGTTAGCGGCGAACCAGGGTTTGTGATTCCGATAACCGTCGCTCCAGCTTCTCGCGCTACCCGTGCTGTTTCGATCAAAGGCAAGGTTCGACCAGTATAGGAAATTATGACAATGGCGTCGCCTGAATGAGAGCCTGCAGCGGCCATGCGTTGCACCAAAATGTCGGTATAAGCGACCACGGGCATATTTAAGCGAAAGAATTTATGGTGGGCATCTTTGGCGACAGGGCCAGATGCACCTAAACCGTAAAACTCTATGCGGCGAGCCTGAGCTAATACATCAACCGCTCGGCTAATGAGGGCTTCAGGTAAAATATCCTGTGCTCTGGTTAGGTTGTTTTTTGCGGCTTCAAAAATCTTCGCAGTGACGGCACCCGGAGCATCATCAGGTTCTACGTTTAAATTAACATAGGGTGTTCCTGTGGCGAGGCTTTGGGCAAGTGACACTTTAAAATCGGGAAAACCGCTGCCTATTAGGCTGCGACAAAAACGGTTAACCGTAGGTTCACTTACCTGTGCTCTGGCGGCAAGTTTAGCAATACTGGAGTGAATGGTCGTTTTTGGGTCGGCAAGAATGGCTTCCGCAACTTTTCGTTCGGATTTGCTTAATGTGCTCAGTCGTTCTTGTATCTTACGAATAATGTCTTCGTGTTTATTCATTGATCTGCTTCAATCTATTGACTCGGATGATTCTGTTCTTCATTCTGACAGCCGCTTCCAATTCTGGCAATAAAAAAGGATCTAAAATGACTAACTTAACAGCCTATTTCGATAAAATGGCTGGTATTTTACCTGAATTCAACAAAATTGAAGTGACACAGTTTGAAGAAGGGTTCTCAAATAAAGTTTATCGGTTAGATTGGAATAAATCTCCTAGAATAGTTTTACGATTACCGGACTTGGATGAAATGGCTTTTAGTATCGACAGACAAAGCGAAATGGCGGTTTTGCTTGCTGCTGCCAATGCCGATATTTCACCACCAATACTTTGGCATGATGAACTTGGCGCTTTTGCCTGTGAGTTTGTGATTCAGCCTTCTTTGGATTGGGCTGTCGAGCATTCTAAAAGCAACATAGAAAGGATAGCAAAAGCCTTGGCTCAAGCGCATACCTTGCCAGAGGTGAACCATCCTTTTTGTATTTATAATCTGATAGCACATTACCTTAAATCGATTGAGTCTTATGCTCCTATTAGTATGGAGATTCAAGCTGAGCAGGGTTATTTACAAACATTGCTTTTTAAATTACCGCGAGTTGAGCCCAGTCCATGTCGTGTTGTGTGCCATAACGATCTTAATCCTAAAAATATCTTAATGGATGATCAGACCATTTGGTTGATTGATTGGGAGTACACCGGCATGGGCGATCCTTTGTTTGATTTAGCCGTACTGTCACGCTCTCATAATTTAACTCAAATTCAGCAAGTTCATTTGATCGCCAGTTATGATGACTCCCTTGATATAGAAGTAACGCTGAACAAAATAGCCCAATACAGTTTGGCTTACTCATTGCGAGAGATGGCTTGGTTGCTACTGAAGCGCGTAGTGACACCTGAAGATACGTTGTCACTGGAATATTATTATGAATTTAAGGCAACACCAACACTCAACCCTTTTATCGCTCTAGATGATACTGCAGCGAAGGAGCGGAGTTAGGTGATGAATATAACGAGTGATTGGAAGGGTTATTTAGCGGATGAATTTAAAAAAGACTACATGCAGTCTTTGCAACAGTTTTTGCAATCTGAAAAACAAAAGAAGACGTTGTATCCTGATGAATCAGAGTATTTTACCGCGTTAAATTCCACGCCTTTTAGTCAGGTCAAAGTGGTCATACTTGGCCAAGACCCTTATCACGGAGAAGGGCAAGCGCATGGTTTGTCTTTTTCAGTGAAGCCTAACGTAAAAATACCACCGTCGTTGATGAATATTTATAAAGAATTGAACATGGATTTGGGTATTACGCCAGTGGATCATGGTTATTTATTACCGTGGGCAGAGCAAGGTGTCTTGTTGCTAAATAGTGTTCTAACAGTAGAAGCAAGAAAACCGGGCTCTCATCAAAACAAAGGCTGGGAGACTTTTACAGATAAAATTATTGAGATGATCAATGAAAAGCACGAAGGTGTTGTTTTTATGTTGTGGGGCGCTTATGCACAAAAAAAGGGAAGACACATAAACCATGAAAAGCATTGTGTATTAGAAAGCGTTCACCCTTCGCCCTTGTCTGCTTATCGTGGGTTCCTAGGGTGTCAGCATTTTTCTAAAGCCAACAAATATCTAACTCGTATTGGCAAAGAGCCGATAAAATGGGCGTTGGATCCAATTGATAAAAAGATAGCTGTAAAGGGAATTGGTCAAATAACCTTGCCGTTCTGATGTGTTGCAAGATAAGAAAATGGCGTCCATGTGACGCCATTTTTGCTTTATAGACTGTGCTTATTTCTTTATGTCTAACGGATAGGGAAGTGGCAATAAGGTGACTTCCTGATTACCCAACAAAATTTTATCCATTTCGTTTGGTTCAATATTCAAAATAATTTGGGCAAAGTAAGTCTCTTCGATATTCGCTACGGCAAAGACTTGACCGATAGTTTTGCCTTGCCCATCAGTGATGTCCAACGTGGTATCACTATGTCCTTGCCATGTAACTAAAATTAGCTGTTTCTTAGACTTACCTCGATATTGCATTCGCGCAACGATTTCTTGTCCAGTGTAACAACCCTTGGTAAAGCTGATGCCGCCGGTACTTTGCATGTTGAGCCACTGAGGTAAGATAGTTTCACTTTGTTCTAAGGTAATAAGTGGGCGAGCAGCCAATATTGTCAGAGCTGCCAGACCTTCGTTTTTTGCCTCGACCGTCGTGTTTCCTTGATTGGTAATGAGCCACTGGATTTCTATTGGATCATGGCAAAGTGTCAGGGTGATTGTTTCATTATTGTGAGTTGTGATGAAGTGCTCAGGCAACGTTTTTGAAACCGCTTCAATGCGTTGTGATGTGATTCTTGTATGAATAACAAAGGTATCTTGGTTGTCTACTAATTCCGCTTTGAAAAATACGGCATATTTTCTTAAATGTAATAATGTTTTTTCGATCAAGTCTTTTGACATTAACATAAGAATGTCGTCGCTCTCTTGAACGAGATAAAAACTGGAAATAATACGACCTTTGATACTGCAAATTGCTCCGTATAACCCATGATCGTGAGACAGTTTATTGATATCGCAGGTTATTTGACCTTGTAAGAATTTTCTAGAGTCCAAGCCTGTAACACGTAAAACACCGATATTCTGTTGTTTTGCAATAATGATGTCTTTGTTCTGTAGTATTGGGTCAATTATGTCTTGAAGCGAGGTCATAAAGCTTTCCATAAAAAGATCGGACATGAAAAAGGTTCGCAGCTTACGCTGCGTGAACAGCTTATCAGTGATGCCTATTCTTGTATTTTCAATAGCATTAGCCTAAAGATTTTAGTCTACCTCTAGTTCTGCAAACTGAGTTTGTACTTTAAGCAGTTTTGGAAGTTCCTGTAGAAGTAAAGGGGGGAGTGCTGGATCAAAATGTTTTCCACTTTGTTCCATAATGTAATTAATCGCTTTTTCTGTAGACCATGCTTTCTTATAAGGACGCTCGCTAGTCAAGGCGTCAAACACGTCGACTAATGCAACGATTCGTCCTTCGATTGGAATCTCTTCACCAGACAAACCATTCGGATAACCTGTGCCATCCCACTTTTCATGGTGTGTCATAGCAACGGAATGAGCCAGCTCTATAAGGTATGAGCTGGGATTAGATAAGATTTCACCTCCTATTTGAGCATGGGTTTTCATTATTTCGTACTCTTCAGCGGTGAGCTTACCTGGTTTAAGCAATATATTATCCGCTATCCCTATTTTACCTATGTCGTGCATTGGTGCTGCCATCATTAGGTCTTCTGCTGACTCCTCACAAAAACCGTATGCTCTTGCAATGATTTTTGCAAAGCGGCTCATGCGCTGTACATGCATACCCGTTTCATTGTCTTTGTATTCTGCTGCTCGTCCTAGGCGGTGTATTAAATCAATATGAGTAGTGAGCAGCTCATCTGCTTTAATCAAAGACAAGTGCGTTTTTACACGTGCTAAAACAATGGACGGTACAATGGGTTTTACAATGTAGTCAACGGCCCCAATCTCAAACCCTTTTTCTTCATCAATACTGTCTTTGAGCGCGGTAACAAAGATCACTGGGATATCCGCGGTTGCAGGGTTTTGTTTGAGTCGCTCGCATACTTCCAGTCCTGTCATTTCTGGCATCATGATATCGAGCAATATAAGATCAACCTGTTCTTTTTCAACCAGTTTTAGGGCGTCTTGTCCTGAACGGGCAAAAGATAAGCGATATTTAGCGGCCTGTAGAACTTGCTTTAACACTCTTAAGTTTGTGGGCTCATCATCTACCAATAGAATGCGAGGGGCTTGTTTGCTGCCTATTCTCATCTATCGGACTCCTTTGCTATTACTTTTTTTAAGTTAGCCAGTGTGATGATGGCGCTATTGAAATCAAAATCGCTGATTGCCTTACTTACTTCAATCGCTTGTCTTTTCATTGCTTTTGGCACGCTGCTGATTAGCAAATCTATGTTTTCGTCATCCACTTCTCCCGATCCTGCAGAAAGAGTGAGGGTATCGAGTAGAGATAATAATTCTATTTTTGAAAATACTACTTGAGTACTTGTTGGTTGAATTTGTAAGTCGGCACCAAATCTTTCCTTCAATTGTTGCAACTCTTCAGTGAACTCTGACAATGAGGAAGACAAGCTATGAATGCTTTTTAAGCATAGGTCATAATTTTTTGTTTGTGCTGTGCGTTCTATTTTCACCATCGAGTTGGAAATATTTAGCAGTGCCAGATTCCCAGATATTCCTTTTATTGCATGAGCCAATATTTTGATTTCTTGGTATTTGTGCGCGGATAAGAGTGCCAATAGTCTATTTATTAAATCGGCGTTGTGTGAAGCAAATGTTGATAACTCAGTCACATAGATTGGCATCTCACTCCATAATGAAAGGCCTTTACCGATATTGATTTGCAGGTTTTTATGGTCGCTGGCTTTCTCATCAATGATTTCTTGATGGAGTGATATTGGCGTTTCGTTTAATACTCTTGCCATTTCAGCAACCAAAGCATGGATATCTATAGGTTTGTTTGCAAAGCCGTCCATACCTGCCTGTTGTGCTTCTAATTTATCTTCTAGAAGCACGTTTGCGGTTAAGGCAATGACGGGCGTATGACTGAGTTGGTTTTCTTTCTCATATTGCCTGATAACTTGGGTCGCCATTAAGCCATCCATATTGGGCATTTGAATGTCCATTAGAATGATATCAGGTGCTAAGCTTTTAAATTGCTCAATGGCTTGAATACCATCTTTTGCTAAAAAGATAGCATGCCCTTGTCGTTTTAAAAGTAGGGTAAGTAATGTTAGGTTTTGTTCTATGTCATCCGCTAGGAGTATTTTTTTAGGCGTGATTACTGGCAGCTGAGATAATGTTACCTCTTTAGGTATTTCAGACTCTTTTAAAGGTAAATCGAAATAAAAGCAGCTACCAACCCCTATGTCGCTTTTAGCATGGAGTTCCCCGCCCATTAATGCTACCAACTGTTTTGAGATACTGGTGCCTAATCCAGTGCCGCCAAAGCGTCGGCTCATGGAAGCATCGGCTTGTGTGAACGGATCAAAAATACTTTTTAAGCGTTCTGGAGGAATACCTATGCCGGAGTCTTGTACGCTAAAACGTATGCTTTTATCACTGTTTTGGGAAACGGTCAGAGTTACATAACCTTTTTCGGTGAATTTTATGGCATTGCCTAAAATATTCATTAGCACTTGTCGTATGCGGTCTTCTGCGCCTAAATAAGCCCGCACAACATCCGTCTCTATTTCAAAGTGTAGTTCTAAGCCTTTATTCCTTGCTTGTAGCCACAGTGTCGATATCACCGTGTCTACCATGTTAGCAAGCACAAATACTTGCATATCTAACTCTAGTTTGTTTTTTTCTAATTTAGCGCTGTCTAGAATGTCGTTGAGAAGGTGAAGTAGAGATCGAGCTGATCTACTTATGGTCGCTAGGTGTTTTTTGTTTTCACCTGATACATCAGAATCTAACAAAATATCTGAAAAACCAATGATAGCGTTCATTGGTGTACGTATTTCGTGGCTCATGTTTGCTAAAAATGACGATTTACTTTCCGCTGATGCTTCCGCTTTTACTTTTGCTAAACGTAACTCATTTTCCATCTCAATACGTTGTGAGATGTCTAAAATAACACCATCAATCCATTCAGGGTCGCCTTTTTCATTATAAATGACAGAGCTACTTTCCAGCACCCAAACATAGTGACCTTCTTTGTGTCTTAGGCGGTATTCTATTTTATAGGTATGACGTTCCTCAATCGCCTTGTCGATAACAGCTGAAACGCTTTTGACGTCATCTGGGTGAACAAGTTTGCCTAAGGATATGTCGTCATTATAAAAATTAGCAGCGCTCCATCCTGCAACATCATAAATGGCATCACTAATGAAAATAGCGGTCCAATCTTTATCCATTAAGCAGCGAAACGAGGCCCCAGGGATGTTTTTAATTAAAGAACTGTACTGTTTTTCACTTTTTTTGATAGTTTCTTCCATCGATTTTCTGGCAGAAATATCACTGATAAAAGCGACAAAAAGTGTCTCGTTGTCGAGAATATCAACACGACCCACACCAATTCTGATCGGAAAAACGCGCCCATTTTTGTCTGTAGCTAGAATTTCTCGTTCGGTGCCTGAAATGTCTGTATCGCCAGTGTTTCGAAAAATGGCTAAAAAAGCATTAAACTCTGGTATGGACCCAGTTTCCTAGACAGTTTCTAGCTCCGTAAAATATCGCTTTTCATATTGCAGTGGCGATAATCCATCATTGGATCCATGGTGTCGCTTTGGATTATAAAAGCACTCGATATAATCAAAAATCTCTGAACGAGCATCGCTTCTTGTTTGATAGGTTCGATTGCGTACTCTTTCTTTTTTTAACAATGAGAAAAAGCTTTCCGCAACGGCATTATCATGGCAATTACCACGACGGCTCATACTGGCTTCCAGATTATTATCTTTTAAGAAGGTTTGCCAATCTTTCGAGGTATATTGAGCGCCTTGATCAGAGTGTACCAGTACTTTTTTTGTGGGACGTCGCCGCCAAATAGCCATGAGTAAAGCATCAATAACCGACTCCGCTGTTGCTCTTGATCTCATTGACCACCCTACGATCAATCTAGAAAATAGATCCACAACGACGGTGACGTAAAGCCAGCCTTCTTTTGTCCGGATATACGTAAAATCAGTTACCCAGACTTGATCTGGCTCTGGGACAATAAACTCTCTATTTAGTGTATTTGGCGCTGTGTTACGCTCAGCGCCACTATAAAAAACAGGGTGACGTTTGTAGCCTATGAGCGCTTTTAGGCCCTCACGGCGCATCACTCTTAGCACTCGATTCTTTCCACAAGACTTACCTTCTCCTTTTAGGTCTTTGGTGATATTGCGGTAGCCGTAAACACAACCACTCTCAAGCCAATGCATTTTAATCGTAACGGCAAGTTGGTCATCTTCTTGTTCTCGTCGACTTTTTGGGCGGTCCAGCCAAGCGTAAAAACCGCTCCTATGGACTTGCAGTGTTCGACATAAGACAACAATAGAATAGTCGTTGAGCCGTGATTTTATGAACGTGTACTTTTCTTTGACTCCCCGGCAAAGTACACGGCGGCCTCCTTTAGAATGTCCCTCTCTTCGGTCACCCGCTGAAGCTCCGCTTTGAGCCGTTGGATCTCTGACTGAGCGGAATCTTCCGCTTTTCGACTTGCTTCAGGTTTGCGGTATCGAGCAATCCAATCATGCATACTTTTGTAACTAACGCCAAGTCGCTCAGCCACTTCAGCAATCTTATAACCACGCTCTGTTACTTGTTTAACGGCTTCAATTTTGAACTCTTCGGTATAGCGTTTCCCACTCATAATTCACCTCATCTTTACCTATTATTATATAGCTATGAGATGTCTACAAAAGTGGGTCCATACCACTCATCGCTGTATTTTTGAGGAAATAATTTTTCGAATGACTGATGGATAATGTCTTTTTCTTGCCACCCAAAGATAGTGCAGGCTGCTTTATTGAATTCTTTGATTGTGCCATTGCTGTCAATAGTAATGATTCCATCAACCGCTGTATCCAATGTTGTTTTTAACCTCACTTCACTGGCGGTTTTTTCTAATAACAGCTGACGGTATCGTAACTGAGAGGCAATATTACTCGCTAGAATAGAAAGCAATAAAGTAATAGTAGCAACGACAAAGGAAAGGTAACTGTTGGGATTATTTGACATATGGGTCATTTCTACATCACTGGACGAGATAAAACGTGCTCCCGCCATGCCTGTATAGTGCATTCCTGCAATAGCAGATCCCATGATCAAAGCGCTGATGCTACTTACCCACTTTTGACTGAGTCCTGTCCATAACTTTCCGACGTAGTACTGTGTGGATAGCGCAATAAATGCCAGTACGACGGCTATGAGAATAGAGAAAAAGAACCAAGTTGGGTCATACCTAAGTTCAACATCCATTTCCATGGCTTCCATGCCGATATAATGCATAGCGCCAATGCCACCCCCGACGAATACACCATTAATAAGTAATTGCCAAATACTTAAATTTGGCTTGATCAGTCTTTTTAATGTGACGTAAGAGGCTAAAATGCTGGGTATTAAAGAAACTGCAGTAAGCAGTGGGTCATAAGAAACAGGGTGTCCCATGTTGAATGCCAGCATACCAACAAAATGCATGCTCCAAATGCCACCGGCCATAATGAAAGAGCCAGACACGAGCGCAATGTTTTTGTATTTTTTGATAACAATGTGTTGTGCTATAGAGGCGAAGTGCAGAGCAAAAAATGAGGCCACCGCAGCAAGCACGATAGAAAGAGCGACCAGGAAGTAGTTGTAGTCTCCTGTCATTAGGTTGCTATTATCTACTTGGGTGACAAAAAAATTATTAAGCCATTGCATCAAGTTATTTATTACCTGTGTTATTGGTTATTTTGAAGAGATTAATTCATCAAAAAGGTCTGGGTGTTTCTTGGTGACCTTTTGGACTCAGTTTAAACTTTTCGATTTAAATGGCATTAAAGTTAACTTTTTCTATTAGCTTACGGTACAAAAAAGGCCAATGTACCGGATTTCATTGACTCTATTTACTATTCTTTCGAGTATAGAAAAATTAGAAATGATATGTGCATAGAATGCCATATTCAAATACAAAACCAATAAAAAAATTTAATAGAATGAGTAATAAAATGTATTTAGGTCTTGATCTTGGAACATCGGGTTTAAAAGGCGTCGTTATTGACGACAAAGGCAATGTTCTGGCACAAGAGTCGGCTTCTTTGTCTGTTAGTAGTCCTCATGCGACTTGGTCTGAGCAAGACCCTTTATCATGGTGGCAGGCGTGCATTGATGTGATTGAGCAATTACAGCAGCGCTTGGATTTGAGCAAACTAAAAGCATTGGGGTTATCAGGGCAAATGCATGGTGCCACATTGTTAGATAGCCAAGGCGATGTTTTGCGACCTTGTATCTTATGGAATGATGGCCGTAGTCAAGCACAATGCCAGGCGTTAATGGCCGAGTTTCCTGATTTAATCGAGCGTTCAGGCAACCTCGCGATGCCGGGTTTTACCGCGCCTAAAATACGCTGGGTGCAAGAAAACGAACCGACTGTTTTTGAAAAGCTCGCTTTTGTATTGTTACCCAAAGATTATTTGGCCTATCGCCTAACGGGCGAGATGTCATCGGACTGTTCAGATGCGGCGGGAACCTTGTGGCTGAATCCTCAAACGCGCCAATGGGATAACGTCTTATTGGCTGCGACGGGCTTAACACAAGCTAATATGCCGAAAGTACACGAAGGGTGTGATCTTGTGGGTGTACTATCAGAAGAGGTTGCTCAGCGGCTTAAATTGCCTCAACTACCTGTCGTAGCTGGCGCTGGTGACAATGCTGCAGGCGCTGTCGGCATGGGTGTCACGAATCCTGGCCAAGGTTTTATCTCGTTGGGCACATCGGGCGTGTATTTCACCGTCAGCGAATCCCACAAAGCGAACCCAGAAAATACCGTTCATGCGTTTTGCCATGCATTGCCGAACCGTTGGCATCAAATGGGCGTGACATTAAGCGCAGCAAATTCATTGGCTTGGTTTTCTAAGTTGTTGGGTAAAACCGTTCCTGAATTACTGGACGGATTAGAAGATTCAGGTCTTCAGCGCACCAGCGTTCTGTTCTTACCGTACCTGAGTGGTGAACGCACACCGCACAATGACCCATTAGCGAATGGACAATTTGTGGGGCTGGTGAATACGACAAATGTAGAAGCCATGACGCTGGCCGTGCTTGAGGGCGTTGCGTTTTCTTTATTAGATTGTCAAAACGCGCTGGACAGTGCGGGCAGTATTGCCGATGAGTTATCTTTGATTGGTGGTGGCGCGCGAAATGCGATGTGGCGTCAGATTATTGCTAATGTGCTAAACAAACGTCTTATTTATCGTGATGGCGGGGATGTAGGTCCTGGTTTGGGTGCGGCCCGTTTAGCGTTGTTAGGCGAGCAGCATGGACAAGGAAAAGACATTGAGCGACTTATTAAGGAATATTGCACCATGCCAGAAGCACTAGAAGTTCATGAGCCAGAAGAAGCGACTAGATCATACTATCAAGAGAAGTACGCTTTGTATCAGTCTCTTTATCAATCAACAAAAGACTTAAACGACAAGCTGGCTCTATTATCCGATTAATAAAAAAACGCCGCTGGACATACCATGTCTGCGGCGTTTCGTGATTTTTGTGTGTTAATGTATTATGACAGAGGCATAGCGCCTTCAATATGAATATTGCTTTGTGTACGGAAATCTCTAGGTGTTACACCTTTTAGTTCATGAAATCTGCGGTTGAAATTGGCCACATTGTTGAACCCGACTTGAAAGCAAATAGTCGCGATCTGTTGGTCTGTTTCGATTAAGAGACTACAAGCGCGACTGATTCGAACACGATTCACAAACTCAATAAATCGATTGCCTGTGGCTTTCTTAAAAAAGCGAGAAAAATGGCTATCAGACATACAGATTAAGCTTGCCACACCAGAAAGAGTGATGTCTTGGCTATAATTTTTGGATACGTAATCAACAACGGTATTAATTTTTCTTTGTAACGTTTCGCTGGATTTTAAGTCAATTTGAACCGTTGAAAGTAAGCGATAGCTTCGGCTTTTAGCGAGTTTTTGTAAAAGCGGAAGGGAAAGGATTAACCTAGACAGCCCGCTAGAATCTCGTACTTGTTGAAAGATTTCTTTCAGAAATTCATGGTCTAGATCGAAAAATTCAATCCCTGATTTTGCTCTTGCCAGCATAGGTAGAATTTCTGCTAGCTCAGGTATGATTTTCATGCCATTCGAAAATGACTCATGGTGAAAGCGAATCACCATGTCTCTAAGCTGAACGTCCTCTTGTTCGTTTTGACAGATCCAGTTATGAGGAAGTCTTGGTCCCGTTAAAATGAGCTGCCCCGGAGAATAATTGCCAATATAGTCGCCTATAAATACCTTGCCTGATGTCGCTACAATAAAATGTAGCTCGTAGTCATCATGGGCATGCCAGCGAATGAGATCGCTAGGGTAACCATGCTCTAAATATCGAATGGTTTCGTTATCTTCAACGATTTCGTATTCAGGGGTGATGCGTTTGGCGGTATTAGACATAGTCTTTCTCATGGAAGCTCAGATATAAGGGTAGATTTTGTTTGATCGTGTCTACGTTATCTTGCCACTTTCTTTTTATTATTAATAATAAAACATCCTCAAGAAATAATGGTCAAACTGACTGAATCACCTTTATTTCTTGGGATAGGTTGCCGTTATCTATGCATATTTTTCCATACTAGCCTGAATTGCTTGTGTAAGTTGCTCTACAAAATCAGGAAAATCAGTGGGTATACTGCCCCATAAAAAACGATCGTTTGCAAAGGCTTGAATGCCTGTTGCGTCATTACTAAAAGAAGCAAGTGCGGCTTTATTCGGCTCATGATAAGGCGTTTTAATTTTACCCTCATTGGTGAGTTGAATAAATGCAAACCAACTGGCAATCCCTTGAATTGTCTTGATTGGAGTGCGGCCTTTTCGATAATTACCTTCCAATGTTGGAAAGATAAAAATTGGAAACTTTGCGTAGCCATCTGTGCATATTCGCTCAACCGTATCGCCAATATTGGCATTGCTGAAACGCTGAGCGATTATGTTGAAATAAGCGGGAAGGTCCACCACAGAATCACCAATGGCTGGAATCGAATCCTGCAGAATAAAGTCTGTAAAGTACTGGTTTAATTCGTTATCGCGCATCGCTTCATCAAAATACGTTAAGCCTTTTAAGGCCGCTTGATACGTGACACAAGTGTGCCCCGCATTCAATATACGAATCTTGGCTTCTTCAAACGGCACAACGTTGTTGACGAATTGAGCGCCGACTAGATCCAGGGAAGGTTTTTTGCCAGCAAAATTGTCTTCGATAACCCACTGGATGAAATCTTCACCCATGACGGTCATTTCATCGTCAACACCAAAGCGAGTTTGCACATCATCAACATGCTTTTGGCTTGGTTTAGGCGTGATGCGATCGACCATAGAGCAAGGGAAAGAAACGTTTTCCTTAATCCAATCAGCCAATGCTGGGTCTTGTTTGGCGGCAATAAATTGCATCAGTCCGGCTTCTAACAATTCACCATTATGACGAAGGTTATCACAACATAATAAGGTGATTTTAGCCTTTGACGTTTCGCTACGCTTTTTTAGACCGGCATATAGGAAGGCATAAAGGGTGTTTCTCGCCCCATCGACGTCGGCTTTAATGGCTGGATGTTCAAGCATTAAAACTCGATTTTCATCAAGGTAATAGCCCCCTTCGGTTACGGTTGATGTCACAAGCTGAATGTTTGCATTGGCTAAGGCTGCGTCGACATCTAGTGGCGCTTGCGCGCCATCGATTTGCTGAACAATAGAACGAATGTGCTCGTACTTGGTGGCACCATCGGCCGCCATAGTTTTTAAGACATATTCGCCTTTTTGCTCGATGAAACGAGCAAATACTTGGCTATCTTGTGGGCGTATATTGACGCCAATGATCCCCCAGTTTTGCTCATTGCCATGGGCTAATAGTCGGTCAAAATACACGGCTTGGTGAGCGCGATGAAAAGCGCCCACGCCTAAATGTAATACGCCAGCTTGAATGGCTTCT
Source organism: Marinomonas primoryensis (assembly GCF_013372285.1). Lineage (NCBI taxonomy): Bacteria > Pseudomonadati > Pseudomonadota > Gammaproteobacteria > Oceanospirillales > Oceanospirillaceae > Marinomonas > Marinomonas primoryensis. The sequence goes on along the minus strand of NZ_CP054301.1, from coordinate 3,110,456 downwards.
TTTTGGTACTCTTGAACAGAAAGCTGTTCTTTATTGAGCGAAGCTTGCAGGTGGTTTGACATGTTACGCTTCCTCTGGAATCACAGAAATCACTTGATCTTTATCGTTGAACAGAATGATCTCCTGTACATCCACTTTGATGCTAACTTCTTGGCCGTCTTTAAGTTCGGTGCGTGCACCGGTTTTCACAATAATGGTCTGATCGTTAAGCAATTGAATGTGGGCATAAGCTTCTGAGCCTAAGTGCTCAACTAATTCAATCCGACCAGTCAGGTCTCCGCCTTCTGCTACCAAGCTCAAATGCTCAGGGCGAATACCCACAATAGCGAAATCAGGCTGTGCGCCTTTTATGCGATTCGCAGGGAAGTGGATGGTGTGGCCAAATAGGTCAAAGACTAATTCATTTTCTTTATGCGTGATTTTATCAGCAGGTATCAGGTTCATTTTTGGAGTGCCAATGAACTCGGCAACAAAACGGCTGTTTGGCTTGCGATAAAGTTCAAGCGGCGTGCCGACTTGTTCTATTTGACCTGCATTTAAGATAACTACACGATCCGCTAGCGTCATGGCTTCTACTTGGTCATGGGTTACATAAACCATAGTCGTGCCCAGTTTTTTGTGAAGACGAGCAAGCTCCAAGCGCATTTGAACCCTAAGCGCAGCGTCTAAGTTGGACAGTGGTTCGTCAAATAAGAATACTTTTGGTTGACGAACTATGGCACGACCAATCGCCACACGTTGGCGTTGTCCGCCTGACAATTCTTTTGGCTTACGTTCAAGTAGTGGATCAAGCTGCAACGAGGCAGAAACAGAACGTACTTTTTCTTGAATTTCATTATTTGGTATTTTCGCAAGGCGAAGCGCAAACGACAGGTTATCCGCCACCGTCATGTGTGGGTATAGCGCGTAGGATTGGAACACCATTGCCAAATCACGTTTTGAAGAAGCCAGTTCGGTAATGTCTCGGCCGTCTAGTTCAATACTTCCGCCATTACTGGATTCAAGACCTGCGATAGTACGCAATAGAGTCGATTTACCACAACCAGATGGCCCAACAAAGACCACGAATTCACCTTCGGTAATGGATAGATTGATACCTCGAAGTGCGTGGTAGCTGTCGTAATGTTTTTGTAAATCTGTAATCTTTAAATATGTCATGTGAACGCTTCCTAATAATTATTTTACGGCGCCGAATGTAAGGCCTTGAACCAATTGTTTTTGACAGAACCAACCAAAAATGACGATTGGAGCACACGCTAATGTCGATGCAGCAGACAGTTTTGCCCAAAATAAGCCTTCAGGGCTTGAGTACGAAGCAATCATTGCGGTTAGCGGTGCGGCTTCCGACGCGGTTAAATTAAGTGACCAAAATGCTTCGTTCCAACAAAGAACGATAGACAAAAGTGCTGTTGATGAAATGGCGCCAACAGAAAGCGGTAAAACCACTTTAACAACTTCGTCCCAAGGTGTAGCTCCGTCCATTCTTGCGGCTTCTAGAATTTCTTTTGGTAAATCTTTGAAGTAGGAAAAAAGCATCCATACCACAATAGGCAAGTTCATTAATGTAAAAATAATGATCAAAGCAAGACGAGAATCGAGTAATCCATAATCTCTGCATAGAATGTAAATAGGGACTAATACACCAACCGCTGGAAGCATTTTGGTTGAAAGCATCCATAGCAAAATGTCTTTAGTACGTTTGCCTGGAAAAAATGCCATCGAGTAAGCCGCTGGAATGGCGATTATCAGTGCAAGAATCGTCGCACCAAAGGAGGTGACGACGGAATTCCATGCATGATGAATATAGTCACTTCGTTCCTGAACAATTCTGAAGTTATCCAGCGTGGGTTCAAAAAACAGTTTAGGCGGGATTGAAATTGCCTGTAACTCTGTTTTGAACGAGGTGATAAACATCCAAAAGATGGGGAAAAATAACACCAGTGCAACCGTCCATGCTAATAGGCCAGTCATAATGGTTTTGAGTTTACGTTGTTGATTAAGAGTCATCGTATTTACCTCACACCGTTAGGTTTTTGCCAACGGCACGAATTAAGAAAAAGGCGACGATATTGGCAAGCAATACTGCAAACAAACCACCAGCAGAAGCCACACCAACGTCATATTGAAGAAGGGCTTGGTTATAAATTAAGTAGGCTAAGTTTGTGCTGTCATATCCTGGGCCACCGCCAGTAGAAACAAAAATCTCGGCAAAAACGGCCAGTAGAAAAATAGTTTCTATCATGATCACAACCGCAATAGGGCGTGCTAGGTGTGGGATAGTTAGGTATCGGAATATGTGCAAGCCTGTTGCGCCATCCATTTGAGCCGCTTCTTTCTGTTCGGTGTCTTGGGACTGTAGCGCTGTCACAAAAACCAGAATAGCAAAGGGAAGCCATTGCCAGCTCACCATGATAATAACGGACATTAGAGGGTACGAAGATAGCCAGTCGATAGGTTCAAACCCCAATGACTGTGATATCCAAGCAAAAATGCCGTAAACCGGATTCATCATCATGTTTTTCCAGATTAAGGCATTAACCGTTGGCATGATAAAGAAAGGAGAAATTAACAATACACGCACGATGCCCTGTCCGAAGAAAGGTTTATCAATCAAGGCGGATAATATGACGCCTAATACAACGGTGATGATGAGTACTGACAGTAGCAGTATCAATGTATTGGCTACCGCAGGAATAAAACCAGGATCGGTGATAAAGAACTCAAAGTTCTGCAAACCGACGAAGTTATTCCGACCTGGGTACAATAAGTTGTAGCGTATGGTGGAAAAGTAAATGGTCATGGACAAAGGTATGACCATCCAAACCAACAGTAGGATGACTGACGGCGCCATTAATAAGCGAGTGATTGAGCGCTTCATGTTATGTGTCTCTTATTATAAGCAGGGATATTCTCCTTAGAGGGGGAGAATTAGAAATAAGAAATAGGGCGTAAGCCCTATTTCTCTGTCAGTTGAGGCTAGTAATAACCCGCTTGACGCATTTGACGATCTGCTGCTTTATTAGCTATTTTCAAAGCTTCATCTACAGTCATAGATCCAGCGAGGGCGCCTGAAATCATTTGACCAGCCGTTGTCCCAATTGCTTGGAACTCAGGAATAGCAGCAAACTGAACACCAACATATGGAGATGGTTTTAGTGTGCTATCTGTCGGATCAGCAGAATTAATTGCTTTTAGCTCTGCTTCAGCAAAAACGGCCGCTTTTTGGAACTTAGGGTTAGCATAAGTACTTGCTCGTGTACCTGTAGGTACTGCAGCCCAGCCGTTCGTTTTACCAACAAGCTGGATATACTCTTTAGACGTTGCCCAACGAACAAATTTCTGTGCCGCATCGGCGTTTTTCGTTGCGGCTGGAATGCCAAGTGACCATGCCCAAAGCCAGTTCGCGCCTTTTTCTGTTACAGCGATAGGGGATTGAGCGAAACCAACTTGATCAGCGACTTTGCTTTGCTTAGGATCCGTTACGAAAGACGCAGCGATCGTGGCATCAATCCACATGCCGCATTTGCCTTCATTGAACAAGGCTAAGCTTTCGTTGAAGCTGTTGCTGCTTGAACCTGGAGGGCCGTATTTCGTTAGCAAATCAACATAGAAAGTAACCGCTTCTTTCCATTCTTTTGTTTCTAGTTGAGGCTTCCAATTTTCATCGAACCAACGCGCACCAAAGGAGTTAGCCATGGCTGTCATAAATGCCATGTTGTCGCCCCAGCCAGCTTTACCACGTAAGCAAATACCGTAAATGCCTTTACTTGGATCATTGACGGCAGCGGCTACATCACGAATGTGTTCCCAGCTATCACGGTCATTGATTTCCATTCCAGCGGCCTTTACAAGGTCTTTACGATACATAACCATTGAGCTTTCGCCGTAGAATGGTGCTGCGTACATAGTGCCTTCGTAAGATAAACCGCCACGGATAGATGGCAGAATGTCTTTAGCATCGTAACTACCGCTAGTGTCTACCGGTTGCAACCAACCACGCTCGCCCCAGATAGGCGCTTCGTACATACCGATTGTCATTACATCATAAAGACCACTTTTATTAGCAATGTCTTGAGTGACGTTCTGGCGTAATACACCTTCTTCCATAGTCACCCATTTTACTTTAATTCCTGGGTTGGCTTTTTCAAATTCTGGTGTGAATTTTTGCATTTCGATCATGTGGCCGTTATTAACGGTGGCTACGGTGATTTGAGTTTCTGCGAAGGTGCTAGCGGCTGACATAGCTGCAGTAATAGATACTGCGTACGCTAGGGTTTTTTTGGTAAAGCGTTTCATAGGTTTTCCCCGTGTTGGAGTTTCTTTGTTTTTATAGTAGTACCTAATTTCCAGATAATTTTTTATCAAGGAACAATATTAATATAGGCCATGTCATAATTGACGCGTTAATACGTAAATAGCTAATACTAGTACTATTCTGTTCCATTTTCCTATTCTTGATGAATAATGAGTCAATATAATACTTCTTTATTTCTATTCCCCGAGCGGTATGTCTTTGTCTAATAAGGATTTATGTGACAAATATCAGTAAATTGTCTTAAGCTGTTTTCGTTTCTTTTATTTAGATGGCTATAATGATGAGATTCTATTCAAAAGGTAACGACATGAGTGAAACATCGGATTCATTGAGCTTTAAGCGTCTGAAATGGCAATGCCGTCGTGGTATGTTGGAGCTGGATATCCTTCTAGAACCGTTTCTTGATGAAGTCTATTTGACGCTTGAAGAGGAAGATAAGCAGCGTTTTCATAAGCTGATTGAATGTGAAGACCAAGAGCTTTTCCCTTGGTTTATGCAAAAAGAAAAGCCAGAAGATTCGGACCTTGCTCGTATTGTCAATATTATAGTGACTCGTGTTCAGCCTAAAAGCTACTGAGCTTAAATGTTCATGGATCGGCATCGCGTTGTGGTTTGTCATTGCCTCAGTTTATGCCGCTCTATTTCATCTCTATTGGATGCCTGTTTTTTGGCGTGCTTTATTTTATATTCTTGCCGGTTTATTTGGCGTGCTATTTTTGTTTCGAGTTGTGCGCCAGTCGTCTCATCAAATTGGGATCGATGAGCAAGGTGTATTTTTGCTTGAGCGTGGACGTTGTAAAAGGTTGCTTTTTATACGATCAAATGATGTTCAGTTGATCGCTAAAGTGGATCGGTCTCAGTTTTTTTCGGATCGATTTTGGCCTGTTTATCGAGTGATTTACCGCGATAGTGTGACAAAAGTGCAATATCGAATACTACGTTCTTTCGCAGCACAACAAATTTTGTTGCGCCGCAGCGAGGCGTTTAAAAAGCGGATGGATAGGCGGCAGGCGACCTAGTCTGTATTTTGAGGCGTTAATATTGTTGGTGAACTAGTGGTCTGCTTGTTCGGATAATCTAGCGTGAAATGCAGGCCGCGGCTTTCTTTTCGAGACATGGCCGAGCGTATTATTAAATCTGCCACCATGGCTAAGTTACGTAGTTCTAATAAGTCATTTGAGATTTTGTAATTAGCATAAAATTCTTGGATTTCAGACAGTAATAAATCGACTCGATGTTTCGCTCTAAGCAGTCGTTTGTCGGTTCTGACAATGCCCACGTAATCCCACATAAAGCGTCGTAGCTCTTGCCAGTTATGGGTGATAACCACGTCTTCATCTGAATTTGTTACCTTACTTTCATCCCAATCAGGAATCATAATGTCACTTGCGGACAAGCGGTTTTCAGAAATGTGATGAGCGGCGGAGCGTGCAAAAACAATACATTCCAGTAGCGAGTTGCTTGCTAGGCGGTTGGCGCCATGAAGTCCTGTATAAGCGGTTTCACCGATGGCATAAAGGTTTTCAATGTCGGTTGCACTGTGTCGGTTGACGACCACGCCACCGCAGGTGTAATGCGCAGCCGGCACAACAGGTATTGGTCCTTTGGTCATGTCGTGACCATATTCCAGGCAGCGTTTATAAATGGTTGGGAAATGTTCTTTAATAAATTCTGGATCTTTATGAGAAATATCCAGTAGAACGTGGTGAACGCCAAGGCGTTTCATTTCATGATCGATCGCTCGTGCAACGATGTCCCGTGGTGCGAGCTCTTCTCTTTTATCAAACTTACTCATAAAGCGAGTGCCATCAGGCAGCAATAGTTTGCCACCTTCGCCACGAACGGCTTCAGAGATTAAAAAGGTCTTGGCTTTTGCGTCATAAAGGCAAGTCGGATGGAACTGATTAAATTCCATATTGGCCACTCGACAACCTGCACGCCATGCCATGGCAATACCGTCGCCTGACGCTGTGTCTGGATTACTCGTATAAAGGTAAACTTTACTGCTGCCGCCGCAAGCGAGCGAAACAAAGTGACCGTGAAAGACCTCGATAACATCGTCGTCTAGGTTGAGTGCGTAAACGCCTACTGCGCGATTTGGGCCTGCGATGCCTAGTTTTTTAGTTGTCACCACATCGATGGCGACTCGATTAGGATAAAAATCGATATTTGGGTGATTGGTGGCGTTTTTGATGAGAGTCTTGGAAATAGCCAGTCCTGTGGCATCGGCACTGTGAATAATACGTCTGTGGCTATGTCCGCCTTCTTTGGTTAGATGGTATTCCTCGCTTTCACCATAACGAGTGAATGGAACACCTTGATCGATAAGCCAATCAATACTTTCTTTTGAATGCTCAACGGTAAAGCGTATGGCGTCTGGATCGCCAAGCTCAACGCCAGCGTCGATGGTGTCATTAATATGAGATTCAATAGTGTCTTTATCAGACAATACAGCGGCGACACCACCTTGAGCATACAAGGTTGACCCTTCTCGGATATCTGCCTTTGTCAAAATGGCCACGCGATGATGATCCGCGAGCTCAAGAGCAAGCGTTAGGCCTGCGGCCCCTGCGCCAATAATGACGATGTCGTGTTTATAGTGTCGACTCATTGTATTGATCTAATTATGACTAAAAAATTAATGTTACTATTGTTGGCAATAAATAGTGAATACTTTCTGAGGTCGTATTTTGAATATTCGCCATACTTCATGATTTAGGGCGGTTCTATTGCTCTAAATCCTAGTTTGGTCATAACAAGATGGGAACTCGTTTGATTAATTGTTGTCTTCTCTTGTAATAAGCAAGGGCGCAGATGAATAAGGTTTTAGTATGAGGTGCCTATGCCGCACGAAACGTCTTCCGATCAGGCGTTAGTTGAGAAAGTACAGCAGGGCGACAAGCGGGCGTTTGATCTGTTAGTTGTCAAATATCAATACAAGGTCATCGGTTTAATTGGACGTTATGTACAAGATAGAAGTGAAGTACTGGATGTCGCTCAAGAAAGCTTTATTAAAGCGTATCGAGCGATAGGCAGTTTTCGAGGGGAAAGTGCCTTTTATACTTGGTTGTATCGAATTGCTGTTAATACGGCCAAAAACTACCTTGTGAGTCGTTCTCGTCGTCCTCCAGAATCCGATGTTGAGCTGGATAATGAGGAGGTCTTCAGTATGTATGAAGCCTTAGCGGATATAGACACGCCTGAAGCAAGGTTAAACAGTGATCGTCTTGAAGCCGCGATTAATTATGCCATTCAACATTTGCCAGAAGAGTTGCGTAGCGCGTTAACCTTACGAGAGTTTGATGGTCTGAGTTACGAAGATATTTCGTTGATCATGGAATGCCCAGTTGGGACGGTTCGCTCACGAATTTTTCGTGCTCGTGAGGCGGTAGAAAAACACATACGTCCGTTGTTGGATGGAGGAGAGTAGCCATGAAAGATTTCAATGACCGTTTCCCTGAAAACGATAGTCCCCCAGAAATACTTTCTAGCCTGTCGGCTATGTTTGATGGTGAAGCGTCGGAGCAAGATATTGAGCGTCTAGTTAAAGGCGATCATACGGCGCTGAGTCGTCAGTTAGAAAGTTGGCATTTAATACAGCAGACACTTCATAAAGATTCCGATGTCGCTGTTGGCCTTCAAAACAGTTTGGTCTCTCGTATTCGAGTGGAAATTGATAACGACGATTCTTACACAGAAGAACAAAAGGTAGGATTGGGCAATGCCCCTATTCCTTTTGTTCTACCGATAAAAAACAACGTATCCCGACCTGTTTGGCAGGTTATGCTGTCGGGTGCCGCGATCGCGGCGAGCGTTACTTTTGTGATTGTTTTTGGTGGTAATACGTTGTTAAAAACAGACACTATATCGCCTAATTTAATTGCTGAAGTCCGCTCACCTGCCAATAATTTGGTTATAACGCCATTATCAGAGTTGAATAAAGAGTCGTTGCTGGTGGATAACGTTAGACTCCAGAATTACCTTAGACAACACGCTGAGCAGGCGGCGATGACGGTAGGTCAAGGAATGATACCTATGGCTCGCGTCGTTAGTTACCCCATACAAGAGTAATTTATGAGAGTGTTTTTTCAATTGCGTATTATTTTCATAGCATTATGCCTTGTTGTCTCAAGCGTGGGGATGGCAAGTACAGCGGCCCCGGATGCATTGCAGATGTTGAGAAGTATGACTCAGTCATTTAGTGCACTGAGTTACGAGGGTATATTTGTTCATTCTGAAGCCATGAACATGAACAGCATGCGTATCCGCCATGATGTGACGGGTGAGATTGAATATGAAAGCTTGGTGGATCTAGACGGTGATAAAGTGGAAGTCTTGCGCATTGATGACAAAATCATTTGTGTCTATCCGAATGCTCATGTTGCCAATTTGCGTACGCCACGGGTACCGCCGTTTAAGCGCTTCAAAAATGTCGAAAGCAATCGTCTAATTAAAGGCTATGAGATGATCGTAGGGACGGATGTTAGTCGAATTGCTGGTCGTAATGTGGTTACCGTAAAATTGGTCCCAAAAGATCAGTATCGATATGGTCATCAATTCTGGCTAGACAAAGAAAACCACTTTCTTCTAAAGCATGACATGATGAAAATGGATGGGCAGTTACTGGAAAGAATTCAATTTACGTCGGTGAATTTTACCCCAGACTTGAAACATGACGATTTTGTCCCAAAAAAGGGTAGTTACTCTGAGCCAGTATTGGAAGTTCAGCCAAGGCGCATAAAAAATCTTTGGCGGTTTGACTGGTTACCGGAAGGTTTTTCACTTGTTTGGCCAGAAGCCCGTGCTTTGAATCACGGTACCAGCATGCTTCTTTTATCCGATGGCATGACGACCGTGTCTGTTTTTGTTGAGCCAATCATGAAGCCAAAAGCACTGTCTATCTTAAGTATGGGGGCGACAATGGCTGGAGAGCGCAGTATTAAAGTTAAAGATCAGTTGTATCTGTTAACCATGGTAGGCGAAGTGCCAGATGTGACCATAGAAAAATTGATGAATGTGTTTATGCCAAGGGCAGATCATGATTGAAGAAACCGGAAGAGTGTTGTCGATCGAGGACGGTTTTGCTGACGTCGAAACTATTCGTACCAGCAGCTGTACTTCTTGTCGTGCCCGCCATGGATGTGGTCATCATGCGATAGCACAAGTGTCTTCTTCTAATCGAATGCGAATGCGTGCGATTGACCCGTTGGCTGTGGAAGTGGGGCAGAGTGTAGTGGTCGGTATCCCGGAGGATACCTTGCTACAAGCGTCTGTTTGGATGTATCTAATACCTCTACTTGGTTTGATTGGCGGTGCTGTTTTACCTTCGGTCTGGGGTGGCGAATCAGGCATTGCTGTTATTTTTTCTATTATTGGTTTCGCTGGTGGGTTATTACTAGCAAGAAATAAGTCAAAACAAGAAATTAACAATCTTGATTACTACCCAAAAATTTTACGAATTGAATCGCTTAAGGATGATCAAATACCGTTGGTATTTACACCGTAAGCGTCTAATTGTCTTCACCTGGCACTGTAATGAATTTGGTACGTCTTAAGGAGACCAATCAATGAACAGATTGCTTAAACACGTTAGTGTGGTTTTTGTCAGTACTTTTATGCTGACGTCTATGCTTTCTCACGCGGCTTCACTCCCTGACTTTACAGAGTTAGTGGAAGAGGCCTCTCCCGCTGTTGTGAATATCAGTACGGAACAAACTGTTACCACAAAAACGGCTAATGAAGGGGGTCAGCAATTAGGACCTAATAGCGAAGAACTCAACGAATTCTTTAAGCACTTCTTTGGCCAACAGCCTTTTGGTCAGCAAGCACCACCTCAGCAGCAGGGACCGCGTAGTTCATTGGGATCTGGTTTTATTATTTCCCAAGATGGCTATGTGCTGACGAATAATCATGTGATTGATGAGGCGGATGTTATTCATGTACGCCTAAACGATCGCCGTGAGTATATTGCTAAATTAGTGGGAACGGACCCTAGAACGGATCTGGCGTTGCTAAAAATTGATGCAGAGAATTTGCCTATCGTAAAAATGGGCGATTCAGACAAGCTTAAACCCGGTCAGTGGGTGTTGGCCATTGGTTCACCGTTTGGCTTTGATTACACCGTTACTGCGGGAATAGTCAGTGCAACGGGTCGAAACTTGCCATCTGACAGCTATGTGCCTTTTATCCAAACTGATGTCGCCATTAATCCAGGTAATTCTGGTGGACCTTTGTTTAACTTGGATGGTGAAGTAGTGGGGATTAACTCACAAATCTACACCCGTTCTGGTGGCTTTATGGGTGTGTCTTTTGCGATCCCTTCTAATGTTGTGATGTCTGTTGTTGATCAGCTAAAACAAGACGGTAAAGTGTCTCGAGCTTGGTTGGGCGTACTGATTCAGGATGTGAACAATGAGTTGGCTGAATCTTTTGGTTTAGATCGACCAAGCGGCGCGTTAATTAGCCGAGTGCTACCGGACTCTCCAGCCGAAAAATCTGGTTTGAAGTCTGGCGATATTATCATGGTATTTAATGGTAAAAAAATCGAGCACTCTGCAGAATTACCTTATGTTGTGGGGCAGATGAAAGCGGGCGAAAAAGTCGATGCGAAAGTGTATCGAGATGGGAAAGAGCAAACTATCTCTGTCACGTTAGAGGCTAGACCAAATGATCCGAAAGCACTGGCTCAATCTCAACAAGATCAGAACCGCCTTGGTATGATTGTAGGGGAGGTTCCTGCAGATATGGCCAAGAAGTTTGATATTGAAAGTGGTGTCATTATTGAGCAGGTTATGGGTGGCACAGCGGCACGTAATGGCCTTCAGCAAGGTGATGTGATTACCATGTTGAACGGTAAACGTATTGATGGTGTCGCTGCTTTCACTGAAATTGCTAAGGCAATTCCGAATGATCGGTCTGTACCAATGCGTGTTATTCGACAAGGTTATCCCATGTTTATTCCATTCAAAATTGTGGAATAACGACTAGGTGAAATGCAAAAAAGCGACCATTTGGTCGCTTTTTTATTGCCTTGTTAAAGCGCGTAAAGACTAAAGTGCTTTTGAGAAAATTTTAGAATTACGTTGATAATTGTACAGTGCTTGTTTTTGTGTTGGTAAGCTTGCCAGTGTTGTTTCGCTAAAGCCACGTTCAATAAACCAATGAGCTGTTCGAGTGGTTAACAAGAAAAGTGTATTGAGCTTCTGGTATTTTGCGGCTTGTTCAATGCCTTTTAGTAAGCGCTCTCCACGGTTTGATCCTCTATAATCGGGCGACACCGCCAAGCACGCCAGTTCTCCTGAGTACTCTTGCTCAAATGGATAAAGGGCTGCGCAAGCGACAATGGCGCCATCGCGTTCGATAACAATAAAACGATCAACTTCATTTTCTAGTAGTTCACGAGATCGCCTTACTAATACTCCTTTTTCTTCCAGTGGCGTTAACAAGGCCATCATGCCGCCGACGTCATCGATATGCGCAGCACGTAATTGCTCATAGCTGTCTTCGTCTATCATGGTGCCTGAGCCTTCTCGAGTGAAGAGCTCTCTCAGTAAACCACCATTCTCATTATAAGAAATCAAATGCGCTCTGGGCACGCCTTTGCGAACAGCTTGAACGCAGGCGTCTAATGCCGCGTGGGTAATACTTGGCAATGATTTTTCTTTCAAAATGACGTCGGCGTCTTTTGTTAACAGCTCAGAGTACAGTTCGCCGTTGCTTTTAAACACACCTTCTTCTTCAGAGTAGATAATCAACTTATCAGCTTTAAGCTGAATCGCTGCTTGGATGGCGACATCCTCGCTTTTTAAGTTGAATACTTCTCCGGTCGGTGAAAAACCAAGGTGCGGCAATAGCACCATATTGTCGTCTTCCAGCAGGCGGAAAATCGCTTCAGTATCGATGCGGCGCACCTCTCCTGTATGACCATAATCGATGCCATCAACCACACCTAACGGCCTAGCGATGACATAATTACCGCTGCAGACTTTTAATCGAGCGCCGTCCATTGGCGTATTTGAAAGCCCCATGGACAACTGAGCTTCAAGCTGAACACGCACCGCGGCAGAAGCTTGGATAATGTCCAACAGTTGATCTTGTGGCGTCACTCGATAATCGTCCTCTACACGGCTCGGTAAGTGTCGGTTTGACAATATTCTGCTTATTTGTGGACGCGCACCTTGAACTAAGACCAAACGAATTCCTAAGGAATCCAATAAGGCGAGATCATGAATGATGCTTGAAAAATGAGCACATTCAACCGCCTCTCCCGGTATCAAGATAACAAAAGTTTTCCCCCTATGGGCATTAATATAAGGGGAAGAATGGCGGAACCAGTCCACATAATTAAGTTCTTCAGGCACGCTGTTCCTCATTTTCTTGCTTATTAGGTTGAAGGCAAAAGCGCTCGATTAAACCGCGTATTACCTGTTGCATAGGTTGAATCTGATCCAACGCCATGAATTCGTTTGGTTGGTGAGCTTGGTCAATAGACCCTGGCCCTAGTATTAAAGTTTCCATTCCCATTTGGTTTAGGAAAGAACCTTCTGTTGCAAACGCCACTGTACTGGCTTGACGTTTTGTTAAGGCTTCACAGGCTTTTATGATATCCGATTCGATCGGCGTATAAAAAGACGGAACATCAGGAAATAAGCTATTTAACTGTATTTTCGTGCCTGTTTTTTCTTCTATACGAGGTAATAGTTGAGCAATTTCCGCCATTAATGCTTGGTTACTCATGCCGGGTAGCGCTCTTAAGTCAAATTCCAGTTCACAACGGCCGCAAATTCGGTTGGGGTTGTCGCCGCCGTGAAGGCAACCGAAGTTCATGGTGGGGTAATCGATGACAAAACTGGCGTCGCGATAGTCTTTTTTGAGCTGCTGACGAAATATCATGAGTTCAGACATCACCTCATGCATGGCATCCAATGCGTTGTTTCCTAAAGAGGGATTAGAAGAATGCCCCGCTTGCCCTGTTATTTGGATGCGTTCCATCATAATGCCTTTGTGGGCATAAATGGGTGTTAATGAGGTGGGTTCGCCGATCAAGGCGTATCTCGCCTTTAACGAACCTCGTTCTACTAGAGCGCGAGCACCAGACATTGAGCTTTCTTCGTCAGCGGTCGCCAAAATAATAAGCGGCTGTTTGAGGTTAGAAAGCTGCATTGCTTGTACCGTATCTAACACAATAGCGAAAAAGCCTTTCATGTCACAGCTGCCAAGGCCATACAGTTTTTGGTCTCTTTCTTCTAATGAAAAAGGGTCAGACTGCCAGCGGCCTTCATCATAGGGAACCGTATCGGTATGCCCAGCAAGCACCAAACCACCATCGCCACTGCCGAGTGTGGCTATCAAGTTGAACTTATCAGGCTGGTGTGGCAATGGCATGATTTCACACTGGAAACCTTGCGAGCTTAACCAGCTTTCAAGCAATTGAATCACGCCTTTATTTGACTGATCCCAGTGTGCTTGACTACAACTGATAGATGGCGACGCAATAAGTTGCGACATCATACTAATAAGAGAGGGAAGTGCGGGCATAATGATGCTCCTTGTAGTTATTGTCTAATATTACTACCGTAAGCTAGGCATCTGGTACACTTCTGCGCACATTATTTTTCTTTGTTGTTTATTCAACGGCAAGGTTGTTGAGGTTTTTATATTATGGCTACCGAGCTAGAACTTAAGTTAATGGTTCAGTCTGAGTATCTCAAGTCCGCAAGTGACTTTCTTGATGGGATTTGTAGGCTTTCTGATACGGATGGGCAATCCCGTCAGCCAACTCTGACGTTAATGAACGCGTACTTTGATACCGAAGAGGCGAGTTTAATGCAAGCCGGAATGGCGCTGCGTATTCGTGCCGTTAATGATCAATTTATCCAGACAGTAAAAACCCGCGGGAGTAGTCGTGTTGGTATGCATGCTCGTGGGGAGTGGGAGTGGTTTTTGCCTAATGATCAGTTGGATTTATCCTTATTAAAAGAGGTTCCACTACCAGAATCATTACAAAATATGTCATGGGGCAGTAAGCTGATTGAGGTTTACCGAACGGATTTTGAACGACAAGTGTGGAATATTGTTGCTTCAGAAACCAAGATGGAAGTGGTGTGCGACCAAGGGCTGGTGACGTCGCCTTATGGTGAGGACTCGATTTGTGAGTTGGAACTAGAGTTAAAAGACGGTAGTGAAGTGGGGTTGTATGATTTTGCTTTGCAATTAGCCGAGCATGTTCCAGTGCAGGTTAGTATTGTCTCAAAAGCTCAAAAGGGCGTTCGATTGAAATATGGACAAATCGAATTCCCTAAAAAGCCACTCAATACAACGAATGAAATAGAATTAGCCGCGTATTGGTTTGAAATGTGGCTAGTGTATTGGGAAGCGATGTATTTCATGAAAGATGAGGCACTGATGCAGCCATTGCGTCATTCGATGTCTCAGTTGAAAGTGTGTTTACCAAGAGAAATGGCTCATATACTCGATTCTTTAGATAACGAATTAGAGCAGCGCTTACTGGAAGAAGAGTCATTGCTGTTGGGGTCGTTAGCCGGTATGAAATCCGTTGGTTTGGCGATGCTACGGGTTGGGCAATGGTTAAATAGACAGGCGTTTTAGCTTTTTCGTATTGAATAAACAGTTTTGTTCGAAAAATAAGCAGATATTTTTTTGTAAAGGAAGGCTTCTTTGACACCACCGAATTTGAATCCAAACTACACACTTTTCTGTGAACAATCTAAGCAACGTTCTTTGTTATTAGAGCAAGTGCAAGAGGCCAGACAAAGACAAAGCCTTGATCGGCTACATAAAGATCAAATTGCCCAATTAGAGCCATTGTGGGTGTTAAGTGATTATTTACATCATCAATTCATGCGTTTTCCGCATTGGTTAGATGATGTATTGGTGCTGGACCGTTTGCCTGAGCGACCGTCTAAAGAGGCATTAATGTCAGGTGAGGCGCTTTTCTCTTATGAATCGGCAGCGTGCCCAAATATACCTCAAGAGCATCTGGACGAAGTCAGTTTTGTGAAGCGCCTGCGTTTGTATCGACAGTGGTGGATGGTTCGCCTGATTGCTTTAGATATTCAACAACGCCTTTCATTGCACGAGCTGACGCATCGTTTGAGCGGATTAGCCGATGCTTGTGTTAATGCGAGTCTAGGTTGGTCAGAGCAACAGTATCTTTCCTTGTATGGTCAGGCGTTGGATTGTAATGGTCTTCCTCAGTCGATGATTGTGATTGGAATGGGAAAGTTGGGAGGAAATGAGCTTAACCTATCGTCCGATATCGATTTGATCTTCGCTTTTCGAGACCATGGTGATACGCAAGGTGGTAAAAAAAGTCTGTCCAATCAGGAATATTTCACAAAATTAGGTCAAAAACTGATTCAGCATTTAGATCAAGTGACCGCCGATGGATTTGTCTTTCGCGTAGACATGCGTTTACGGCCTTTCGGTCAATCTGGCGCTTTAGTGTTGAACATGGATTCACTCGAAAATTACTATCAAGATCAAGGCCGAGACTGGGAGCGATACGCCATGATCAAGGCGCGAGTCATGTCGGGTAATGCGTTGGATATTCGTGAATTTGAAGCCTTGCGCAAGCCCTTTGTCTACCGTAAGTACCTGGACTTTGGAGCGATAGGCGCGCTACGTGACCTTAAGCAGATGATCGCCAAAGAGGTTCGTCGTAAAGACATAGAACATAATATTAAGCTGGGCGAAGGGGGGATTCGTGAAGTAGAGTTTATCGCTCAAGCATTGCAGATATTGCATGGCGGTCGAGATCAAGGCTTGCAGACACCGGCTCTATTGAAGGTGTTGCCTTATCTTGTTAAGCAAGATTATTTATCTGCCCAAAAGGTCGATGAATTACGTGAAGCCTATTTATTATTACGACGAACGGAACATGCTCTGCAAGCCGTAAACGATGAGCAAACCCAGTTATTACCAAAAGATGAAATGTCGCGTACACGCATTGCCTTGATAGTTGGTTTTGCTTCTTGGCAGGAATTGGATACGCGTTTGTGGGAAGTGCGTAAAAACGTGCATCGCTCTTTCGTGGCATTAATTGATGATGGCGAAGAGAGTAGTGAAGAAGTAGACAGCCAGAAAACATGGCGGCTGCTGATCAAGCGACCAGAAGATAGAGAAGCAATACTGGACGCAATTGAATTGATTGCTTGGCAAGATAAAGAGGCGAGCATTACGCGCATCACTCAATTGCTTAGCTCGCGTAACGTGGTCTTTATGCAACCGATAGGACAAGAACGTCTAGCAGTTTTCTTGGCCGCACTCATGTTTAAACTGACTGAGGAAGCGAATCCAGATTTAGTGCTAGAGCGAGTGTTTCCTATTTTGGAAGCGGTGCTGCGCCGCACTGCGTATCTAGTTTTATTGTGTGAAAACCACACCGCATTGATGCATCTTATTCGCTTATGTCGGGAAAGTGTGTGGTTTACTGAGGCAATTTCAACAACACCCGCTTTACTAGACGAATTATTGGATGCCAATACGTTATTCTCTCCGCCAGACAAAGGCATGCTGGTGGAAGAACTTCAGCAAATGCTATTGCGTTTACCGGAAGACGACGAAGAAGCGCAAATGGACGCCATGCGCCGTTTTCGACGTTCTATTATTTTACGTATTGCAGCGTGTGACATCACTGAGATATTGCCGGTGATGAAAGTGAGTGATCACTTAACTTGGTTGGCCGAAGTATTATTAGAGCAAGTACTTCAACAGTCTTGGCACTATTTGACCAAAAAACATGGCTTTCCAGTGAGTCAAGGAGAAGCCGCTCATACTCCTCAATTGGCCATTATTGGCTATGGGAAGTCAGGTGGTTGGGAATTGGGTTATGATTCCGATTTGGATTTAGTGTTTATCCATGATGCGCAGGCGTCAGGTAGTACGGATGGCAATCGTAGTATCGATAATTTAACTTTTTATACACGTCTTGGTCAGCGTTTGATCCATATGATTACCAGCTTTACGGCAGTTGGTCGTTTGTATGAAGTGGACATGCGTCTTCGGCCTTCTGGGAACTCCGGTTTGTTGGTGTCCAGTCTAGATGCTTTTAAGGATTATCAGCAAAAAGAAGCGTGGGTTTGGGAGCATCAAGCACTGACTCGTGCGCGAGGTTTGGCTGGCGAGCCCAACTTGCTTGCTAAATTTGAAGATTGCCGTAAGGCGATTCTTGCTTCGGTTCGCGATCGTAAAGTATTAAAGGCTGAAGTCATCAAAATGCGCGAAAAAATGCGTGCTCACCTTGATACCGGCGGTAAAGAAAAAGGTTTCGATCTAAAGCAAGGCGCTGGTGGCATCATAGATATTGAGTTTATGGTGCAATACTTTGTGTTAGCGTGGTCATACAAATACCCAGAGTTAATGCGCTTTTCAGATAATGTTCGCCAATTAGAGGCTGTTGCTTTTGTCGGTTTGCTCGACGCGGATCAGGCAGAAAAAATGATCGATAATTACACTCTGTATCGGTCTCGTACGCACCGATTGAGCTTGCAGCAGCAAGGTCGCGTGATTCAAGACGATGCATTAGTCGATAGTCAGATCTTAGTGAGCCAATACTGGGACCGCTTTGTAATGACTGATGATATCAAAACGTAGATCTAAGCGTAAAAAAAGGTGTTCGTAAATTGATCAAAGTGCGTCTATACTTAATGTAATTGATGCTTTTTGGCATTGAGCGATTTTTCGAAAACTATATTGTTAAGTTCATGATAGTGAATAAATAGGGGGAAAAATGCCTAGTATCAATGGTATGAGTAGTCCTGCAATGGATTATGCAAGTGAAGCCTACAGTGCGAGCTTAGCGAAAGTAGCTCAGCAACAAAAAGCTGATCAGGACCTTGCGTTGTTAGAAGAAGCAACCAAAAATGTGACACCGGCTGCGAGCAGCGGATCACATACAACAACGGATAATCTTGGTCAAAATATCAATATTAACGTTTGATGTAAGTTACTATTGCGCATAGTTTGTAACAAAAAAAGCCCAGCAGAATCCTATTCTGCTGGGCTTTTTTATATTTTAAACGTTAGTCAGTGTGTTTGTTGGTCGTCTCGATATAACGGCTGTCTTCATCTGGCAATGGCTCATTATCAATGACTGATTCGAAGGCTTTTAAACGTTTGTAAATGGAGAGTAGTTCTACGATAGTGGTCCAAGAGTTGATCAAGTATTGAAAGGAGTTCTCTACCTGATTAAAGGCGTTTAATACTCGTTGCATTACACCTAATGTAAAGGCACCAGCAACAATGGATGGGGCTAATACAATTAAAGGGACGAATTGACCAACATTCAAATAGCCATAACGAACCACATTGAAATACAGATAATTAGTGTATAAGCGGAAGTAGTTTTTACGCACGTTAGCAAACAGCTCGTCAAGAGTGATGGGAGTTGCACGATCTACATGATCTTCCCCGTATACTAATTCCTTTCGGTAAGCGGCTTCGACACGCTGATTTTTAAACTCTAATCCAGGCAGCTTTATACCAGCTAATGCGAGTAGTAATGTGCCGATAATTGACCAAACGATGGCGGTAAACACCAAGGCTTGAGGTACTTCACCAATCAGAGGAAGTTCCTTTACGTAGCCAGAAAGCCCCCACAAAATAGGGAGAAAGGCAATCAGAGTCATGACGGATCTTAGTAGACTGACACCTAAGCCTTCGACAATTGAAGCGAATCGCATGGTGTCTTCTTGGATACGTTGTGATGCACCTTCTATGTGTCGAACTTGATCCCACTTTGATGTGTAATAGCTCGTCATTGCTGTGCGCCAGCGGAAAACATAGTGGCTGATGAAAAAATTACTAAGAACAGATACTGTGATTGCGACCATGATGATGACAGCTACAGTGGATAATTGAGCGTAATAGCTCGACAGTGGAATACTGTTTGGCTCCGCTAACGCCTTTTGAATGAGATCATAGAAGGTGCCATACCACTCATTAAGCATGACGCTTACTTGCACTTGAAACCATGTAATGAAGACAATGAGCGCCGACCCTAGTACCGACCATTTAGCCCATTTTTGTCCGCCGTAAGCGATCCAAGCGCTGACGAAAATGAGGTAACAAAGTATCATGTACTGGTATAGCCAAATATTTAATGCTGTTTTTTGTGCGCTTTGAAAAGCAGCTTGAGCGGCAGCATCCGCACCTTCAGCTAAAGCTTCAGGAAAATAAATGCCGAATAGTGAACCTAAACTTAAACTGGCGCCAAAGTCTTGGACAATGAAATACCAACCAAGGACACAGGCTAGCGCCCATAAGACAAAGCTGAGAAAGAAGAGCTTAGGGTTTGGAAAGAAGGATTGAAACACAGTTTAGTTTCTCTACATTAATTGAGTGGTTTATAAGTCATTGATGTACCCTGACTTAATAAATGTCGGTGAGGCAGCTTAAACCAGTCATGAGATAAGCACAATCAAACAGATTTTAAGGAAACAGTAAAAAAAGCGATAATCATCATGATAGTAGGCGATTTTTCAACATTACATAGGACTACTCTGCAGCATCATGAAAAAGGAGTCTTACATGAGTCAAATAGAAGTCTATTTAATCCGTGCTTTTTCCATTTCGGGTCAGGGGGGGAATCTGGCTGGGGTGGTTTTAGACGCTGATAAGTTAACGGATCAGCAAAAGCAATCTATTGCAAAAGCCGTTGGTGTTTCAGAAACGGCCTTTATTAGTCAGAGTACCGTGGCGGACTATTCAATTTCTTTTTTTACTCCGACGATGGAGGTCGATTTTTGTGGCCATGCTACGTTAAGTGCTTTTTGGTTACTGCATCATTTACAGCTCATACCTGCTGGAGAATACCAGCAGGAAACGAAAGCGGGTATTTTGCCAGTAGAAGTACTGCTAAATGGTGATATTTTGATGTGCCAGAGCCTTCCTATTTGGTTCTCTGAGTTTAACGCAGAAGAGATTGCTCCCATGTTGGGGATTCAGCCATCACTTATTATTCAGTCAGCACTGCCGATTCAAGCAATTTCAACAGGGTTGATGGATGTACTGATACCGGTTCCCTATGGTGTTTTGGATTGTTTAGATATTGATAGCGATGCGATAACGCGTTTCTGTCAGCAGCATCATTGTGTTGGTTTTCATGTGTTTGAAATGAATCTGCCAGAAGCACCTTATACCGCAAGTTGTCGAAATTTTGCGCCTGCGGTTGGTATTACTGAAGAATCTGCTACTGGAAGCTCGAGCGGTGCGTTGGCTTGTTATTTGAATCAGTACTTTGGTTATCATCACGCGGTGTTTGAGCAAGGCAGTGCTATGCAGATGTCATCACGTATAGTGACGCAATTATCTCTGAGTAATGGTGAACTGACGCGGGTTCAGGTCGGGGGTGAGGGGGTGTTTTATAGAAAAATTACGATTGAAACGTGATCGAAGTATAAAAAAATCGGGCCGTGGCCCGATTTTTATTATTTTACTGTGCGCTGATATACTTAAGCTGCTTTGTTATTTGCAATCACTGTTGCAATCGCTTTATCAAGACGAGCAAGACCATCAGCAATATCTTTTTCTGTAATAATAAGCGACGGAGCCAAACGTAAAACATTTGGGCCTGCAACTAGTACAAATAAGCCTTCTGCAGCCGATGCTTTGACAATTTCACCCGCTTTGCCAGCCAAACTGTCAATAACTTCTGCGCCGATTAAAAGTCCCATGCCACGAATGTCTTTAAAGACATGGTATTTTTCATTGATGGCTTTTAGACCTTCAACAAATAGATCATGGCGTTTAGCAACACCCGCTAGTACTTCCGGAGTGTCGATGATATCAATAACGGCTTCTGCAATGGAGCAAGCCATTGGGTTACCGCCATAGGTGCTGCCGTGTGTACCGAAAGCCAAACTTTTTGCTGCTTTTTCTGTCGCAAGCATCGCGCCAACCGGGAAGCCATTACCTAACGCTTTCGCTGTGGTTAATACGTCAGGAGTGACTCCTAATTGTTCGTAGGCGTATAAAGTACCAGTACGGCCAACACCAGATTGCACTTCATCATAAACAAGCAGAGCGTTGTATTTATCGCATAACTCTCGGACTTGTTTAGCAAACGCTTTGTCTGCTGGGATAATGCCGCCTTCCCCTTGAATAGGTTCCATGACAACCGCACAGGTTTTATCTGAAATCAGAGATTTCAGCTGTTCGATATCATTGTAGTCACAATGCTTAATACCACCTGGAGTCGGTTCAAAACCTTCCTTGTATTTAGCTTGTCCACCCACAGAAACGGTGAACAATGTGCGACCGTGGAACGACTTATTAAAGGCAATGATTTCGTGTTTTTCTGGACCAAAGTGATCAAACGCGTAACGTCGAGCGAGCTTGAAAGCCGCTTCGTTGGCTTCTGCTCCACTGTTTGCAAAGAAGACACGATCAGCAAAGGTTTTCTCTGTTAACTTTTTCGCAAGTCGTAGTGCTGGCTCGTTTGTCATGACATTGGATAAATGCCAGATTTTTCCAGCTTGCTCGCGCATGACGTTGACTAAAGTAGGGTTGGAATGACCCAATGCAGTAACAGCAATGCCGCCTGCAAAATCAATATATTCTTTGCCTTCTGTGTCCCATACACGAGAGCCTTCACCACGCACAGGGATGATTGCTGACGGCGCGTAGTTAGGCACCATTACGTCATCAAAGGTTGCTCTCGTTACTTGTTGTGTCACTTTCCTATCCATCTTAAAAAAAGACCTCTTAAAAATAGGTGGCCGAAGCGACGGCCACCTTTGATTTATATCAGATTTCTCAACTCACGAATAGCGACAGTGACCATGGCAAGCGTTAACTCGCTTTCGGCTTTTATTTCACTAAAAGACGTACGGTAATGCTTGATACTGTCGCTGTTCGACTCGCGCCAATGAGTTAAACGTTGATCCAGTTTTTTGATATCCGGACTGGATTGAATAACCTCTTGAGTGAGGGTTCTTAAACTATTATCTACTTCGTCACCTAACCCTGCTTTTGCACGTCGTTGCCACATGTCATCCGCAGATAACTCACTGGCTTTATGACGTAACCAATGCAGTTCTAAGTCCATTTCAAGGGCAAAGTAAGTTTGGGCGACATCTAAGACTTCTGTTTCTGTATTTGCTGCAACACGAATAATATCTAATCCGTAGAACAGGTAAGGTAGAGATGAGAGTCTATCTGCAACGTCTGCAGGAATGTTTTGAGCAACAAGTTCCGCTGCAATATCAGCCAAATGTGCTTGGCTGGGTTCCGTTAAGATTGCCTGCATATTGGCTCGAATAATATCAACACCCGGCTTATAAGTGTCTTTCAAACGCTGGATTGATAGGCTTTCGCGCGTGTTTCTTAATAACCAAAGCGTCGCGCGCTCAAGCAAACCTTGAACTCGAATCAGTAAGCCATTCAATATGTCGTTTGAAACAGTAAAGTCTAGGCCATTGATGGCATCCCACAGTGTTGGAATACCAAAAATGTCTTCTGCAGCCATGTACGCACGTACTACGTTCAAAGAAGACGCGCCGGTCTCTTCTTGCATATAGGTGCTGAAGGTTGGTCCCATTCGGTTACCTAGGTTGTTTGTCACATGCCCCGCGATGATTTCTTGAATCAACGGGTGTGACGCCATTTGGCCGCCAAAGTGTTTCGTCAACTGTGTTGGGAAGTATTCGTTAATTTGAGTTGTCAAATCAACGTCTTCACCAATACCATCTTCTACTAGCTGCTCAGACAATTTGATTTTTGAGTAGGCTAATAGAACTGAAATTTCAGGACGAGCTAGACCTTGTCCTTTGTTCAATCGTCTTTTTATTTGGGTATCGCTTGGTAGATATTCAATTTCACGATTTAGGCGACCCTCTCTTACTAGCGACTGAATTAAGCGCCAGTGATCGGCCAAACGTTCAGGTGCTTGAGCATTTGCTAAGGATAAAACATGGCTCTGACCACGGTTATGGCGTAATACAAGGCCACCGACTTCGTCCGTCATTTCCGCCAGTAAACTGTTACGTTGCTTCTCGGTCAAGTCACCATTTTCAACCACACGATTTAATAGGATCTTGATGTTTACTTCGTGGTCTGAGCTGTCTACGCCAGCAGAGTTATCGATGGCGTCAGTACTGATTAAGCCACCTTTTTGAGCAAATTCAATACGACCTAGTTGTGTTAACCCTAGGTTGCCGCCTTCGCCAACAATTTTACAACGTAGCTCTTTTCCGTTTACGCGCAGCCCATTGTTTGCACTATCGCCAGCATCAGCATGAGATTCACCCTCAGACTTCACGTAAGTGCCGATACCACCATTCCAAAGAAGGTCGACGGGTGCTTTCAAGATAGCGTTTATCAAATCGATTGGTGGCATCGACTTAATGTTGCCTTCGATGCCCAGTGCCTTACGAATGTCAGCGTTCACTGGAATCGATTTCGCTGAGCGATTAAAAATACCACCGCCTTTTGAAATAAGGTCTTTGTTGTAATCTTCCCATGATGAGCGAGGCAATTTGAACATGCGTTCGCGTTCAACAAAAGAAGTCGCAGCGTCAGGTGTTGGGTCAATGAAGATATGCATGTGGTTAAAGGCCGCAATCAAACACGTATGTTTAGATAACAGCATGCCGTTACCAAATACGTCACCTGCCATGTCACCGACGCCAACCGCTGAGAAATCGGTTGTTTGACAGTCAATGCCAATTTCTTTGAATTGACGTTTGACAGATTCCCAAGCCCCGCGGGCCGTGATGCCCATTTTTTTATGGTCGTAACCATTAGAACCACCAGAAGCGAAGGCGTCGCCTAACCAGAAGCCGTATTTCGCAGAAATGCTGTTGGCCAAGTCAGAAAAGGTTGCCGTCCCTTTATCTGCAGCCACAACCAAATAAGGATCATCTTCGTCGTATCTAAGAACGGATAGCGGTGGAACTACTGCGTTTTGTACTAGGTTATCGGTAATGTCTAGCAAGCCACTAATAAACGTGGTGTAACAACGAATTACCTCAGCTTGCACTTCTTCACGAGACGCATTCTTTTTCAATTGTTTCGCGACGAAGCCGCCTTTTGCTCCAGAGGGAACAATAACCGCGTTTTTGACCATTTGCGCTTTTACTAGGCCAAGGACTTCGGTACGGAAATCTTCCATGCGATCTGACCAGCGAAGTCCACCGCGAGCGACCTTGCCGCCGCGCATATGAATGCCTTCGACCCAAGGGGCGTAAACGAACACTTCAAATTTCAGTCTTGGCAATGGCACAGCTGGGATTAATGAAGGGTCAAGTTTGAAAGACACATAGTCTTTGACTTCACCTTCGACTCCAGCTTGATAGAAGTTTGTTCGCAGCATCGCCTGAATCACAGATAAATAGTGTTTCAGGATACGGTCTTCGTCTAAATTGGCGACTTGATCCAACTCTGCCGCTATTTTGTCTAGTATTTTTTGTACTTTTTCACCGCGTTTTGTTTCTTGGCTAGGATCAAAACGTTGCTCGAATAGCTGTACCAGTAGACGGGCAATGCCTGCGTTTTTCTCAAGCGTTTGCTGCATGTATTGCAAAGAGAACGGCACTTGTAATTGCATCAAGTACTTAGTCAATGCACGTAGCATGGTCACTTGACGCCATGTTAGTGAGGCACTTAATACCAAGGCGTTAAAACGATCATTTTCGACGCGACGGCTGAAGACCTGATTGAAAGCATCTTGGAACGCTTCGCGCTGAGAGTTTTTTTCAAGGTTAACGTCTGCATCCACACTGATGGCAAATTCAACCACCCAGCTGCTTGCGGAGTCATTACCATTTTGATCCAATTCATAGGGGCGAGCTTCTAATACTCTTAGTCCCATACATTCCAAAATAGGCAATACGTCAGACAAAATAAGTGTCGTACCAGCACCATATACTTTGAAGAAGTAATTGTTTTTTGTTTGCCCAACTTGGCGATAAATATGCGTCGAAATATCGCCTTCATCACCTAACTGACCTAAGCGTTCAATGTCTAACACGGCCGCATTGGGTGAGAAGTCTTCTCGGTAAGCCGCTGGCAAATAAGGGACATAATCATTAAATAAAATGTTGCCGCTTTCTTCGCCGTGGCTTTTATGGAGAGCGTTTAGTAATTTGTCTTCCCATGAACTCATTGCATCTTGCATCTTACGCTGAATGTCTTCTGCGTCGATGGTTGGGCTTTGTTTAGGATCTGCAATTTGAATGGTGAAGTTGACTCGGGCTAAAACAAGTTGCGAGAACTGAACATTGAATTCAGAGCTAGTACCGTTGCAAGCGCTCATTAAGATTTCTTGCATCTTCATACGCAGTTCTGTGTTGTAACGATCTCGTGGCACGTAAACCAATGCATTTAGGAATCGCCCATAGATGTCTTTACGAAGGAAAACACGTAGTTGACGGCGTTCTTGAATGGCTAGAATGCTTTCAATTGTCCCAAAAAGCTCTTCTACCGGCGCTTGTAACATCTCATCACGAGGGTAACTGTTTAAAATATGCTTAAGGTTTTTGCCTTTGTGGCTGTTCGGATCCACATTCGCTTTTTGGACGATGACATCTAATTTTTTTCGCAATAACGGGATGTCTTGCAAGCGAGCAATGTAGGCGGCAGACGAGTACAAGCCAAAGAAGCGCCATTCGCCAATCACATTGCCTGTTTTATCGAAGCGTTTAATGCCTAGGTAATCAAGGTGAACTGGGCGATGGACGGTAGAAATAGCCGTCGACTTAGTTAAAATTAGAATATTACTGCTGTCTATCGCGAGTTTGGCAAGATTGTCGTGTAAAACAATGTCACGTTTTACTTTTTTGTCATTAATGTCACGGAAGGTTCCTAGACCAGAACCATCGACTAATTTGAGATGCGTTTCGTTGCCTTCAATAGAAAGGTCATAGGCGCGAAAGCCAATAAAGGTAAAGTGATCATTAGCTACCCAGTGTAAGAAATCCAGAATTTCTTGGTGTTCTTCATTGCCTTTCAAATGGGCTAGCTGCTCTGACTCGCTAATTATTTCACTTAATCTTGTTTTCATTTTTGGCCAATCGGCCACGGTTTTATTTACATCGACTAGGCTTTTAAGAAGTTCTTCTTTAATGTCGTCAAGTAAGTTGATGTCAGATAAGCGATCTATTTCAAATCGCATTAACGCTTCTTGTGACTTAGAAGCTGGGTTGATGCTTTGAAGCTCACCTTTTTTGTTACGCTGTGCAGGAACAACAGGGTGAGCTGTCATGTGAATGGTATGACCAAGACGAACAAGCGCCATGCTAAAAGACGATACGAGGAAAGGCATATCATCCGTTAGAATTTCGATTACGGTATGGGTGGATTGCCAGCTATGTTCTTCGTAGTTTGGATTGTACACACGAATTTTTGGCTGGTTTGTTGGGCGTTGTTGCAAAAAGTCCCATAGGCAAATGATTGTGCCATATAGGTTCTCGATGGATTCGCTAACTAAGTCTTCCGTTAGAGAGTCCTGGAAGTAAAGGTGCGCAAGTTGAATCAAATCATTTGCTTCGGCGGCGTTAAAGTTTCCGTTTATTTCTACTTCAACGCGTTCAATTAATTCGTTTTTTTTGTAATCAGTCATTAGAACTCATCCCTCATGAGTGGTGTTCTTAATAAAACTAGCTGTAAATGCAATTTTTCGAAAGTATTGGGTTCGGACTCTGTGTACGATTATTATGAAAAAATGACTCCTTTGATAGCTGTTAACTTATCTAATAGCGACATGTTGTTATCATGTTTGGTTAATTGGACTAAAAAAGTCTTGCTCAATATGAAAAAAACCTTTGTTATCCATTTTAAACGAAATAAACTCCTTTTTTGCCTATAGTTCGCAGGATAATATTTTGTACAAGACCGAATTCGCATCAAGAGAAATCATGCAGGCAAGCAAAAAACCATTAAAATACGGTTTTTTGCTTTTACCTCACTATTCTATGTTAGGTTTCTCGTCTGCCATTGAGACATTGCATATGGCAAATTGGGTGACAGGAAAAGAGCTTTATTCTTTTTGTACTATCAGCCATGAATTAAGAGAAACACCTTCAAGTACGGGGGTTACAACGGTTTCAGATTATCTAACAAGTGAAGCCCCAAGTGATTTGGATGCTATTTTTGTCTGTGGTGCCTCTCCTGTGATAAAAAACGAAAGTCAGACTTTAGAAAATTGGATAAAAAAACAAGCAAAAAGAAGTGTAGGTTTGGGTGGCGTTTGTACCGGAAGCTATTTATTGGCAAAAGCAGGGTTGTTAGATGGCTATCGAGCGACGATTCATTGGCGCAGTCTTGCGAATCTACGAGATGAATTTTTGCAAACGATTGTCTCTAATCACCTTTTTGAAGTGGATAGAGATCGTTATACTTGTAGTGGCGGCACGGCGGCTATGGACATGATGTTGTTCCTCATTGGTAAGCAACATGGCATGTCTTTAGCAAGTAATATATCTGAGCAATTTGTTTGTGAGCGAATTCGTACGCATGAAGACCCACAAAGAATTCCTCTGCAGGCTCGTATAGGTACTGGCCAGCCAAAGCTTGTCGAGGCGGTGCAACTAATGGAGGCGAACATTCAGGAACCACTGTCGTCTGACGACATTGCTTACCATGTTGGGGTGTCTAGACGTCACTTAGAACGGCTTTTTAAAGGCAATTTAGACATAGTGCCATCTCGTTACTATTTAGAGTTGCGTCTACAACATGCTAAGCAATTGATTGTTCAGACAGATAAAACAATTACTGAGGTTGGTTTGGCGTGCGGTTTTGGTTCTGCACCTCATTTTAGTACAACCTACAAAGGTTTTTTTGGCATATCGCCGAGAGAAGAGCGTAATAAAAGTCACAATAAAAGCCCAACCCCTGTCCAAATGGACAAGAAAAAGAGGCGGCTTTGGAAAAAGTAACTTAAAATATGGGGTGCATTATTCTTGGCGTGATTCTTGTATTCTACTTGATAGCGTAAGCAGATTGTCTTTATTGATTAAGTGTTGTGCTGTTATTACGTTAAAAATAATAAGTTATATAATATAAAGAAGGTAGAGAACATGTCGAAAGTCCCGGCGTTAGAGCTTATTGATATTCACAAAACGTTTGGTGATATTGAGGTGTTGAAAGGTATTTCTCTAAAAGCCTATGATGGCGATGTCATTTCAATTCTTGGCTCCAGTGGCTCAGGTAAAAGTACGTTTTTACGCTGTGTTAATTTGCTTGAAAACCCAACTCGAGGTGAGATTGTCTTCAATGGCAATAAACTCGATTTGATCCAAGGTGAGTCAGATTTAGTGGCGAACAACATGAAACAACTTACTCAAATGCGTCAGCAGATTGGGTTTGTGTTTCAAAGCTTTAACCTATGGCCTCACATGACGATTCTACAGAATGTGATGGAAGGGCCGCTTCATGTTCTAAAACGACCTAAGCATGAAGTTGCTGAATACGCAGAACACCTATTGCGTAAAGTTGGCATCGCTGAAAAAAAGGACATGTATCCGAATCAGCTGTCTGGTGGACAACAACAGCGAGTCGCAATTGCTAGAACACTAGCAATGGACCCTCAGGTGATTTTGTTTGATGAACCAACGTCTGCTTTAGACCCTGAGTTGGTCGGTGAAGTGTTGGGTGTTATGCGTAACCTAGCGGAAGAAGGTCGTACTATGCTGATCGTTACTCATGAAATGAACTTTGCTCGAGAAGTGTCTAGTGAAGTCGTATTCTTGCATCAGGGGATAGTGGAAGAAAAAGGAACACCGAGTCAGGTGTTCGGTGCGCCGAAATCTGAACGTTGCAAGGCGTTTTTATCCAGTGTGTTTTGAGTGAAAAATACGTATTTATTAAATCAATAAAAATACAAAAGTAATAATGACTAAATACATAAATATACCAAGGGGATTATAATGAAATTGAAAAAAATGGTTTTAGGGTCAGCGTTGTTGCTAACAGCGGCATTGTCATCAGTATCACTACAAGCGGCAGAAAAAGTTCGTTTTGTGACTGAAGGTGCTTGGGCGCCATTTAACTTTATTGACTCATCAGGACAGCCGCAGGGATTTGATGTTGATATTGCTCGCGCTCTTTGTGCCAAAATGTCAGCGGATTGTGAGATTGGTACGCAAGATTGGGATGGTTTGATTCCAGGTTTGAAAGTGCGTAAATTTGATGCAATTATTGCGTCTATGTCGATCACTGAAGAGCGTCTTAAAGTAGTAGATTTTACTAATAAATACTATTCAGGTGGCTTACGCTTCATGGGGCGTGTTGGTGAGAAATTCGATCTAGCAAACCTTGAAGGTAAAACAATAGGCGCGCAACGAGCGACTTTGGGCGCTCAATTCTTAGAAGATAATTTCACTGATAAAGCAGACCTGAAATTTTATGATAATCAAGACAATGTTTATCTAGATCTTGAATCTGGTCGCTTAGACATCGTTCTTTCTGATGAATTGCCAACGTACAACTGGTTGAAAACATCGAAAGATGGCGCTAAGTTTGAGTTCAAAGGCGAAGCGTTCATGAAAACTGACAACATTGCCATTGCTATTCGTAAAGACGATAAAAAGTTGAAAGAGCAATTGAATAAAGCACTTGATGCGATTCTAGCAGACGGTACTTACCAGAAAATCAATGCTAAATACTTCCCGTTCTCTATCTACTAAGCGTAGATATTTCTTAGAGTTTCTCGATGCTTTGTCATCGAGAAACTTACTTTAAGCTTACTCTGAGAAAAAACTATGATTGATCTTCATGGATTCGGTGATCAGCTGCTGCAAGGTGCTGTTATTACCTTAGAGCTAGCGCTGTCTTCACTGTTTGTTGGTTTGATTCTGGGATTATTAGGCGCGTCTGCCAAATTGTCTTCTATCAAAGCCATTCGATGGATTGCTCATACTTATACCACCATCATTCGTGGTATTCCTGAGCTACTAACAGTTCTTATCATTTACTTTGGTGCAACCAGTGTATTGATGGCGATAGCTGGTTTATTTGGGTACGACGAATATATTGAGGTTGGAGCATTTGCAGCTGGCGTTACGGCGCTCGGTTTGACTTTTGGTGCTTATGCAACAGAGGTATTTCGAGGTGCTCTACAGTCCATTCCTAAGGGGCAGCATGAAGCGGCAACCGCTTTAGGGATGGGAACCATTCGAAAGTTCTACCGTATTATTTTGCCGCAGGTTTGGCGAATTGCTTTACCTGGGCTTGGGAATTTATTTCTGGTTTTACTGAAAGATACCGCGTTGGTGTCTGTTGTTGGGTTAGAGGATATAATGCGTAAAGCCAATATCGCTGTGAGCAGTACCAAACAGGCATTTTTGTTTTATTTGGTGGCTGCATTTATGTATTTGGCTTTAACTATTATCTCTATGGTGTTCGTTTCCTATATGGAAAAACGCGCAAGCCGTGGTTTAACGAGGGGATAATGAATGGATTTTTCAGTTGTTGTTGAATATTTTCCTCGCTTATTAGAAGGTGCTTGGGTCAGTCTTCAGTTAGTGCTTTTATCCATTGTATTGGGTGGGGTGTTTGCATTACCTATCGCGCTGGCAAGGATTTCGCCTGTTGCTTGGATTAGAGCGATTCCGTTTGCGTATATCTTTTTCTTTCGTGGAACACCTCTGCTTGTGCAGATATTTTTGGTGTATTACGGTGCGTCGCAATTCGATGCGGTGCGAGAGAGTATATTTTGGCCAATACTTAAAGAGCCGTTTTGGTGTGCCATTATTGCGTTTACTCTAAATACCTCGGCTTACACGGCTGAGATTTTTCGTGGCGCCATTCAGGCTATCCCTCAAGGGGAAGTTGAAGCATGTAAAGTCGTTGGTATGTCAAAAGTTCAGATGTATCGTCGTATCTTACTGCCTCGTGCATTTGGAATTGTCTTACCAGCGTATGGTAACGAGATTATTCTGATGCTTAAAGGCAGCGCATTAGCCAGTACGATCACTATTTTGGATCTAACTGGTATGGCAAGAACTATCATTGCGAGAACCTATACTCCGATGGAAATTTTCTTGGCAGCAGGGGGTATTTACTTGGTGATTAGTATTGTGATTATTGCTATTTTCCGTCAAATCGAATTGCGCCAAAATCGTTATTTGGGCACCTTATCAATTAAGGTACCAGACAAGGGGTGACATTTTAGCAATACAATAAAAAAGAGGCTACGGCCTAATACTGTTCACTTAAGGGTTGAATTTAATTGAACAGTCTCAGAAAATCCGATTAGGCTTTCTTAATCGGATTTTTTTGTGTCTATTCAGCAGTTACTTCTTAGCATCGATGAACTTCATTCATTCTCAGATCACTCGACCTTCACCCAGAATATTCCTGTTGAATGGATCGAGTCTGCATTAACCCTTTCTTCAAAAGCGAGCATCAGACGACGACGTCTACCTGAAGATCAAGTTCTTTGGCTAGTGTTAGGTATGGCTCTTTTTCGGGATGAAGCGATCGAAGAAGTGGCGAGACGCTTAAATATTTGTTCGGAAGGATTAGCGTCGGAGCAGCTCCTTGCCAAAAGTGGCGTATCTCAAGCGAGGCAGCGCCTTGGTTCTGATCCTATGCAGTGGCTTTTTCAGCGTACAGGTGAACATTGGGCCAATGAGCGATTTGCTCAGGATGATTGGCAAGGGCTGCAAGTATTCGCAATAGATGGTGTCGTTTTTCGCACCCCGGACACACCAGAGTTACGAGAACACTTCGGTAGCGCTAGCAATACAACCGTCAAGCAAAGCGCCTATCCGTTATTGCGTTGTGTCGCTCTGATGAATACGCATTCTCACATTATTCTAGATACTCAGATTGGACGTTATCGAAAAGCTGAAACGCCATTAGCTGAAGCTATGTTAGATAAAATTCCTGATCGCAGTATCACACTCCTAGATCGAAATTTTTGGAGTGCTAATCTCATGCATACCTTGATGAACGGAGGGAATAAACGACACTGGTTAATCCCAAAACGCAGCAATACTGTGTATGAGGTCATTGAAGAATACGGAGACGGTGATGCGTTATGGCGTATGAAAGTCTCCCCACAAGCACGCAAAAAGAACCCCAGTCTGCCTGAATACTGGGATGCACGAGCCATAACCTATGACGTTCAAGGTAAAGCTAAGACGGTACTGACATCACTTCCTATCAGTAACTATCCTGCTGACAAGATTGCTCAGTTGTATCATCAGCGATGGGAAATTGAACTGGGATTTCGTGACATCAAATCTTCCATGCTTAACAACGCCATTACGTTGCGCAGTAAGAAAGTCGATTTAATCTATCAAGAAATGTGGGGGATGCTACTGGCATACAACATCGTGCGTCGAGAGGCGAGTCATGCGGCGGCATCACATGGTCAACGAGCGAGCGATGTGCGTTTTAAAATGGCGTTTACTTTTATTGCTTCCAACTTGATCGTGATGGCAGCGGCTAAGCCAGAATCGAAGACAGGAATGCGCCTTAAGGAGCTAAGGTCTGGGGTGTGTAATTTGTTTTTGGAGAGAAAGAAAGCGAGGCCTAATCGGCCTCGCGTGGTGAAGCAATCAAAGACGAGATATCCGGTATCTCGTAATGCTGTTCCGCTTAAGTGAACAGCATTAGGCTACGGCCTCTTTTTTATTGTATTGCTGTTTAATTGATTGGATTTATCTAGCTGATTAAATCGCTTCGGCGCCCGTTTCACCGGTACGAATTCGAATGATTTGCTCTAAAGCAGTCACAAAAATTTTGCCATCACCAATTTTTCCCGTATTTGCACTGTGCTGAATAGCTTCAATAGCACGCTCTACTTGGTCTGTTTCTACGGCAAGCTCTAGTTTTACTTTTG
This sequence comes from Marinomonas primoryensis, assembly GCF_013372285.1. Taxonomy (NCBI): domain Bacteria; kingdom Pseudomonadati; phylum Pseudomonadota; class Gammaproteobacteria; order Oceanospirillales; family Oceanospirillaceae; genus Marinomonas; species Marinomonas primoryensis. The sequence continues at coordinate 3,077,334 of NZ_CP054301.1, read as the reverse complement.
GTAGAAAGTCGACTACATATTCAGCGCCACGGTAAAGTTCTGTATGGCCTCGTTGGCGTCCAAAGCCCTTCACTTCTGTGACGGTAATGCCATTAATCCCCATTTCAGACAGTGCTTCACGCACCTCATCAAGTTTAAAAGGCTTAACAATGGCCGTAATTAATTTCATCTATTCTCTCCATACTAATAAAGCATTATGTCGTCTAAAAATACCACTCTATTGTAAAAGTCGCTACTAGGTTGACCGTTATGATCTACATTTAATAAAGATATAAACCCTAGCTTAGGGTGGAAGTTGGAGTGTGTGAAATGGAAAAAATAATATCAAGCGAGTCTTTTATCGCAGGATCCGAATCTTTTTTTGTTGATATTGCCGCCTTGCTGTCGAATCAAACGGGTGTGGATATATTTCGTATTCCTATGTCACAAAATGTGATTTGTTATAAAGTTGGTGAAGCGAGTATCAATTTGCGTTTGAGGTTAGTGCTTATTCCATTTAAAAATGGACAAACGTTGGGGCGATTGTCTTGGCTAGATCGACATGGTATTGATCATGTTTGTTGTTACGTTAACGAGGTATTTGATTGCTTGGGTATAGCGTCAGGTGGAGTATGGAAGAAACAGACTAATAATGTAGGGGGCTTGTGTCTAAAGCAGTTTGAATCTTTGCTAGCATGATAGGAACCTTAATAGAATCTGTAGAAATTTGACCCTATTAAGGTGTGATCGCTTACGTCAGAAGAGATGTCTAATTAAAGGCCATTTAGAGCGTCTAAATCATCAAACTTAGGCTCGTGGTATTTTCGTCCGAGGTTGTGAACGGCATCGATTAAATATTTTGGGTGGTCAGGGTTGACGAACTGGTGAATACCATGGCCAAGGTTAAATACATGACCACTGCCACTGCCGAAACCTGATAACACATTTTCGACTTCTCGCTCTATAACATCTTTGCCTGCATACAGCACACAAGGGTCGATGTTGCCCTGTAGAGCGACATCATGACCAACACGCGCTCTCGCTTCTGCAATGTCTGTTGTCCAGTCTAAGCCAATGGCATCAGGCCCTGTTGCCGCCATGTTTTCTAACCATTGCCCACCGTTTTTAGTAAACATAATCACGGGGATTTTTTTCCCTTCATGAACGCGAATAAGGCCGTCCATAATTTGCTTCATGTAAAGTAAAGAGAACTGCTGGTACATTGGACCGCTTAATATTCCACCCCATGTATCAAAAATTTGTAACGCCTGAGCACCGGCTAAAATTTGACCATTAAGATAGGCCGTAACAGATTTTGCCAGTTTGTCTAATAAAGCATGCAAAGTTTCAGGAGACTGGTACATCATGGCTTTGATATGACGAAAATCTTTGCTGGAACCGCCTTCGATCATGTAGGTTGCGAGTGTCCAAGGGCTTCCTGAAAAGCCGATCAGTGGTACATCACCGTTTAATGCGTGGCGAATCGTGGTAACGGCTTTCATCACGTAATCTAAATCGCTTGCTGTTGTGACGGGCAAGGCGTCAACGTCCGCTTTATTACGAATAGTGTGTTTAAATTTAGGGCCTTCGCCTGTTTCAAAATACAAACCTAATCCCATTGCGTCTGGAATAGTCAGTATGTCTGAAAACAAAATAGCGGCATCTAGCTCATAGCGTTTTAACGGTTGCAAAGTAACTTCACAAGCAAACGAATCGTTTTTACAAAGACTTAGAAAGTCACCAGCTGTGGCTCGGCTTGCACGGTATTCTGGCAAGTAACGTCCTGCCTGCCTCATCATCCATACAGGGGTAGTATCGACAGGTTGTTTGAGTAATGCGCGCAAAAAGCGATCATTTTTAAGCTCAGGAAACATCAGGACTCTCCAGTGTAAATTTTCAGTTGGCGCATTTTACCTAACTTGTGAGGGAAAAGCAGAGTGAATAAGCACAATTTATGAGAAGTCAGACGAAAAGACCAATAAGATTGATCTATGGCAGGGTTTGTTAAAGGCTATTTGTACTGAAAATCAGTCACCTAGGTAAACCTTTAGGCTATATTTTTGTACCCGCTCTACGGCATTTTCTATGTCTTTATTCGCATGTAGTTCTTTTAATACGTTCGGAAAGGCCGCTTTGGTTTGTTTTACATTCATACCCGGTTTGAGTTGAGAGGAGTACAGGGCTTTAAGCAGTAAATAATCTAGGGGGCTAATGTAGGTATCGATGCTTACATCATTAAAAACAGAGGGAAAAACATCGTTAGAATCGTTAGGTAGACCCAATAACTGGGTGATTTCTTCCACAATACAATCCAAAAAACGTGCTTTTCTGCGCGCATAATCTACTGGAATGATAATCGTACCTTTGGTGATTTCATAGCGACTATTACGGCTGAAATTACCTAAGCAAATGGCTTCATTGAGCGCCGCACGAATTTTTTCTGGATCGCCAATGTATTGCTTAACCTTATTCTCCATATTGTCATAGTCAGTGAAAATAACAAAAATATTGGCTTTTTTTGGATCGTCGGTGAAATCGATGGAAAGGCCGGTGATATAAGCAAGATGTTGAGCGTGTACGCTTAATAATTCTTTTTGCAAGCTGGCATCGCCACTGTCGCTTTCAAAAAAAAGTTTGATGGGTTTGGTCCAACGTATTAGTTTTGGGTGCTTGGTTTCCTTGTATTCGCGCTCCAAGGCAATTTTAATAAAACTGTCTTGGATGTAAGCATCGCTTTGCCAGCGCTCTTGACTGATGGCGTGCGACGCTATGAAAAAGGCAAAAAGCCAAAGACTAAAGCGGATCATTAGGCTGGGGTTGAGTAAGCTTGTTGGTGTAATGGCGTAACGCGTCCAATGAATCGGGTGTAAATGTAAGGTCATGCGCGTTTTCTAGAATACTCTCTATGCTCATTTCATGGATCGAAGCCACTTCCTTTGGTTGTAACGTCAATTCGCCTTGAATGGCGGGGTCATAATAGCAGGTGTAGATTTTCCCCCAAATTTTAAACCCTTCGCCTTCGGTAAGGAATACGCCTTGGCTTTCTAAAGGTGCATCAAAGCCTAATTCCTCTTGTAGCTCTCTGTGTGCCGAGTCGATATAGGTTTCGCCTCTTTCAACCACACCACCAGTGGTTATGCCGTAGTAGCCGGGACAAAAAGCTTTGTCATCGGTCCTTTTTTGAATCAATAAATTGCCTTTTTTATCAAACACCAAAATGTAAGTAACACGGTGGTAATCTCTGCCAAAGTTCATTAAGCGTCGTGGCACATCGCCAATTATTGTATTGTGTTTATCGACTAAGATAATGACTTCGTCATTTTCGGGCATAAAATACTCAATTTAAAAGTGAATCTGGTAGAAAATGAAAGGGTATCGGCATTTCTCTTGAAAGAAAAGGTTTCTGATCTATAAAGAAAGCGACCTATTTTTTTGTTTTGCACTCTAGTAAAAAGAATGCAAACCATCGAAGTCGTAAAAACGGTATGATAAGCGCTTATTAAGGACTTTATTTGGTGGAAGAAATGACCATTTTGAACAATGATTTTTTGGCCGTAACACTGGCAAACCAAGATGGGCTTACGCCGTTCCAGTTTGTATTTCCATCAGGAACCGGTTTTGTTGAAAATACGGGTGTTTTAAGGCTTGAGCCGACACAAGAAACGTCTATTAGTCTGATTCTGTCGGTTGGGATTCATGGTAATGAGACAGGCCCGATTGAGTTAGTGAATCAGTTGGTGACCTCTATTCTAGAAGGGCGGATTTCATTGTCGGTTCGTTTGCTGGTTCTTATTGGTAACCCCGTAGCTGCGAACCAAGCAATACGTTTTTGCGATGTAAATTTAAACCGCTTATTTAGTGGCGCGTGGCAAAACTATGACGGGTTTGAGGCGCAAAGAGCACAACGCCTTGAAAAAGCTGTTGGTGATTTTTATTCAATGGCCAACAATGAAACGACACAAACGAGATTGCACTACGATCTGCATACTGCGATTCGTGGATCGATGCATGAAAAGTTTGTCGTTTATCCGTTTGTAGAGGACGCCATTTATAATCAGCAGCAGTTGGCTTTTTTAGCCGCCAGCGGCATTGAGGCAGTGTTATTATCACATCAGTCGACAACCACTTTCTCTTATTACAGCTATGCGGTGCATGGTGCTCATGCTTTTACAGTGGAGCTGGGTAAGGTTCATCGTTTTGGCGAGAACGACTTATCGGCTTTTGCTGACCTAGAAAAAAGTCTAGTGTTGTTGTTAGAAGAGGGTACGTTAGCGCAAGCGTCGCTGTCTGATATTCATATATTTACTGTGTTAGATAGCCTAGTAAAAGACGATGAAAGTTATGAACTTTCCATTGAAAGTGATGTAAAAAACTTCACGCAGTTCGAGCAAGGTTATCGCTTGGCGTATTCTGAAAAAAGTGAGTATATCGTTCAGAAAACAGGCGATGCGATTGTATTTCCAAATACTAACTTGCCTGTTGGCCAGCGAGCTGGCCTGATGGTTCGGCCTATTCCTTTAGAAGGGTTACAGCTCGATTAACTAGATAACAGCCCTTTATTAACGAGAGATTTTAGCTAAACCGCTTGAATCTCTTTTTTTAATGCTTTATTGTTACGTTATAACATTTTATTAATGGTGCAGAATAATGAATAAGTTTTTGTTTGCGTTGGGCGTATCGGCTCTATCTCCTTTGGTTTTAGCTAAGCCTACAATTGTTACTAGTATCAAGCCTGTCTCTATGGTGGTTGCCGCTATTGCGGGGGATCATGCCGAAATACAGCAAATTGTATCCAGTACCGCATCGCCTCATGACTTTGCTATGCGTCCTTCGGACCTGAGAAAAATCAGCAATGCAGACACTGTTGTTTGGGTTGGCGAATCGTTAGAGCGTTTTTTGGAAAAGCCGCTTAAAAATGCTGGTAAAGAACAGTCGTCTATTGAATGGCTTGCTCTAGAAGGTATGTCGCTTCATAACTTTGCCGAAGAAGCTCATGACGACGAGGGTGAAGGTCATGAAGAACATGAAGAACATGAAGAACATGAAGGTCATAATCATGATGGTGTCGACCCGCATGTTTGGTTGTCGCCAGATAATGCTAGAGTACTGGCAAAAGCAGTCGCTGCGCGCTTAGTGTCGTTAGATGCCGAAAATGCCACTTATTATGAAGGTAATTTAGCGACCTTTGAAAAAGGACTTACTGCTAAGGATGCTGAAATTCGTCAAGCCTTGAGTAAGGTAAGCACGGTTCCTTATATTGTTTTCCACGATGGTTACAGCTATTTTGAGCAGCATTATGGTTTGAGTCACTCTGGTGAAATTACCGTCAGTCCTGAGCGTAAGCCTGGGGCGAAAAAAGTGGCTGAAATTCGCCGTGAAATTGAAGAGCATAAAGTTCAGTGTGTATTCAGTGAGCCGCAATTTAGCCCAGCGATTGTTGAAATTTTATTGGAAGGCTCCAGTGTTAAAACGGCACCACTAGATCCATTAGGAGGCAACGTGGCAATGGGTAAAAACGCTTATTTTTCATTTTTAGACAATTTGAGTGGTCAGTTCCTTAGCTGCTTAGGTTAATTCACCCTGTTTACCAAAGAGTAAGTATCGAATATTTGCTCTTTGGTAGGCTACCTGCTTCCTCCCCTGTATAATAATATGACTTTACGTTTATTACAGTGAGCAGAGAGGCTTTATGAGCGATCCATCCATTACAAGTGTTCACTCCGATGTTCTTATTGAGAGTGCTCGACGTACTTTATCTACACAAGCTCAAGCTCTTGCCAACTTAGCCAATAATGTCACGGAAGAGTTCGCCAAAGCGGTTCGCATGATTCTTGAGAGCAAAGGCCGCACGATCATTTGTGGTATGGGGAAATCAGGGTTGATCGGAAAAAAGATCGCCGCGACCTTAGCATCTACAGGCACACCTAGCTTCTTTCTTCATCCCGGTGAAGCCTTCCATGGCGATCTAGGAATGATTCAAGCACAAGATACGCTTATTCTGATTAGCTACTCGGGTGAAACCGAAGAGTTAATGCGCCTGCTTCCTTCTCTCAAAAATTTTGGAAATCCGAGCATCGCGTTGGTTGGCAATATCGAATCTACTTTAGCCAAACATTGTGATTGTGTGCTGGATATTTCAGTGGACAGAGAAACCTGTCCGAATAACCTTGCTCCGACAACGTCAACCACTATGACCGCCGCAATGGGCGATGCTTTAGCGGTTGCCTTGATGGAGTGTCGAAACTTTAAACCACAAGACTTTGCTCGCTTCCATCCTGGCGGCAGTTTAGGGCGCAAGCTCTTAACGCGTGTTAAAGACTTAATGCACAAAGACGACCTTCCTGTTTGTACACCTGAGACCACGCTTAAAGACGCTATTTCTGTGATGACCCATGGCAGAATGGGCGTTGTCTTGATCCAAGAGGCAGAGAAGTTGCTGGGTATCTTTACTGATGGGGATTTACGCCGCGCGATGCTAAAAGAAAGCGAAGGCATGATACATAAAACCATGGCGGTTTTGATGACATCTAACCCTAAAACCATCAACGAAAATGTGATGATAGTGCAGGCTGAAGAGCAAATGCTGCGTGATAAAATCACCTTGTTAGTGGTGGTCGGTGACAGTCAAAACGTATCGGGTATTTTAGAAATTTACGATCGATAAACGATTCTACTTATTTTGCCACTCTGTATTGTTTAGAGTGAGCGACTTTGATTTAAAACGGAGTTCACATGACGCAACAGCCTAAAACATCAAAAATCATTAAAATTGGCAGCAAAATCGAAGTCGCCAATCACCTTCCGTTTGTCTTGTTCAGTGGCGTTAACGTCTTGGAGTCTCGCGACTTGGCGATGCGTGTGGCTGAAGAGCATGTAAAAGTGACGGAAGCACTTGGCATTCCTTATGTCTTTAAAGGCTCTTTTGATAAAGCGAACCGTTCCTCTATCAATTCTTTTCGTGGCCCAGGCCTGGAAGAAGGCTTGAAAATTCTACAAGAAATCAAAGACACATTCGGTGTGCCAGTAATTACTGACGTTCATGAAGAGCATCAATGTGCGCCCGTCGCAGAAGTCGCGGATGTGATTCAATTGCCTGCGTTCTTGTCTCGCCAAACCGATCTAGTCGTCGCGATGGCACAAACGGGCGCAGTGATTAACATCAAAAAAGCACAGTTTTTAGCACCGCATGAAATGAAACATATTTTGACAAAATGCGAAGAAGCAGGTAACAGCAATTTAATGCTGTGTGAACGCGGTACCATGATGGGCTACAACAACTTGGTTGTGGATATGCTTGGTTTTGGTGAAATGAAGCAGATGGGCTACCCCGTTATGTTTGATGTAACACACTCTTTACAACGTCCGGGAGGTCGCTCAGATTCTGCCGACGGTCGTCGCGCACAGGTTACAGAATTGGCTCGTGCTGGTATGTCACTTGGTTTGTCCAGTTTATTTTTAGAAACGCACCCTGATCCAGACAGTGCAAAATGTGACGGCCCGTGTGCGTTGCCTTTGGGGAAATTAGCGCCATTCTTGAAGCAAATGAAGCAGCTTGATGAGCTGGTTAAAACCTTTGAAGTATTGGATACGAGTGTGTAATTGATGGATTCTATTTTTCTTTCTTCGTATCAGGCGTTGTCGGAAGATCACACGTTAATAGCAACGCTTCAGTCTCTCAAACTGGTGGTCTTTGATGTGGACGGCGTGTTAACCGATGGTCGTCTGCTTTATACCGAAGAAGGTGAAACCATCAAGCGCTTTAATGTGAAAGATGGCGTGGCGATGAAGTTGCTGCCAAAGTGGGGGATTCAGGTTGCCGTGATTACGGCGAAAGATTCCGCGCCATTACGACAGAGAGTGAAAGAGTTAAAAATCGAACATTTTTTTCCTGGCTGTCACAATAAAGCGGAAGCGTTTGATGAGCTTGTGGTGCGTTTAGGAATCAATCCAGATAAAGCCGCTTATGTTGGTGACGACGTGATTGACCTTCAGGTCATGCCAAAAGTTGGAGTGGCCATGTGCCCATCCGATGCGCATGTTTTGGTTCAGCGCCATTGCTCAGTCGTGCTTAAAAAAGCGGGCGGTGAGGGTGTTGCAAGAGAAGTGGCCGATATCGTGTTGGCGACACGTATGTCATTGGAAGAAGCTTACGAACTGGCTCAAAAACCGGAGTTTGAAAAATAATGGCAGAGAATATAAAAGACCTTAACTTACCTGACTTTCATATTATCATTCCTGCTCGATACGCCTCTCAGCGCTTCCCTCAAAAGCTGATGGCGGATCTAGGTGGTAAGCCAGTCCTGCAATGGGTTTATGAACTAGCGTTGAAAGCAGGAGCGCAATCGGTGACGGTTGCCACAGACCACGAAGTGATAGAAGCCGCCGCATTGGCCTTTGGTGCGTCGGTTGTTATGACGCGAGTAGACCATGAAAATGGCACAGAGCGTCTTGCTGAAGTAGCAGCCAAAAGAGGTTGGAGCAGTAACGAGATCATCGTTAATGTACAAGGCGATGAGCCTTTTTTACCTGTCGCTTTGATTCACTCAAGCGTGCAGGCGTTAAATCAAGATCAAGAAGCCGAAATGGCAACGGTAGCCTGCGCTATTGATCAAGTAGAGGACTTTTTTAACCCTAATGTGGTGAAAGTGGTTTGTGACGACAAACAACGTGCGCTGTACTTTAGTCGCTCCCCCATGCCTTGGGACAGAGACGGCTTTGCCAATAACCCAGACAAAACTGGATTTTTACCAGTGGATTTTCCGGCGTTTCGCCATATTGGTTTGTACGTCTACCGAGCCAGTTTATTGGCAAGGTACGCGGACTTACCCATGTCACCTTTAGAGCGCTGGGAAAAGCTGGAGCAACTGCGATTCTTGCATCAAGGTATTAAGGTCCAAGTGGCTATCGCGGATGGCTTGCCCACGCATGGTGTTGATACGCCAGAGGATCTAGAAAAACTTCGACACCAGCTGTCTTTAGATAGTATCTAGCGCTTTAGTTTAGTACTCCAACATGTATTCCATGAAAGCGATAAGCCTAATTTAGGCTTATCGCTTTTTTTTGCGTAAACATGTGCACTTTTAAATGGCATATATTGGTGATTCTTTATAGTTCTCTTGTTCGCTGGAAGCCTTCTATTTCAAGGTGCATAATCACTTTATTGATCGCAATGGGATTTCATCATTCGATATAGTGTCTATTTTTAGTAGTAAATGTGTAAAAAATGGGTTTACAATTACTCCAAATGTAATATTTTCTTACTGTTGTTACGCCGTTTTGATTTATAAAGGATAGAATCATGAAAAAGCTACTAATTGTCTCTATGAGTTTGCTAAGTACTACTGTGATGGCGGCGATGCCCGTTAACCAACCAACAGGTTCTAGCTTCACGCTAAGCAGTGCGCCAAACCAAAGAGCATTGTCTACAGCGCTTGGTAATCCAGCGGCACCTTTTATCATGGTCAATCAGCAGGATGACGATAACTTTCGTTTTGGTATTCTTGGTCCGCTTAGTGTCGGCGTAGAAATGGGGGATGTCAGTGACTTGGCTGATCAAGTTGAAGAGATTGAAGGCCTTATTGATAATGCCAATGCAATCAACGCAGTATCTAATAAAAATCGTGCCAATGACATTCTTGATGAAATTGGCAACAGTGCGTATGTGAAGACTACCCTGAGCATGCAAGTGCCTTTTATGCCGGTGATTTATAAAACCAAAGATAATGGTGCTTTCATGTTGGATGCCAGCATTTCTGGTGTTGCCAAAGGAAATTTATTGGCAGATAAAGTTGCTGTTAATGGAACAAATGATGGTTTAGCGTCTGACACATCTTTTTATGCTCAAACGGCAACGGATTTTCAAATTGGTTTAGGTTACAGTCAGGCTATGTGGGAAAACTCTCACGGTATGCTAGTCGGTGGCGCAAAAGCTAACATTCACCAGATTTCAATGGGGCGTGCCTTGGTAAGGTTGGATGATGATAGTATCGATGCTGGTGATGCCATTTCCGATTCTATTTCAGATGATGCGGTTAGTAGTACAGGCGTTGGTATTGATTTAGGCGCAGTTTGGGTGTCTAACTATTACCAAGTGGGTTTGACGCTTGCGAATATCAATGAGCCTGAGTTTGATGGAGCTCCTATCACCACGAACGCTGCTTCAGATAAGTATAATATAAGTGCGTCAGACAAATACGTAATGGAAATGCAAAGCACGGTGGATTTTGCTGTGTCGACGAAAGGCAAACAAGTTACTTTAGGGATGTCTTATGATGCCAATGAGGTAAAGGATGCAGTGGGTGATGAATACCAATGGGCTGTTGCGTCTGTGTCTTACTATGGTGATTCACACTACATTCCAGGCCTTCGTGCTGGTTATCGTCAAAATCTAGCTGGTACCGAGCTGAGTTATGCGACGTTTGGTTTGACTGTTTTGAAACGTTTGAATATTGACCTTGGGGTTGCTCTAGAGACCGTTGAAGACGAAGACGGGGATGAAATGCCTCGTAGTGCGTACTTCTCACTTGGTTACGACACTGCGTTTTGATAATCCATTAAAGTTAATAAATAGAAAGCCGATAATATTACATTATCGGCTTTTTTATTTTTACTTACTGGGCCGCATCTTATAAATTGATTCAGGCAAGTTAATGAAGAAGTATTTAGCGACTTTTAGTATGGCTATACTGAGCTCTAGTGTGATGGCATCCATACCCATTTATCAGCCAATAGGATCTAGCACGGTTTTAGGTGGCTACGCGAACCGACAATCATTAATTACCTCATTAGCTAACCCTGCAGCTCCTTATCTTATGACCAATATTGAAAGCTTCCGTGTTGGTTTTTTAGGTCCGTTGAGTTTAGGTTATGAAACGGGAGAGATTAGCGACCTGAACGATAAAGTTGATGAGCTAGAAGGTATCTTAGATCGAAAGGACTATAGCGCGGGTGAGGCTGCTGCCGCAAAAGAGAGAGCTGAAGCCATCATTAATGAAATAGGCGATACAGCATATGTTAAATTCTCTGGTTCAGTGCAAGTGCCCTTTATGCCTATCATTTATAAAACCCGTAATCGTGGGGCGTTTATGCTGGATGCAAGTGCTTCGTTGGTGAGTCGTGCTAGTGTTTTAGCGGATGACATCTCTGTAGTAGGTTCGGATTTGAGTTCTGATACCTCGCTTTATGTGAAAAGAGCGACAGATTATCGCTTTGGTCTGGGTTATAGCCAAGTTGTTGGTCGGCCCGTTAGCGGAGCGTTAATTCTAGGTGGTCGAGTTAATGTTCATAACATCGCATTGAATAAAAAATTGTCTGTATTGACCGATGAAAGTGACGATGCTGATGATGGATTTGGTGACTTTTTATTGGAAAGAAAAAATGTCGAAACCGGTGTTAGTCTAGATCTTGGTGCTATTTGGGCCGCTCCGAATTATCAACTGGGCGCTTCATTGGCAAATGTTAATGAGCCTGAATTTGATTTTGGCGAGTTAGGCAATTGCAGTGGCTTGTCGGGCTCCGATTTAATCAGTTGCAATGCATCGGTACGCTTATCCGATGAGGGTAAATTAGAGCTAAAAGAAACCTACAAAATGAAATCTCAGCTGACCTTAGATGCGGCGGTAATGTCGACCAATCAGAATTGGTCTCTTGCTGGTTCCTATGATGTGAACTCCGTTGCTGACCCTGTTGGGGATAAATATCAATGGAAGGTGATTTCTCTCTCTTACTTTAGCGATAACCTTCTTTTTCCAGGTATTCGTGTCGGTTACCGAAAAAATCATGCAGGCAGTAAATTGAGTTATGCGACGGTAGGGGCGACTTTGTTTAGGCGTCTAGACTTTGACCTCGCTTATGGACTAGAAAAATTTAGCGACGGTGATGGTGGTACTTTACCCCGAAGCTTGTATTTTTCTGTCGGCTACGGCTTTGCCTTTTAGCACTACACGATCATAGGATTAAACAGGAATAACGTGCGTTGGGGTTAAAATTGCTTGCAATGGCACGTCCCAACCTTCCACTGGTAGGCTGTTAACGTGCTGGCAATCGTGTGCTAAGCCTATCAGTAGTGGTGCTTCATCTGTTCTTTTATTAGCAAAGGTTCTGTCATAGAAACCACCCCCCATACCAAGGCGCCCGCCTTCTGAGTCAAATCCAACTAAAGGTAACAATACAATGTCCAGTTCACTCCCTGAAAGATAATTCGTCGTGATGGGTTCGTTAATACCATAGACATTTTCTTGCCAAATCGTATCGGCAGAGTAAAGTGCAAAAGTGAGTTGTTTGCCTTGGATGACGGGGAGATAAGTCTGAATATTTTGTTGCCAAAAATATTCGCATAATAGATGAGGTGAGATTTCGCCATCGTTCGATAAATAAAGTGCAATGCGTTTGGCATCAACTATTTGGGGGTTGCTAAGCTGTTCTTGAAAACAGTTGAGTAGCGCTTTAGCGGCGCTGAGTTGCTGCTCTGGCGATAAGCTTCTTCTGGCTTGGCGTAATTGACGACGAAGTGTTTGTCTAGAATCTAGATGTGAGGTCATAAAAGAGTTTCCCAAGTTGCCGTGTCGGCTATTGGCCTTGAACCCAGTGGTTCAAGGTGGAAAGAACTGTGACTTTTTAGGCTTTCCGACGCACGGACATGCACACCAAACCAACAGGCTCTCTCCGGGGTATTACTCATAGGCTCAAGGGCGTTAAGCCGCTTCGAACAACCCAGGAAACGAACTCCAGTATAAGGTAATTCATTGTGTAAATCACTCTGTAGTCTCATTCGTTTTCTGCACTGTATGAAGAAAATTCGTGTTCTGCGCTTGCAATCAAAAAAGTAGATCAAAGAATAAACCACAAGTGATTATTCATTAACCAACTTTGTTTGATGTGTTAATGCTGCATCGAGCTGCGACGTCAGCTCTCGCAACTGTTGCTCGTTAGAGCGTGCGTATTTTTGATTAGAAAGCATATCGTGAGTAATATTCAATGCTGCAAGTACAGCAATTTTTTCAAGTCCGACGATTTTCCCACCGGCCTTAATTTCGCGCATTTGATTATTCAAATACTCCGCCGCTTCTTTCAAATCAGCTTCGTGCCCTTTAGGGCAATTTATCTTATAAGTTTGTCCCAGTATGGCGACTGAAACGGTTGGCTTATCCATATTGACTCCATTTGATAGCAAGGCCCACAAAAAATGGTCTGTTTTTCCATCATTGGGTAGCGAATGGCATTTTATGCTGCGAGTAAATTCGTTACAATTCCGAATCACCTTTATCCACACTGTTTATAGCAAATTGACGCCAATATGGAAATAAACCCGATAGTTTCAAAGATAAAAGACCTTTCTTCTCGTGCTTTAACCCTACGGGGGTTTCTTTGACTACGAGTCAAAGAAAGAACGTCTAGAAGAAGTTAACCGTGAACTGGAAGATCCAGAGGTCTGGAACGATCCAGACTATGCCCAAAAACTAGGTAAAGAACGTGCCTCATTAGAAGCCGTTGTAGAAACGCTAGACAGTATGGAATCAGGTGTAAATGATTCCAAAGAGCTGTTGGACATTGCGGTCGAAGATAACGACGAAGATTCCGTGGAAGCGGTTCGACTTGAGCTGGAAGAGCTTGATGCTCTGTTGGCTAAGTTGGAGTTCCGTCGCATGTTTTCCAAAGAGATGGACGAAAGCAGCGCTTTCTTAGACATTCAGTCTGGCTCCGGTGGTACCGAAGCGCAAGACTGGGCCAATATCCTATTGCGCATGTATTTACGCTGGGGAGAAGACAAAGGCTTTAATGTCGAACTGATGGAAGTGTCCGCTGGCGATGTGGCAGGTATTAAATCTGCGACCATTCGCTTTGAAGGCGACTACGCTTTTGGTTGGTTACGCACTGAGACGGGTGTACATCGTTTAGTACGTAAATCACCTTTTGACTCAGGTAATCGTCGTCATACGTCTTTTGCGTCTGTTTTCGTATCGCCTGAGATCGATGATAACGTCGAGATTGATATCAATCCGGCTGATATTCGTACCGACACTTACCGCTCATCTGGTGCAGGTGGTCAGCACGTAAACACCACCGACTCGGCGGTACGTATTACTCACATACCAACAAACATCGTTGTGCAATGTCAAAACCAGCGTTCACAGCACGCTAACCGTGACTTTGCGATGAAGCAGCTTCGCGCTAAATTGTACGAATTTGAAATGATGAAACGTAACGAAGCCGCCAAAGCGGTAGAAGACAGCAAATCCGATATCGGTTGGGGCAGTCAGATTCGCTCCTATGTATTGGATGCATCGCGTATCAAAGATTTGCGTACTGGTGTAGAAAGCTCCAACACGGGTGCCGTGCTGGATGGCAACTTAGACCAGTTTATCGTTGCAAGTTTAAAGCAGGGCCTATAAAGCGCCGTCCCATTTTGAAAAATTTATAAGAGCAGATAGCAAAATCATGGCTAACGAAAATAACACAGAATCTACCGTACAATCTGATGACAACCGTTTAGTAGCGGAGCGCCGCGCTAAATTGGCGGCCATTCGTACAGAGCGCAATGCGTACCCAAATGACTTCCGTCCCAATGCTTACGCAGCGGATTTACAAGCGGAATTTGGTGACATTGAAAAGCCAGCATTGGAAGAAAAAGATCATAAAGTCAGCATCGCCGGTCGTATTGTACGTAACCGTGGCGCGTTCATGTTGCTACAAGACATGACAGGACAAATTCAAGCCTACGTAAACCGTAAAGCCTTGTCTCCTGAATTACTTGCGGATCAAAAAACATGGGATTTGGGCGATATCATTGGTATTTCTGGTCCTGTGCATAAATCTGGCAAAGGCGATTTGTATGTAGACATGCAAGAAGCACAACTACTAACCAAATCACTGCGTCCGCTGCCAGACAAGCATCACGGTTTGTCTGATATGGAAATGCGTTATCGCCAGCGTTACGTTGATTTGATTGTAAACGAAGAGTCTCGCGCTACGTTTCAGATGCGTTCAAAAATCATTTCTACCATTCGTCGCTTCTTAGAAGATCGACGTTTCATGGAAGTGGAAACGCCAATGCTACAAACGATCCCAGGTGGTGCCACGGCGCGTCCTTTCGTGACGCATCATAATGCCATGGACATGAACATGTACTTGCGTATCGCGCCTGAGCTTTATTTAAAACGTTTAGTTGTGGGTGGTTTTGAGCGTGTGTTCGAGATTAATCGTAATTTCCGTAACGAAGGAACGTCGACTCGCCATAACCCAGAATTCACCATGATCGAGTTCTATCAAGCATACGCGGATTACAACGATCTAATGGACCTGACAGAAGCCATGTTGCGTGATGTTGCTGAAAAAGTATTGAGCACAACAATCGTGACGTACCAAGGGTCTGAATACGACTTTGGCGTACCATTTGTTCGCATGACCATGCTGGAGTCTATTCTTCATTACAACCCAGAATTAACTGCGGCAGATCTTGAATCATTAGAAAGTGCAACAGCGGTCGCGAAGAATCTAAAAATCGACGTCAAACCGATTTGGGGCTTGGGCAAACTTTGGACAGAGATTTTCGAAGAAACGGCTGAAAGCAAACTGGATCAACCAACCTTCATTACAGAGTACCCAGCGGAAGTTTCTCCATTGGCGCGTCGTAATGACCATAATGATTTCATTACAGACCGTTTTGAATTCTTCGTGGGCGGACGTGAAATTGCTAACGGTTTCTCGGAGCTAAATGATCCAGAAGACCAAGCTGAACGTTTCAAGCGTCAGGTTGCTGAAAAAGACGCCGGTGATGATGAAGCAATGCATTACGATGCAGACTACATTAATGCGCTTGAGTACGGCTTACCACCAACGGCTGGTGAAGGTATTGGTATCGATCGCTTGGTGATGTTGTTTACTGATGCACCTTCGATACGTGACGTATTGTTATTCCCTCATATGCGCCCTCAAGATTAACCTTAGGCCATATAGGAAAACGTAAAGAAGGCCTCAATTGAGGCCTTCTTTTGTTTGAACTCTCTCTTTTATGAAGAATAATGGAGCACTCCATGAGTCGTTTTTGGACAGATAAAATCGCTTCTCTTGACCCTTACGTGCCAGGCGAGCAACCGCAAGATAAAAAATACATCAAACTAAATACCAACGAAAGTCCTTACGCGCCGTCATCTAAAGCATTAGCTGCTATGGCGGCTGAAGTCAGTGAGCGTTTACGTCTTTATCCAGATCCAAACGGCAGCGCACTGAAAAATGCGTTGGCAAAAAGCTACCAGCTAGAAGCGAATCAAGTATTTATCGGCAACGGCTCAGACGAAGTATTGGCGTTAGCCTTTATGGGGTATTTTGCTGGTGGTAAACCATTGGCGTTTGCCGACGTTACTTATAGCTTCTATAAAGTCTATGCGGGTTTATATGGTATTGAACCGAAGCTAATTTCACTCAACGATAATTTCGACATTGTACCAGCGGATTACCAAAATCTAGATGTATCGGGTGTGGTTGTGACCAATCCAAATGCACCAACAGGCAAAGCCCTTTCTTTGGCAGACATTGAATTCATTTTAAAAGCCAACTCAGATGTGGTGGTGTTGGTAGACGAGGCTTACGTCGATTTCGGCGCTCAAAGTGCTTCGACCTTGATCAACCAATACCCAAATCTATTGGTTGTGCAAACCTTGTCTAAGTCTCGCGCCTTGGCAGGTATTCGCGTTGGTTACGCATTGGGTCATCCAGAGTTGATCGAAGGGCTAGAGCGCTTGAAGAACTCTTTCAACTCCTACCCTGTGGATCGTATCGCCTTGGCTGGTGCTACTGCTGCGGTCGAAGATGAAGCCTATTTAAAAGAGATTTGCGACAAAACCATCGCCACCCGTGAGCAATCTGTCAAAGATCTCGAAGCGCTTGGTTTTAACGTACTGCCATCGGCTACTAATTTTGTCTTCGTTACGCATCCAGAAAAAGACGCCGAGAAAATTTACCTTGCGCTAAAAGACCAAGGTATTCTCGTTCGATACTTTGGTAACAAACCACGCATTGGTAACTACTTGCGGATTACCATAGGTACGAATGAAGAAATGGCGGCATTAACCGCAGCGCTAAAAACATTGTAAAAGTCGCCTTCCTTCACCACGCCTTGTGGGACATGGTGAAGGAGGCACGACCGTAACCTGGCGAAGAAAGCGAAGCTTTCATTGTGGGGTTCGGCTTTAGCGCGACGCTGAATTTATGCTCCATTCAAACGCTTTGTATCCCCGACCTTTTTTCCGCTTTTTAATTCAGAAAAAAGCTAAGCGTGTAACTTTTGCCCAGAGCCGCAAAAACTTAGGTTTAAAGGAAAGCAAAAATTCGCTTTAAGATCTTTAATGCCTGATTTTCTTCATCGATAAATAGCATTGCGACGCTCTGGGGCAGTAAGGCATAGATTGGCCTTGCTGTTCGAGAGATTCTTTCTGTTAATGACTCTGAAACGCCATAAAGTCGCGCAACTTCGTCGCGTCGAACTGACTATATCTGGGACACAGTGCAGAAAGTGATAATACCGAGGCTCTAAGTTTCTTCCCCTTTCTTCAAGGGGAAGACGGAAGATGGGGTTATTGCTCTTCTGTGTTCTGCTTTGTTTAGGGTAGGTCGAGGCTTTAGCCCGACGTGGAATTTAGGTTCCATTCAAACGCTTTGTATCCCTGACCTTTTTTACGCTTTTTTAATTCAGAAAAAAGCTAAGCGTGTAAATTTTTCCCAGAGCCGCAAAAACTTAGGTTTAAAGGAAAGCAAAAATTCGCTTTAAGATCTTTAATGCCTCCTTTTCTTCATAAGAGCATGATTGCTTCCTACGCTCCTTTTATCGTAAGGCATAGATTGTTTATTTGGTGAGAGATAGATCGCCAAACAATAACTTTGAAATGCCATAAAGTCGCGCAACTTCGTTGCGTCGAACTGATTTCTTCGGGATGAAAATCAAAACGCAATTAATGGGTAGATATACAGTCTACTTTTGAAATGATCGCATTTTTGCACGTTTAACTATTTTTAATAAACCAGTTGTATGTGTTTTGTACTGGTGAAAAATTAAAAAATCCTTTAGTGTCAATGGATAAGAATATTTTCAGCTTTGGCTTCTGCTTGTGCCTGTATTTATAGCTTTAAAATCAGTGACTTACAGGCATAAAAAGAGAGTTCTTAAATTGTCTAAACGCGCATGCGCATTAACAAAATGTTAGGCGTACACAGGAGCAATATGTCAGATTCAGGAGTCAATTATATAGCATGGTGGGGTGCGATTTTATCAACTTTACTTGCTTGTATAAAAGTTTGGGAAATTTGGAGTAATCGCTTCCGTATAGATATCGGTCATAACTTTACTTCTGATCCGATTCAAGGAAACGACATCCTTATTAGAAATTTATCTTCGAAACCGATCATTCTAGAATATTGGGAGCTTCATTATTGTTCAAGATGGTGGCCATTTCGTAAGTTTGAAGAATTCGAATCACCAGGTCCTGATGCATGTGACTCTAGGATTGATGCGCATTCAAGTAAAACACTACCCTTTAGAGGACAATATCATTTCAATTGGAGTAATACGTTTTTGAAAGGCAGAAGCATTTATATAAAAATATATATTGCAGGGCGAAAACCTTTTTATAGAAAAGTATTTCGGTAATGTACGCCTAACAAGTCATTGCAGCAGGACAAATAAAAGTGGGCTATCGCTCGTGCCTCACTCATTTTGGCCCACAATTTTTAGCCTGTTATTATGGGCGTTATAGCTAAGGAGGCTGTGTGCCTTTTAATTTATCGGAAGAGCAGCTGGCTCATGCGGAAAAAGAAATTGGGTTAAAACTGCCGCACGAATACCGTGAGGCTATGAAGCTTGATAATGGTGGCGAAGCGTCTATAGAAGAAGATGATTGGGAGTTCTACCCAATTAAAGATGCCTCAGATAGAAAGCGCTTGTCTCGTACCTGTAATCACATCATTAGCGAAACAAAGTCCTGTGGAGGTTTTGGCAATTTCCCTGAAAATGCACTGGCCATTGCTAGTAACGGGCTAGGTGATCAAATGGTGTTCATTAAAGAGTCGGGCAGGTTTCTGGATGAGATCTTCTTATGGCTACATGAAACAGGGGAGTTGCATAAGCTAGCAGACTCTTTTAGTAAAATTGAAAAGCTATAACAATGCCAGTAACGGCGAGCAACTTTTCCGTCGCTTTTTTGTGGCGAAAAAGACTGCCACAAAAAATCAACTACAAAGCGGCGCGTGTTGGCGGCATTGGTCTTCAAAGGAGTTATCATGCAGGCATTAGAGTTAAAAATTCCACCAGTTGTTCAGGTGTTTGTGACGGCAAGCCTTATGTGGGCATTGGCGGTTGCTGTGCCGAGTTTTGGCTTCACTTTGTCCGTGTCTTCGCTTGTTGCAATAGTGTTTGCGGCAATTGGTGTTGCTTTTGCGTTACGTGGCGTATTGGAGTTTCGGTCAGCGGGCACAACCGTCGACCCGCGAGTACCAGAGCAATCCGTTAGCCTTGTAGTTCGCGGAGTCTATCGAATAAGTCGAAACCCGATGTACGCTGGGTTCTTGCTTGTTCTGATTGCTTGGGGAATGTTTCTGAGCAATTTGGCAAGTTTTGTGCTGCTTCCAGCATTCGTTATTTATATGAACCGGTTTCAAATCGCTCCAGAGGAGCGGCATATGCGAGAGAAGTTTGGTGAGGCTTACCGCGAGTATGAAGCAGAGGTGCGCAGATGGTTTTGATGCTCAACAATTTTTTAAGTTCGTTTTCGACATAGTACATTAAGGTTGTTTTATGTCCGCTGGACTCAATGTGCGTAACGATAAGCTGATGGGGTAGTGGTCTGAAGAATGTATTTGCGTATGCACATGCGCATCGACAGTTTCTAATCCGCGACAGTAAATATGGTCAAGGTGCTGAAATAAATGGTTTAGTCTTGGCTGACGTGTCATTTCCACTTCTTCCAGCAAAAACGAGGTGGCGAGTTCATTAAAATATTTTAACCTTTTCCCATTCCACGTATTAAAATCCCCGGCTAATAATATGGGCCCATTATGATGTTCCAGCGTTAGAGAAATTTGATCCATATGTGCTTTGAACTTTTCGAAAGAAACAAAGTTGATCGCGTGGACATTGATAACAAGTAATGATTGTTTAAGGTGATCTAATGGATACACGGTTGCCAGCAACATTTTTTTTGTTTTTGTAATGGGTTCGCCGTGAGCTGACGCTGAAAAATAATGTTCTACTGCCGCAACAGTTGATCCGGTTTTAACGCCTGTTTCGATGCTGGTTTTGACGCTCATGAAGCTGCTCGCCATAATCCACTGATGCTCTGATGACGCATTAAAAAGGTTGTCGAAAGAGGAATTTAAAATGGCTTCCTGCAAGATAACTAAATTTTTATCATGAATGAGCGTTGTAAAATCCTTCAACCAGCCTTTTTTTCGACATTTAAAAACATTCCACACTAATATTTCGATGTTTGGCCCTAGCGCCTGATTTGGCGCGCTGCCCATGATTTTAAGCGACTCAACTTTGCTATATCGACTTTTAATCATGAGAATATGGGCCTTTATTAAAAATTATGATGGCAAGGTGCTACGCATTGCATTACAGGTAGGGTGAGAATAAACGAAACAAGTTATTACGAATTTTTTTGTAGATGGGCAATTTATCCATTTCATCCTCAATAACGAGGCTTGCGTTGCGTTTCTTTAAAGTAAACAGTTCGGTTAGTTGTGTATTAAGACCCGTATCAAAACATTCTAGGTTAATTTCAAAATTGAATTCAAGGCTTCTGGCGTCCCAGTTGGTGGAACCTATAAAGGACCAAATATCATCGATAATGACCACTTTACTGTGGTCAAAAGGCCGCTTGTTTTTGTATATCTGTATACCGTGTTCCATTATTCTTGAAAAATTGGCTTCCATCACCCAGTCGACAAAAGGAATGTTGCTGTGTTCAGGTACTATGATTTCGACTGACACTCCTCGTAATGCGGCGGCATGAAGCGACGTCATTAAAGTTTGGTCCGGGATAAAGTAGGGCGTTATGATTTTTACGCTTGTTTGTGCGCAAACTAATGCGTTGATTAATGTCCATCGTATTCTATTATGGTGTTCATCAGGACCATCTTGAATGACTCGGGCAACGACGGAGTGATTGTTTTTTTGTTCGAGTGTATTTGGGTTAAAATGGGGGAATTGAATTAATTCACCTGTCGCAAACCCCCAATCTTCTGTAAATACTTGACTGATCTGGTCAATCACGGGACCTGTGACTTTAAAATGCACATCATCTATGGGATGTGTTGCAGATTTTACCAGATTATTCTTACTGACGTTCAATCCTCCAATGTAAGCGACTTCACCATCAATACTGAGTATTTTTCTATGGTTTCTTAGATTGATAAAGCGAATGCCTGTCAACGAAATGGCGGGTAAAAAGCGGGCAGTATTAACCCCGAGTTTTTTTAACGCTCGGTCTGACTTGTGCCAGCTGTAGCCAATGCCAATGCCATCCAGCAAAACATTCACAATAACGCCTCGTTGATGAGCTTCTGCTAACGCGTTAACAAATTGGCGTCCAAGTGAATCGTAATCAAATATATAACTTGATAAGACAACATGAAGTTTTGCGTTTTTAATTGATTCAATCATTGAAGGGTAGGCTACATCTCCATTAATGAGCGGTTCAACTCGGTTATCAGCGACGTAATTTATAGGATGAATGTTATATCCTGCAATGATAGCTGAATTCCAATGTTTGGGTAGCTGATTGAATTTATTGATTTTTTTCGAGAGTCGGCAATATTGTTTAGACGCTTTAGGGTGTTTTTTTTGCGCTAAACGCTTGATGCGATTTATTCCAAACAACCAATAAAAAAGACTTCCGATAAC
Source organism: Marinomonas primoryensis (assembly GCF_013372285.1). Classification (NCBI taxonomy): domain Bacteria; kingdom Pseudomonadati; phylum Pseudomonadota; class Gammaproteobacteria; order Oceanospirillales; family Oceanospirillaceae; genus Marinomonas; species Marinomonas primoryensis. The sequence goes on along the minus strand of NZ_CP054301.1, from coordinate 3,055,463 downwards.
GGGCGAAAATATGACAAGGCCAATCCAAGCCAGTGAGGTACGTTCATTTTCTTTAAATAATAGTACATGTAACGATGTGAAAAACGATAAGGAAACGTGCAAAATAACGATGATGGTGACCCAATGGAGGTAGACCCATTCAACCAATACTTCAATTATTTGCATAAAACTCACTCAAATGATGGATGACTAAATCCATTACGAAAAACAAACGATGTTAATAACGATATAGGCCACTAACGCTTATTTTATGATGTTAGGTTGTATCATTACACAAACGGATAAACCATGACATGATGCCCATAGAAAATTGGGACAGATAGAGAGCAATAAGGCTAAGCAGTTATAAAGTAGAGAGTATAAATGAATAATAACCGAGACATCATAGTGCGCCTGCGCGAGCATATACCATCGTTCGAATGTACACCGGGTTGCCACGATTGCTGCGGTCCAGTAACGACGTCTTCAGAAGAAATCTCGAATCTCCCAGTGAAAACAGACGCTGAACATGATGCAGCATTAGAGGATTTTACCTGCGTGCATTTGGGGCCTAATGGTTGTGAGGTATATGACGATCGTCCATTAATCTGTCGATTGTTTGGCACAACCCCGAATATGGCTTGCCCTAACAGTTGTCGTCCAAAAACCATGGTTGACCCTGATATTGAGGATCAGGTTCATAACTACATTGCTAACACACGACAAGTGTTGGTATAGATTATCATTTAGACGCTAGACCGATTCAACCAACCAATAGTATGTGTATCCTGCCATTAAGGCGGGAACAGTGGAATACACCGTGGCGATTAACGCCGCTTTTGGTGCCAGAGCGATGGCGGGAAAGAGTGCGTCGCCGTCGTTACTGATTGCATTGGCTATTTGTGCCGACAAGGGAATTGCGCCTTGTAGGTAAAGGCCAGTCACCATGATTTGTGGACCACAGCCGGGTAATAGGCCAACCATGGTCGCAAAGAATACAGTCGTGCTGCCCAATAGTTTTAATGAGTTGAGTAGGCCATCACCAACAAAAAGGAGGATGAGTTCGAACAGGATAAACGCGACGACAACCCAACTTGTTACAAATTGTGTGTCTTGAGCGACTTTTCGAATCCAATGTTTGGGAAGCGTATTATCATTTTCTTTTGTTAATTCAGAATAGCGATCATTTTTAGCGGACAACGCCCACAGCAATAAGCATATAAAACCGGCAATGGCGCCAAGGTATTTTATCGATTTATCTGGTAGCCCCAGTAAATCATTGACGTTGTATTGCATGGCAAGAAGCAGGGCGATGGCGCTGGCAGGAATAATGAGTAGGCACCAAAATACGATGCTTATACGGCTGACCCAGATGCCAAAAAGACTTGGATGTGGCAGTGATATTGTGCCTCTTTGACTGGCTGAGTGAACAAGTTCTTGTTTTGGTGCGGGCAAAAAAGAATCCGTCACAAGACCTGACACGATTCCGACCACGATGCTAATTGACAACACGATGACCGCGTCTTTTGGTTGTTGACTGATCAATAAGAATGCCGCGTCTCCCATTGTGCTAGTGAGGACAGCGACCACCGCGCCGAAGCTTATTTTCCCTTGGGTATATTGAGTAATCACGACAATCGCGCCACCACATCCAGGTAAAACGCCCATAAGGCCGGCAAAAACGATCTCGCGATAAGGTTTCTTCCGCATCCAATGCTGTAGAGGCGTGGCGTTTAAGTTGTGGCTTATTCCGTAATAGAGCGCGAGTGTTAGTGCTACGAAAGCAGAGACTTGCAAAAAGGCGTCAGCCAATACGGAGTAGACGATGTCACGTAAACTCGGAATAAGCCAAAGCATGACAAGTGCCATTGGAATTATCATCCGTTTACTGGTGAGTCCTTGTTGAAGGGTATGGTTTTGTTTTAGGGGGATTTCGGCTTCAGTTAGCATAAAAAGTGAGATGTAATTTAGTTGCAAATGATTATCGTTTATATGTATTGGGTTGTGCAAGAGGGAATAAAAAAATAGATAAGTGGATTTACTCATTTTTACTGAACTGAAAAGTATTTATTGACGTAAGAGCTCTCTATAACGATAAAGTTTAGGGAAGCGGTATGCAGTTTAGTGTAGACGAACAATCAAGAATATTAGAGATGGCTTGGGAAGATAGAACGCCATTTGAAGCGATTGAACACCAGTTTGGTTTGAATGAGCAAGCGGTTATCAAACTCATGCGAAAGAGCTTAAAACTCAGTAGTTTTAAATTGTGGCGAGAGCGTGCCAGCGGGCGAAAAACGAAGCATTTACTGCTTAGATCGTCTAGTGTGAGCAGAGGCTACTGCCCAACTCAATATAAGCAACGCTAGGCTTTGCACGTCTTGCGGTTGTTGATGAAGTTTAAGGGTTGGTATTTTTATAACCTTCAAACGTCAATGCAAGCAACGCCCGTTAAAATATTAACTAATGGATATTTCATTGCTATTTTCTTATGAATGAATCTTCTTTGTCAGAACAACACACGACAGAATCACTGGCGCACTTGCTCAGTAGAGTAGCTCAAGAAGACCGTCACGCTTTTTCTGAATTATATCAAGCCACTCACCGGAAACTTTTTGGTATTGTTTACCGTATCTTAAAGCGTCAGTCCTTATCCGAAGAAGTATTACAGGAGGTTTATCTAAGGATATGGGAAAAGGCATCGGCGTATGATACCCGTGTTGCCTCACCAATTACTTGGATGGCGACGATTGCACGCAATCGTACTATTGATGAAGTGCGAAAAAATCAACTCCCCGATAGCGATATCGATGTGGACTTTGACTTGATAGCCGATGATTCTATGACGCCAGACGACTCTTTTGCTAAGAGTCGAGAACTATTAACATTAGAGGCTTGTTTAGCTGGGCTCGAATCGCCTAGATCAGAGATGATTAAGGCGGCTTATTTAGACGGAGATTCTCGTCAGGAGCTTGCCGAGCGTTTTAATCAACCGTTAGGGACGATTAAAACTTGGCTGCATCGCGGCATTAAACAGCTGCAAGGTTGTATGAATCTATGAATAACGATGAAGAAACCTCTATCCACACGTTGGCAGCAGAATATGTGCTTGGTACTTTAGAAAAGACTGAGCGCGACGCAGTAGAAGTGCGCCGAGAAAGTGATCCATTGCTTGACCAAGCGATTGTCAGATGGCAGGCGCATCTTGCTGGATTAAACGAATATGTACAGGATGCAGAGCCAAGAGAAGGCTTGTTCGACGAGATTTTGATCAAGCTTGATCAAAGTGCCGAGAAAAGTACCGAGAAAAATACTGAGAAAAAAATCGCGAGTGAAAAGAGCGAATCTGCAAAGGCGTCGCCTGTTGTGGTTGAGATGGATGCTATGAGAGTGAAATTGAAACGCTGGCGTTTTACGGCGTTTGGTGCATCGGCCATTGCCGCATGTCTTGCTGTCTTTATGGTTGTGAATCCGACTATTGAGCCGACAGTTCAAGCGAATGCGCCTTTTGTTGCTGTTTTTCAAGCGGATGATAGCCAGCCAGCTTTTATTATGTCGCTCGATATTAATACTCGCCAGCTTACGGTTCGTCCTGTGATGGCTCAAGGCCAAGCTGGCAAAACCTATCAGTTGTGGATTAAATCTGATGACATTGGCCCAGCACCGCGTTCTTTAGGGTTGCTAGCGAATGTTGCCAATCCGATACAGAAGAAAATTGACTATGATCCTGCGATCATTCGTCATGCAACGTTTGGTATTAGTGTCGAACCAATGGGCGGGTCACCGACAGGGGTGCCAACGGGTCCTGCTATTCATGGCAGATTGTATCCAACGTCTTTGTGATCTGAGTAGATCATTGCCTGAGTAATACAAAGAAAATGTTAAATCTCTATTTTCTGAAACTTTTTCAGAGTGCTCCCGTAGCTAAAGATGTGAAACAAAATCATGCTATTTCAACGAGACACAATTTAGAGGTTTATTATGAAAAACACACTTGCACGCATTACTCTTGTTTTCGGTATTTTAGCAATGACTGGCGCGGTATTGGCTAGTGGAATGAATGGCAAACTAGCGGTTAAAGGCAGTGATCAGGATGTGTCTGGTGGAACAGTCAGTGCCGATATGATAATGGCGGAAAGCAACGGCTGGTTGGTTGTTCACCGTACTGACAAGTCTAAAAAACCAGGTCCTGTTGTTGCGTATGCGCCACTTAAAAAAGGCAAAAACCATGATGTTGCCGCCATTCTGACTGAACCAGTTAAGTCCGGAGATATGCTAATGTTGATGTTACATGGCGAAGCTGGTGGTATGAAAACCGGTATTTTTGAATACACCTTGGGTGCGAAAGAAGATGGCCCAATCAAAGTAGACGGTAAGCTAGTGATGGACGTGATCACGGCAAGATAAGGCAGAAGAAAAATTGCAGAGGCTGATACCTTGTGTGTCCGCCTCTTTTTTATGTTGTCGGTTGGGGGCGTTTACCCCAATACGGATCAGAATGACCAAAAAATTCGGACATAAATTCCAGAAAATACAGAACCTTTGACGACTTCATTCGATTGCCAGGGTATAGCGCATAAATACTTTGCGGTGTGTCCCGTTCCGATCCTTCCCAGCTTTCTAGCAAGGTAACTAACTCCCCTGTAGCCAAATATTGAAACACCAACCAGCGTGGAAATAAAATAATCCCCTGGCCAGCCAACGCCGCTTGTACCAATATATCGGCATTATTACTGCATAGGTTGCCAGTGACTTCGATGCATTCAAATGCTGGTTTGCCTTCTTGTCGAAAGAACCAGTTGCGACGCCCGTTATTACCCTTATACACCAAACAATTAAAGTCGAGCAATTGCTTAGGCTGGGATAGATTCTTAGTGTGTTCTTTTATGGTTTCTAAATAGCTTGGTGCAGCGCAGAGTACGAATTGTTCGTCAGCAATGGTTTGGTAATTCAGACTAGAGTCTTCAAAGCCACCAATGCGAATAACAATGTCAGAACCATTAGCGACAGGATCAACGTAGGCATCGGTAAGCATCAATTCAACATTAATGTCAGGGTAGCGTTGTTGGAACTGGCAGATTAATTGGGATAAGTGCAATCGGCCAAATGACACAGGCGCATTGATGTTTAAGTTGCCTTGAGGTGTAAGAAGGGAGCCTTTTACCTGCTCCGTAGCTAGATCTAAACTGGTTAATGCTTCTCTGACTTCGGCGAAGTAATAGTCGCCCACTTCGGTCAGTTTTACGGCCCGAGTGTGTCGATAAAATAGGCGTTGGCCGAGCTCTTCTTCCAGGCTGGAAATGTACCGAGAAACCGAGGAGGGCGGTAACTCCAACTCCCGTGCTGCCGCAACGAAGCTGCCGGTTTTAGCAACGGAAAGAAACACCCTAAGAGGTTTGATGCTCATAATGCAATTATCACTTGTCATCTATGTTATTGATTTAATTTAAGCATCAATCAACAATGTTCGCAACGAAAACGAGCGGAATAAAAGTATGCAAATTGTGGTGTATCTCTTGGTGTTGGCGGCGGGCATGGGGTTGTCAGTTGAGGCTGGTCTTTTGGGGCCATTAGGTGAGTTAGCCGGACATTTTTCAGCGACATTGGCTATTTTTATGATTGGTTCAATATTGCTGTCCTTGATTATGATTTTCTTTGCTAAGCCAAATTTACCTGAGCTATTTAAGCAGCCTAAATGGTTGCTTACTGGCGGTGTATTAGGACCTATTTATGTGGTTTTTCTGACTATAGCCACACCGATTATCGGTGTCGGTATGACGATGACGAGTGTTTTGTTAGGACAAATCGGCATGAGTCTGGTGATTGATCATTATGGTTTGTTGGGCAGTGAAAAGCGCGGGATTGACCCGTATCGAGCTTTGGCGTTAGTAATGATTTTAGCCGCCCTTTGGTTGTTGAGTCAGGAGTAGAATGATGACCGTATTTTTTGCAATTTTTATGTTGGTATTGGGTGGCATTGCTCTGTCTGTGCAATCTTCCATTAATGGACGTCTTGGTCATAATGTTGGTGTGATTGCCAGCGCTTGGCTGACTTTTGTAATTGGCTTTGCGATTTCGTTCTTGTTGTTTTTCTTCTTTGAATCGAATCATGAAGTCTCTCTTTTTAGTGCGCCTAAGTGGCAACTTAGCGGCGCTTTATTTGGCGTAATGTACATGTTAATTGTGGTCTTTGCTGTGCCTAAAATTGGTATTGCTGCCGCGACAGTGTGTACCATTTCCGGTCAGTTAATCATGAGCTTGTTGATAGACCATTTTGGTTGGTTAGAGAATAAAATCATTCCTTTGGATGATTACCGATACTTTGCGATTTTGTTATTAGTCGCTGCGGTTACAATGATTTATTTAAGTAATAAACGCATCGACAAAAAAGAGCAGCAAGTCCTTTCTGATTAGAACGCGAAGAGAGGGTATGATGGCGGGAGTCATGTTATTACCCTGGCACGTTTGCTAACGTGTTGGCGATGTCGTTTGTCAATATGAATGGGAATCTTCTTTTGCCTGAGTTAAAAACAGTGGGTCTTTTTATGGTGACAGCACTGGCAGAAATTGTCGGTTGTTACTTGCCTTATCTTTGGTTGCGTGAAGGCAAACCCATTTGGTTATTGGTGCCAGCGGCCTTAAGTTTGGCTGTATTTGCTTGGTTGCTGACATTGCATCCAACCGCTTCTGGAAGAGTGTATGCAGCCTACGGTGGCGTTTATATTTTCATGGCTGTTTTATGGTTGTGGGTTGTAGACGGTATTCGCCCAACGACGTGGGATATGATTGGGTCTGGTGTGGCACTGTTAGGAATGGCGATCATTATGTTTGCGCCACGCGGCGCCTAAATAAAAAGTAGAGCTTGATGAGTTCCATGTCATCGAGCTCTTGTAGTGTTCTATTTAGTAAGCGCCTTCACTGTATATAAGCTCATAGCTGTGGCTGTAGATTTCTAGAATATTACCGAATGGGTCTTCCATGTAAATCATGCGGTAAGGCTTAGTGCCAGGATAGTAATAACGAGGTTTTTCCATACGCTTTTTACCGCCCGCAGCAACAATACGTTCTGCCAGTTCTTCGACATTTGGATCTTGAACGCAAAAATGAAAGATGCCTGTTTTCCAATACTCAAAATTATTTTCTGGGTTAACTTGGTTTTTAAATTCAAATATTTCGACGCCTACTCGGTCGCCTGTTGATAAGTGGGCGATACGAAATTTCTCCCAGCCTCCACCAAAAACCTCAGTACACATTTCACCAATAGGGCTTTTGTCTTCTGTGATGTCTGTGGGTTTCATAATTAAATACCATCCCATGACTTGCGTGTAAAACTCGACGGCTTTGTCTAGGTCCGGTACAGAAATACCAATATGTGAAAAATTGCGTGGGTAAACATTGCTCATGATTTTTTCCTTTGTTGAGATTTTCTGTAGGTTACAAATCCATAAGCATTAAGTAAAATTATCGTTTGAAATGTCTATGAGTATATTTTGTAATGATCAATCCACTTTGGTTGCGTAGTTTTTGTACTTTGGTTGACGTTTCGCACTTTACTCGTACTGCTGAGCAGTTAAATATGACGCAATCTGGTGTCAGTCAGCATGTTCGTAAACTAGAAGAACAACTTGGGCGGCCGTTATTAATTCGTCATGGTAAACAGTTTACCTTGACGGATGCTGGCGAGCGTTTATATCAAGAGGGACGAATCGTTCTGAGTGGTTTAGCCGAGCTTGAAAAGCATGTTGGAGATGATCCTGCCTTTGAAGGATTGGTGCGTGTGGTATCGCCGGGCAGTGTTGGCCTTAAGTTGTATCAACAATTGCTGCTTCTGCAAAAGAAACACCCCAAGTTGGTCATAGATTATCGTTTCGCGCCAAATCGAGAAGTCGAACGATTGATTTCTGAACACAAAGTAGATATTGGTTTCATGACCAGTTCATCGATGATGAATGAGGTTCACATTCAGCCGATAGGAGAGGAGGAGTTGCTTTTGGTGACGCCTCACACTGTTCAATCACCAAGTTGGGCGCAATTACAAGCATTAGGTTTTATTGATCATCCTGATGGGGCTTATCACGCTGGTTTACTGCTGGGAGCAAATTACCCTGAATTTGAGGAAGGGCAAACTTTCGAGCGATCGGGTTTTTGTAATCAAATTAGCTTAATTCTTGAACCTGTTGCCATGGGATTAGGCTTTACCGTTTTACCTCGTCATGCCATTGCGGCCTTTAATAAGCCCTACAGTATTTGTGTCAATCAATTACCCAAATCGGTTACCGAGACACTTTATCTTGGCGTGCATCGAAACAAGCTGTTACCAAGTCGAGTTCACACGGTGTTAGATGAAGCGAAACGCTGTTTGAAATAAAAAAGCCACGCTTATCGTCAATACAAGCGTGGCCTTATGGTGAGAAGAGTAGGTTAATTGTTTTTTAGTTTGTCTTGGATACTGAGCAAAATACCGTCAGCATCCAGTCCGACGCGTTTTAACATGGACGCATGACTGGCGTGCTCTTCATATTGATCCGGTAAACCAAGTTGAAGCGTTGGAATGGTAATGTTGTTCGCCAGTAAAAACTCACTTACTGCAGAGCCTGCACCACCCATGATAGCGTTCTCTTCCACTGTCACGATGAGCTTGGCATCGCGTTGCGCCAATAAGGCGGCTTCATCGATGGGTTTCACAAAGCGCATGTCTAATAACGTGGCATCTAGGCTTTCGGCGGCGTTTAGTGCGTCGTAAGTTGGACGACCAAAACCACAGATGACAATGCCAGACTGGCCTGTTCGTAAGGTACGAGACTTACCAATAGCCAGCGTCGACAGCGTTGGCTCAATTGTTACCCCTTGGCCGGTTCCACGAGGGTAGCGAACCGCCGCAGGACCTTGGTACTCATACCCTGTTTGCAGCATTTTACGGCATTCGTCTTCGTCAGACGGCGCCATCACAACCATGTTTGGAATACAGCGTAGGTACGTTAAGTCGTAAACGCCAGCATGAGTCGGACCGTCTTCGCCCACTAATCCTGCACGATCAATGGCAAACAGTACGTCAAGGTTTTGCAAGGCTACATCGTGAATAAGTTGGTCATAAGCGCGCTGTAAAAAGGTTGAGTAGATAGCAACGACCGGTTTTACACCATCACAAGCCATTCCAGCCGCTAAAGTTACAGCATGCTGTTCTGCGATGGCGACGTCGAAGTATCGGTCAGGGAAGCGCTCTGCGAATTCAATAAGGTCGGAACCTTCTTTCATTGCTGGTGTGATCGCGACAAGCCTGTTGTCTTGCTCGGCGGCATCACACACCCAAGTTCCGAAGACATTACAGTACTTTGGTAGTTTGCTTTTTTCGTTGTTAGGCTTTGGGTCAGGTTCTATTTTATTGATGGCATGATAGCCAATCGGATCGCCTTCTGCTGGTTCAAAGCCTTTGCCTTTTTTTGTGATAACGTGCAAAAACTGAGGGCCAGAACGGTCTTTTAAATTGGCGATGGTTGTCAATAAATGGTCCATATCATGACCATCAATAGGGCCAATATAATTAAAACCTAGTTCTTCAAACATCATGCCCGGCGATACCATGCCTTTCATGTGTTCTTCAGCTTTGCGAGCTAGCTCAAGAGCGGAGGGAAGCCCAGAGAAAACTTTTTGACCACTTTTACGGATGTTGTCGTAGGTTTTACTCGCCCAAATGCGAGCGAAATAGCTAGATAACGCGCCGACTGGTTTCGAAATCGACATCTCGTTGTCATTTAAAATGACCAACATGTCCGCTTTGACATCGCCAGCGTGATTGAGTGCTTCGAACGCCATACCTGCAGACATGGCGCCATCGCCAATGATGGCTACCGCTTTGCGTCCGGTGTTGAGTTGTCGAGCGGCTAGAGACATACCAAGTGCGGCACCGATAGAGGTGCTGGAATGACCAACACCAAAGGTGTCGTATTCGCTTTCGTCACGTTTTGGAAAACCGGATATACCGCTTTCTTGACGAATATTCAGTAGCGCGTCTCGGCGACCGGTAAGGATTTTATGTGGATAAGCTTGATGGCCGACGTCCCAAACAATCCGGTCGTTTGGTGTGTTGTAAAGGTAATGCAGTGCAACGGTCAATTCTACAACGCCAAGTCCAGCGCCAAAATGCCCACCAGTTTGCCCTACACTATAGAGCATGAACTCGCGTAATTCGCGGACAAGCGCCGGCAACTGCTCTTTTTTAAAGGCACGCAAGTCAGCTGGTGAGTCGACTTGATCAAGTAGCGGTGTGTCGGGTCTGGCAGTAGGTATCTCTTCGAACATGGGCACAGGTTTGGTCACATTTAGTTAATCAAAAATAGCGGGTAAGTATATCAGTGGTTACGACCAATAATATAGTTCGCAAGCTCAACTAAAGGTTGAGCGGCATCCCCGAAGGGTGAAATTGATGTGATTGCTTGGTCATGCAAACTCAAGGCAAGTGCCTGAGCACCTTCTAAACCAAGCAGTTTAGGGTACGTCGGTTTGTTTGCTTCTTCATCGGAGAATTGAGTTTTACCCAGCGTCGTTGTGTCACTGGTGATATCAATAATGTCGTCTTGAACTTGAAAGGCCAATCCGATCGCGCTGGCATAGGCGTCTAATGCAGCGAAATCTTTTTCGTTTTGAGCGCCGGTACTTATGGCTCCCATGCGGATACTGGCTCGAATCAATGCTCCGGTTTTATGCTGGTGCATTTGTTCCAGTGCTTTGATATCAATGTTTTTCCCAACATTTGATAAATCAATCATTTGCCCCGTCACCATACCGTGTCGACCGGATGCGTGAACAAGTTCTTGTATCAACTTTAGTTGAGTTTTCGTGTTTTTGTGTGTTGTCAGACTCAATAGCTCGAAGGCAAACGTCTGTAACGCGTCGCCGGCGAGGATGGCGGTCGCTTCATCAAATTGTATATGGCAAGTGGGTTTGCCTCTGCGCAGATCATCATCGTCCATTGCAGGAAGGTCATCATGAATTAAAGAGTAGGCGTGAATGGATTCGATCGCGGCAGCGCTAGCGTCGGTTAAGTCGTTGGCTTCACCGAACAGTGATGCCGCCGCATAAGTGAGCATAGGTCGTACACGCTTGCCGCCATTAAATAAGCTGTAAGACATAGCGCTTTGTAAGTGTGCTGCGGGAGCGTATTGGCTTAAATTTTGCGTTAAATAGTTGTCTACTCGACGACGAGCATAAAGAGAAAAATCGTCTAAAGTCACGAATTAAGTTCCGGATCAAAAGGTTCTAGATGCTCACCATCTTGTTTTTCAAGTAAGATTTGAACTTTTTGTTCAGCTTGGGTGAGAACTAACTGACATTCTTGGCTTAGTTTAACACCTTTTTCGAATGCTTTTAGCGCCTCTTCTAGAGAAAGTTGATTCGACTCCAGCTGAACGACGAGCGTATCTAATTCACCGAGGTTTTCTTCAAAATGGCGAACACTTGTTTTTCGGGACATGGGGGTTACTCTTATTTTGAATCTATGTTTTGTAACAGAAAAAAGCTTACTGTTCGAGGACGTGTTAATGAAAATTACAAATATCTCGCAAGAAGATGTGATTCTTGGTCTTTCTTTCGTATAGAATCATACGCATGTATCGGTTGATTATAGCTTTTTGTTAGGAGACGTGTGTGGATATCGCAACGTTAATAGGACTTGTTGGATCTTTTATAGTTATTATCTCCGCCATTTTTGTCGGTGGATCAGCTGGGATGTTTGTGAATGTCCCATCAATACTGATCGTGTTGGTTGGTTCTATCTTTGTCGTGTTGATGCAATACCCTTTGGCTAAGTTTCTTAGTGCAGGGAAAGTAGCAGCGAAAGCTTTTATGTTTAAGAGTATCCCGCTGGATACCTTGATTGATGAAATCTACGGATTAGCGGATGAGGCACGTAAAGGCGGCTTGCTCTCGTTAGAAGGTAAAGAGGTAAGTCATCCTTTTTTATCGAAAGGCATTCAAATGCTGGTGGATGGCCATGATGGCACCGTAGTGAAGAACCAGTTGTCCCAAGATATGAATCAGTCTTATTATCGTCACATCTCTGGCGCTAAGGTATTCAAGGCTTTTGGTGATGTGGGCCCTGCGATGGGAATGATAGGAACATTGGTCGGCTTGGTGCAAATGCTGGCGAACATGGACGACCCTAAAGCCATTGGCCCTGCCATGGCCGTTGCGCTCTTGACAACATTATATGGTGCTATGATGGCGAACATGGTGTTCTTACCTATTCAGGTAAAATTAAATGTTCGAGCCGATGAAGAGCTGATATGCCAAAAATTAATTTTAGATGCTTTGCTTGCGATTCAGTCCGGCCAAAACCCTCGTGTCTTGGATGGCGCCCTTAAGTCTTATATGGCTGAAGGTAAGCGAATTGAGCGTGAATAATATGTTAGTTGTAAACGGATTCGACCATGAGTGATGAAGAAGAGCAAGATTGTCCCGAATGTGTAGAGGGGTTGCCTGCTTACATGGCAACCTTTGCCGATCTCATGTCTTTGTTGATGTGCTTTTTCGTGCTTTTACTGTCATTCGCTGAAATGGATGTCATCAAGTTTAAGCAGTTGGCAGGCTCGTTGAAGTTGGCATTTGGTGTACAGCGCGAAGTTCAAGCTGACTCTATTCCGATGGGAACGTCGGTAATTGCTCAAGAATTCAGTCCTGGTCGGCCAGAGCCCACGCCGATTAATGAAGTGAAGCAAAAAGCGGATAATACCCCCGAAAATACATTAGAAGTAATTTGTAAGCCTGGTGATGCCGAATTGAAAGAGCAAAGTGACTCAGGGGCTCCTGCTCCCGTTATCTTCGTGGATAAGTCTCATGCAGACCTTGAAAGAGAGAAAAAAATTCAAGAAACGGAAGGCGATGCACAAATGATTGCGTCTGTGATGCGTGAAGAAATTTCGAAAGGTACGGTGGAGATTGAAACACAAGAAGAGACGATTACGATTCGAATTAAAGATCAAGGATCCTTTGAGTCTGGTTCTGCTGAGCTGAATTACGATTTTATTCCCGTTATTGATTTAATTCGAGATGTACTTGTGGGTATTCAAGGTACCATTTCTGTTGAAGGGCATACGGATAATGTGCCTATTGATAGCCGCCGATTCCGTTCTAACTGGCAACTGTCTTCAGCTCGGGCTATTTCAGTGGCAGAAGAATTGTTTTCTACTGGGCAGCTTAATCAAGGCCGATTTGCTGTGACGGGGTACGCCGATACACGACCTTTGGTCGCAAATGATACTCCGTTTAATCGTGCAACCAATCGACGAGTTGAAATCGTTATTAAGCAAAATGATACATCACGTCCGAAAATGCGCAGTAGTGTTGACGGCTTTCCGACAGATGGTGTGATTGAATTTGACCTAGATAGTGTCGATGAATTGAGGCCGAACGAGATTTTTTAATCTGGATTTAATTTAGGTTTAGTAAGGAGCTTCGGCTCCTTTTTTGTGCCTGCTTGGTGGTTTTGTTAATTTTTAATGCTGAGATTAGAGTGTTTTTTTGCTATGGTTTGCGCAGATAAAATTGAGGAAGAAAATAAAATGCGAGTAGCCGTCATTGGCGCCTCTGGGCGCATGGGAAAAAATTTAATCACAGCCATCAATGACGCCGATGGCGTTTCTTTGGGTGCAGCGGTGTTAAAGCCAGGTAGCAGTTTAATTGGTGCTGACGCTGGGGAAATCGCCGGCATTGGAAAACTGGGCGTTGCTGCGGTTGCTTCATTGTCTGATTGTGTTAATGATTTTGATGTTCTGATTGATTTCACCACGCCGGCTTTAACCTTAGAGAATGCCGCTTTTTGTGCTCAACATCAAAAAGCCATCGTTGTGGGAACAACCGGATTAAATGATGACGAAAAAGGCAAGCTAAACGAAGCGGCTGAAAAATCTCCTGTCGTTTTTGCTCCGAACATGAGTGTCGGTGTGAATTTAACGCTTAAGTTGCTTGCGACAGCGGCACAAATTTTGGGTGATGATTATGATGTGGAGATTATCGAAGCCCATCATCGTCATAAAGTAGACTCTCCTTCAGGTACCGCGTTGCGAATGGGTGAAGTCGTTGCCGACGCACTAGGTCGCGATCTTAAAGAGTGTGCGGTCTATGGTCGAGAGGGCCAAACAGGCGCTCGTACGCAAAAAGAGATTGGTTTTGAAACGATTCGTGCTGGCGATGTCGTAGGTGAACACAGTGTTTGGTTTGCCACAGAAGGTGAGCGCATTGAAATTACTCATAAAGCCAGTAGCCGTATGACATTTGCTAAAGGTGCGGTACGTGCCGCTAGCTGGTTATCAGGCAAGTCTGCAGGGATGTATGATATGCAAGATGTGCTTAACCTGAAATAATAATGCATACGTTGATGTAAGCAAATGCTCAAAAAATGGCCGCTGATTGCGGCCATTTTTATTTTTGCTTAATAGTCATAAATAAAGAGACTTACGGCGAAAGAACATCCGCTAACTTACTAGATTCCAATCGCCCCTTTAATTCGCCTTTTTTATTAATCACAGGTAAATCAAAGCGTGTATTAAGAGAAAGAGGAATGACCTTTTGCAGCAGGTTTGTTTGACGCACAGGTTCTACATGGATGAGAACATCGTTCAATAAGTCGTCATCTTGTAGCTGATCTAAGCTCTGTTTAGTCAGTACGCCTTGGTAGCCTTCGCTGTTGAAGACAAAGGTGTATTCCTTGTCTTGAGGGAAGTTGTCCCTTACTTCTTTTGCTGTATTGCCTTCTACTTTAGCCGTATCTGCCGTCATGATGGTCTGGACGGTGAGTGCTCTTGCTCGATTCACATCTTTGGCAAAGGCTCTAACGTAATCATCAGCCGGTTTTAGGACGATATCGACAGGGGTGCCAACTTGTACCAGTTTGCCGTCTTTTAATACGGCAATACGGTCTCCAAGTCTTAGCGCTTCATCTAAATCGTGAGTGATGAAGATAATGGTCTTTTGTAAGTTTTCCTGCAGTTCCATGAGCTGCTCTTGCATCTCGCTTCGGATCAGAGGATCAAGAGCGGAAAAGGCTTCGTCCATTAGTAGGATTTCAGCATTGGTACAAAGCGCTCGAGCAAGACCGACGCGTTGCTGTTGACCACCGGAAAGTTGAGAAGGGTATTGGTCTTCGTAACCAGTCAATCCAACTGTTTCTAACCATTCTGTTGCTTTCGGTTTCCATTCTGCTCTTTTTTCGCCTTTGATAAGAAGACCGTAGCCAACATTATCAAGCACGCAGCGATGAGGCATAAGACCAAAATGCTGGAATACCATGGCCATTTTATGGCGACGGAAGGTGATTAAATCTTTTGGCGACAGTTCCATGATATTTTCGCCGTCGACTTTTATCTTACCTGCGGTTGGGTCAATAAGACGGTTAAAATGACGGATTAATGTGGACTTGCCTGAGCCTGACAATCCCATGATAACGAAGATTTCACCACGTTTTACTTTCAGGTTTATGTCTTGTAGGCCTATTGTATGGCCAGTTTCCGCTAAGATTTCGTCTTTAGACGCGCCTGCTTTTACTTTAGGTAATACATCGTTTGGGTTAGAGCCAAATATTTGATATAGGCCTTCAATCTCGATTAATGTTTCGCTGTTGTTATCCATTCTCATTACCTTCAAGGTGTTTTTGTGCGCGTTTTGCGTAGCTCTGAGAAACGCGATCAAAGATGATGGCAAGCGCTACAATAGCGAGACCATTCAATAGTCCAAGGGTAAAGTATTGGTTTGTAATGGATTTCAATACTGGTTGTCCTAAGCCTTTCACACCTATCATTGAAGCGACAACGACCATGGCAAGTGCCATCATGATAGTTTGGTTGATGCCGGCCATAATTGTTGGCATGGCAAGCGGGATTTGAACCCCAAAAAGTCGTTGTGTCGGAGTGGCCCCATAAGCGGTGGCGGCTTCGAGAGTTTCCTTATTTACCAGGCGAATCCCTAAGTTAGTCAAACGAATAACGGGAGGAATAGCGTAGATAACCACAGCGATGACACCAGGAATTCTACCTATGCCCAATAGCATAACTACAGGGATGAGGTAAACGAAAGCGGGCATCGTTTGCATGATATCGAGAAGCGGGGTGATGATGGATTTGGCTCTGTCTGATCTGGCCATCAAAATGCCAATGGGAATCCCCACACATATAGAAAGAATCGTACAGACGGTAATAATGCTTAAAGTTCGCATTGTGTCTTCCCACATACCGAAGTAACCAATAACAAGGAAAGAGGTGAGCACACCGGCACACAGCTTCCAAGATCGCGTTGCGGCATAAACCAATCCAACGATCGCGGCTAAAACAATCCACCATGGTGTTTGTATCAGCAGATTTTCAAACCATACAAGAAAGTGTAGAAGTGGGTCGAAGAAATTCTCGATGGATTCTCCATAAGCCCGAGAGAAGTCGCGGTAGGCGCCATCGAGTGTTTGTTTAATGGTGAGGAGGTTGCGCCGACTCATATCTGGAAACTCAGTCAACCAAGAGCTATCTGTCATAAATTAGTTCTCAAAGAGTAAAACGGAGTAGGGAGCCGTACCACTGGATGCAGTACGGCTTATTACTGTCTTAAAGTTACTGTCTAATAAATTAAAGTTACTGTCTAATAAATTAAAGTGACTGTCTAAATAAATTAAAGTGACTGTCTAAATAAATTAAAGGTTTTCTAGTGCACCATCGATTTTGGCTTGTATGTCTTTGTTAACCCATTTAGACCAAATGTCTTTATTGTTTAGCATGAAATTTTCAGCCGCATATTGGCCATCCGCTTGGTTGTCTTCCATCCATGCGAGCAACGAGTTCATTTTAGCATTAGTGAAAGAACGTTTAGCGGTGTACGCGTAAGCCAGAGGCGCTCTTTTTGCGAACGCCATTGTTGTAACCGTATAGACTGGAGAGGGTGGATACATGGTAACTTTTGGGTCCAAACAGCTGTTTTCAGCAATACAGTTAATATAGTGATCTTTATCTATGCCGGTGCCAAAGTCTACTTTTACCATTTCGTATTTACCGAGTATGGCAGTTGGTGCCCAGTAGTAGCCAAACCATGACTCTTCGCGCTCATAGGCGCGACTTAACGAACCGGATAAACCTGCAGATGAACCTGGGTCAATCAGCTCAAACCCTGCTTCTTCAAGCTTTAGAGCCGTGAATAGATTACCAGATGAGATTTGGCAACCCCAACCTGCAGGGCAGCCATAAAAAGCGGAAACAGAATCATCTTCTGGGTTAGGGAATTCTTTTGCGTGTTTTTTGATACCTTCGATTGTCGCCAAAGAAGGGTCTTTATCTACCATGTATTTTGGTACCCAAAAACCTTCTTCACCGCCATCCGATAATGATCTACCGGCGATACTTAGGCGCTTTTCTGCTACACCACGGTCAATCAGTGCTTGAACCGCGTTTGTCCACATTTCTGGCGCTATATCTGGTTGGCTTTTTTCAATCATTGAGGTACTGGTTGGCATTGTATCACCAGGTATTAGCTCTGCATCACAGTCAAAGCCATGTTCTAAAATGAATTTATCGATATTGGCAATGAGTGATGCTGAGTTCCAGTTCATATCAGCAATTTGAACCTTACCGCAACTGCCTGTTGCAGCGAAAGAAGAGGTTGCAGCGAGTGCCATAAGACTCGCAATAATACTTTTTTTATACATTATTATGTTCCTGTTATGATTTGTTTATAAGTAAACAATGTGCATTTAGTTTACACGTCTAATCAATTATATCAATTTGTTTGTCATTATCTCTGTTTTTTAAGCCTTATAAATCCATATAAAACAATAGTTTATGTATATATATTAGCTTTCTAAAAAGTATGAGTTCTATTTGTTTTTATGGTCGAAATGAGAGGGTATTCTATGAGGGGGCTATAAAAAGCTCGATTAACATACGTTGTTAGTCGAGCTTTAGGTGTTAGATAAAAGGGTGATTAAACGTGAGGAGGGTTGATATCCAGCATGGGGGCCGCGTCAATATGTTCGGCATCCATCATCATTGCGATACGTTGCAAGGATGAAAGAACTTGAGTTTGTTCCCAGCCTTCTAACGATTCAAATTCACCGATGAATTTTTCATGCAGTAAGGGCGGTGCCGTACTCAAAATAGCTCTACCTTCCGGTGTTAATCTTGCGTTGACAATACGTTTGTCTTTTTGCGCTCTGACTCGCTCTACCAGTTTACGATCTTCTAAACGATTGAGAATCGTTGTGACCGTTGCTTGGCTCAATGACACACTGTCGGAAATACGGCGAACGGTAACATCACCTAGTTCTTCAATAGAACGAAGTACCATGATTTGCGGAATCGTTAAACCGCAGGCTTTTACAACGCGTTTGGATTGTAGATCGGTTGCTCGGATAATGCGCCTTAAGTGAACAAGAACATCATGTAGGTGTTGCGGATTAGACATAGTGATAAATGATCCAGAAAATTTTACGGATTATATGGTTTTGTAGAGGTCTGTAAAAGCTAAGTTTTACGTTATTACAGTTCAAAGTATAGGTTTACTTTCCTATCTTAGAAAGGTCAACATGAAAAATCGAATTTGTAAAAATAGACGGTAACGTGATTTGCTAAAAAGGCTTTTTATTATCGCCCTTTTAGTTCATCAAAAGCAGCGATGGCTGCCAATCTTGCTGGTTTATAATCGATAACGGGCTCTGGATAGCCGCACTGTTTTCTCTGCTCAGGACTTGGATTATGGATGCATTTTGCGTCTAGCGTTGCGAGCTCAGGAACAAAGCGTTTGATAAAATCGCCACTCTTATCATAGGTTTGTGATTGTCTGGTTGGGTTGAAAACGCGAAAATAAGGCGCCGCATCGCAACCGGTCGATGCGCTCCACTGCCAACCACCGTTATTTGCCGCAAACTCACCATCAATAAGCTGACTCATGAAGTACGCTTCGCCTTTTCGCCAGTCTGCAAAAAGCAGTTTGGTAAAGAAACTCGCCGTGACCATTCTTAAGCGGTTATGCATCCAGCCAGTTTGATTAAGCTGTCGCATGGCGGCATCGATAATGGGAAAGCCTGTTTTACCTTCACACCACGCCGTAAATTCTGCTTCATTGTTTCGCCAAAGTAAGGCATTAGTTTCCTGTTTGAAAGGGCGACTCATAGAGAGAAAAGGGAAGTGTTCCATGAGTTGACGGTAGAAGTCGCGCCACGCCAATTCTTTTAACCAAATGCTGTCTTGCCAGCGTCGTTCTTCTTGGTTGCAAGTGTAAATGATTGCTTCTAAACACTGCCTTGGTCCTAATGCGCCTAATGCAAGATAGGGCGACAATGTGCTGGTGGCAGGCTGCACTGGGTAATCTCTGCTTTCTTGGTAATGGCGTTCTTTATGGTGACAGAATAGCCAGAGTTTTTGCTTGGCAATATCATGATCCGCTGGCCATAAGTCCTCCCGAAAAGGTTTCTCCCAAGTAAAGTTTAGCGATGGCTCCGGCAGGGGATCAGCTTGGGACTCCAGTGCTGGAAGTGGCGTTATATCTTGTTGTGCAAGGAGTGTGAGCCAACGTTTGAAAAAAGGTGTAAATACTTTAAATGGCGTACCTTGCTGACTAAAGACAGCCTGTGGAACGATAAGATCAGCAGACAGAGTATGGGTCTTAATTTGATGTTGGTGTAACTGTTCGCAAACCGAGTGGTCACGTTGTTGCTCGTGTATGGGCAAGTCACGATTAAACCAAAGATGCTTGATGCCATGATCTAGGCAAAACGCGGTCATGGCATCTGGCAACGCATCAAAGGTCTCTGCGTTAATAATATGCAATGGAATCCCAAGAGCCGCCAAGGTCTTTGCTAAGGTTTTAATAAGTCCTGCTCGTAAACCTGTTTTGGCATCCGATTCATTATGTTCGGACCATTGTGTTGGCGTGACGGTCACAACAACGCCAATGCCCTTGTTTAAGGCATTCGCCTCTAAAGACGCTGAATGCAGTGCGGGGTTATCTAGGCAGCGAAGGTCATTTCTGAGCCAAACAAGATGTTCTATTTTCATTGGATTGTTTGCCTTATACCGTATTGCGAATGCCAAGTGGCGATGGGTATGGGATGAAGTAACTTTGCTCGTTAATGTATTCGCTGCCGTAGTGTTTTAAGTAGTGACGCAACAGTGTGATCGGTGTCGCAAGATTGACTTCGCCGCGGCGGTATTGTTCGACCACATCCAGAATGTCTTTTCTGACCGACACATCGACGGCATGTTTTAAATAACCTACAAGGTGCATCAACACATTACAGTGATTCTTACGTTCTGCTGGTTGTGACAAGGTTGTCATTAATATTTCAAAATAGGCATCTTTTAACTCATCAACAGGCCTTGGGTCATTGCCTGACAGTAGACGACCAAGTTGTCGATAAACCGGTTGAGAGTGCGCCATAACCATATATTTATAACGGCTATGAAAGGCGATAAGGTCTTTCATTTTTGGTTTTTCCCCAACGCTATGACGAAAATCATGATGAGTAAAAACTCGTAATAAAAAATTCTCTCTGAGTATTGGATCATTTAAACGACCATCTTCTTCGATTGGCAATAATGGATAACGTCGTTGCAACTCTTTGGTGAATAAACCTGCACTTCTCTGCATGTGTGGATGACCGTTTTCTTGATACACCTTAATGCGTTCCATGCCGCAACTAGGGGACTTTTTCATCAATATGTAGCCGTCTAAATGAGATAGCTTTTCCAGATATTGATTAGACGCCGCCATGAAAGTTTCAGAGACATCTTCATCGGAGTTCTTAGTGAACGTCATTCTCGGTGAATTTGGGTCACCTTCTAGGCGTAATGTTGGTCGAGGCGTACCAAATCCTGCGGCCATTTCAGGGCAAAATTTTTGATAGTCAAAATACTCGCTTAGCACGTTGTCACAGTAATTAGAGTGGCTGTGGCCGCCATTGTATCGGACGTTTTCACCCAGTAAACATGCGCTGATGCCGACAGGTATTTTGTGTGTTAACTGGTCTGGTGTATTCAAAAAAAGTGGCATATTGATGTCCTCCAAAAAATAAAATACGTGCTTTATTTTGCGTTTTTTATCCAATTTGTTAGGGAAAGAGCGCTTAGCAAAGCGCCTTCTGCATCGCCTTGGCATAACCAGTCACCCGCTAAGCCGACATTGTGTTCTGGTGCCCATGCGTAATTATTATTGCCTTTATTTTCGACAAAGCGACTTAGGAACCAACGATGAGGTTCCCCATGGCTTAACACGCGTTGCTCTGTGTGCTCTGAAAATGCTTGCAGTAATTTTTTTGTTATCCAGTCTTTGTCGGTATCAAGGTGCTGCTTTGTCCAATCTGGGTTGGTTTGGATAACCCAGCGATCGACTTTGTCGCTGTTTCTCATGGGTTTGTAGTTGTCTTTGATCATGCGAGCGATAGGTGAGTTTTGTAGTTCAATAAGCGCATTAAGATTACTGTTTTCTGTTTCTAACCACATGGCCCATTGCGATTGGTAGGTTGCACAAGCTTGGTTCGCCCTGAGCAATAAGACCGCCAATTTTTCGTTAGTCGCAAGCATAGCCGCGGCTTGAGGAGCGGGTGCGGTGATGATGATTTTCTTGGCAATGACAACAGGCTGATATTTATCGTCTCTTAATAACCAATGCGTTTGATCACCTTCATCTTGTGATATTTGATCGAGGTGATGGATGCGAGAATTAGTGATAAACGTAGCATTACTGAGCCAATGGCGCGTTATTGCGCTCATTTTAGGCACACCGACAAAAGCTTGTTCGTCAGCTGTACTAAATTGCTTCCAAGGAGCGGCTACGCTGGCTTTGGTAAGCTCTTCAAAGAGCGCTAACGTGTCTGCATGCTTTGCATAAATATAAGGAGCGCCCAAGTCACAGCTGATGTCACCCTCTAATCGTTTACTACTGGCACGACCACCGCTGCCGCGACTTTTATCAATCACACAAACTGTCTGACCAGATTGAGACAACAAGTGCGCACATAAGCTGCCTGCTAGTCCTGCGCCAATAATGGCGATATCGAATGTTGGTGTCTGAACCTGATTTGTTGGTGTGTTCATCGTATGTCATCCCAGTGTCTTTGTTACTTTCTTATACAATATATAATTTTGTATAAGAAAAGCAACTACCTTGTACAAAAAATTATTTGTATAGTTTTTGGTAGTTGTATAAGTTTAGGTCACAATAGACGAATTGCCTTAGATGAATGATGATTTATTGGAAATGCTTATGAGTCAGTCGAACCAAAATATGGAAACAACAGATCTGCAAGCGTCAAAATCAGTGGATGAGCTGGTTCTTTTAGAGAGCTCAGCCTACTTTCCTATTCGTGAGTTATCGCTAAAAACGGGTGTGAATTCAGTGACACTACGTGCTTGGGAGCGACGTTATGGATTGCTCAAGCCTAAACGAACAGGTAAAGGCCACCGACTATACGATCAAGGTGACGTCCAACGTGTTGAAGGTATATTACGTTGGATTCAGCAAGGCGTCGCCGTGAGTAAAGTGCGAGCTTTGCTGGAGCAAGAAGTGGCTCCAGATGGCGTCGTACCTTCGAATGAATGGTTAGAGTGGCAAGTGGCGTTAGTGAAAGCGTCAAAGGCGTTTCAGGAAGATAAGATAGAGCAAATGTATCAGCAGATATTTTCTCAATATCCTGCCGAAATTGCGGTGCGCGATTGGCTATTACCAAGTTTTGAGCAATTAGGAAAAAGTGCTGAGTTGGCGTTTTGTGAATCGGTTCTGCTGCCCTGTCTTGTATCGCGTGTGATGAGTTTAAAGTCTCAGAAAAAGCAATATCAGGGTAAGAGTTTGCCTAAGGTTCTTATTGCAGGATTAACCTCTCAACGGGTTTTATGGTGCTATATGGCGGCCGCGATAATGCTTGATAAAGGACTTCCTTGTACCGTACTGCCTAATGCGTATCACAGCGATGATTGGTCGAGATTTGTTGAAACAACTCAAGTGCAATCGGTGTTGGTCTTTTGTGAAAATGAATTGGCGGCGAAAGCGTCTGACTTGATCAATCAGATGCAACAATGGCAAAGGCCTGTCGTCGTCGTTGGGGCGAGTTTTTGGTTATCAGCGCATGAGTTAAATATGACCCGTGCAGGTAATGTACAAGTGTATTCTGAGGCGCTTGAAGGTGTTATTGCCTTTATGAAGGCGACTGTGGGAAAGTAAAAAACTATCAGATGGATATCTATAATAAATTTTAAATATTAACAATTCTCATTTAATCTATTTTTTACATTAAACGAGGAGATTCAAATGACTAAAACAATCAGTTTTGCTGTTATGCATTTTACCATCGCATTCAGTGTTGCTTACTTAATCACAGGAAGTTTTATTGTGGGTGGTTTGGTCGCCATCGTTGAGCCAGCCATTAATACCGTGGCGTATTACTTCCACGAGATTTTTTGGAATAAAAAACAACAAATAAGCAAAGACATAAATAAAGAAAAAACGTTTACGGCAGGTTTTCAAACAGTAGGCGAAAGCTATGCGTTAAGAGCGATGTAAATAGCGGGTTGAATTTGGTTGTGTCGTACAGTTTTTGAACTCCTTGAAAACTCCGCTAACGCTGAGCGTTAGCGGAGAAGGAGGTCTGCGAATGTTACGTCAATGGATTAATCAAGAAGTATAAAACAACCGCCACAGCGATAGGTGCTGTGAATTTCATTGAGATATTCCACAATGCGTAAAGTGTGCCAGAAAGCTCTAACTCTTCTTTTGCAAACTTATCTTTAACAACCCAGCCGGCAAACAGAGCAATCAAGATACCGCCTAATGGCAACATGATATTTGCTGTGATGTAGTCTAAGAAATCAAATGTATTTTTGCCGAACAAGGTCACGTCAGACATAAAGCTGAATGACCCTAGACAAGCAATACCTAAAGCCCAAACGGCAACGCCAAGCGTAATCGCAGCGTTTGTACGTTTCATCTTGAAGCGTTCAACCAAGAAGGCGACCGTCGGTTCTAATAGAGATATAGCAGAAGTCCAAGCGGCAACGCCTACTAGGACGAAGAACAAGGTTCCGAATAATTGACCAAATGGCATTTGGCCAAAGGCAACAGGCAATGAGATAAACATCAAACCTGGTCCCGCAGCCGGATCCATTCCATTAGCGAAAATAATTGGAAAAATAGCCAAACCAGCCACTAGCGCAACCAGTGTGTCTAATGCGCCAATAGCCAATACTGTTTTACCAATAGACGCATTTTTAGTCATGTAAGCCCCGTAAGCCATGATAGTTCCCATACCCAAAGAGAGGGTGAAGAACGAATGGCCCAGCGCGATCAAAGCCGAGTTCCAAGACAATTTACTGAAGTCAACATTAAACATGAAGTTCCAGCCTTGAGCAAAGCCGCCCGTTGTCATGGCATAGCCCAACAAAATGATCAAAAGTACGAATAGGGCAGGCATCATAATACGAGTGGCTGTTTCAATACCTTTATTAATGCCTGCAGCCACAACCGCAATCGTCATAATGCTGAACAGAGTGTGCCAGCCTAATAGCGTTGCAGGATCTGCAAGAAGGGCGCCGAAGGCTGCTCCAGCTTGATCCGATGTGATGTCGGCCATTTCACCCGTCAGCATGACTTTAATGTAATGAAGAACCCAGCCGCCTACGACAGAGTAGAACGAGAAAATGAAAACGCCAGACAGCATTCCCATTACCCCAATGATGCCCCATTTCCTAGATCCTTCAGATTCTTCTGAGACATCCATTAATGCATTGATTGGGTTTTTGCGAGCACGGCGGCCAATAAACACTTCAGCCATCATGATCGGAATACCGACGAGTAAAATACAAGCCAGATAGACTAGAACAAATGCCCCGCCACCATTTTCACCTGTGATGTAAGGAAATTTCCAGATGTTACCTAAACCTACAGCGGAACCTGTTGCCGCCAAAATGAATATCCATCGGCTCGCCCACGAACCTTGGATAGATGTTTTATTTGTCATAGTTATCTCTAAGTTATTGAAATCAAATTATATAAACAGCAATCGGAGTCCGCTTTTTTATCCATACTTGCGACATCCACATAGCCTGTATGAATGAGTACTCGTCAGCAAAACTCCGAATAGGGGCGGGATTTTCCGAATTTCGTCGCGGATATGCAACAAAAAATGATGTTTTATCGTAATTCCTTCTAATACGTGTGATTTCGTTAACCTTGATAGGTTCTGGCCTGCAGGTAAGATTATGGCTGTAATAGTTAGTTCTCTAAATATATTTCTAGACTTGATTTTAGTTTCACGTATAATGTTTAGACATCAAATCATATTGAGTTAAATCTACTTTACATTGTTCTTATTGCTTATAAATCAGCTGTTCTGTGATTGTCTGGCAATAAGCCTTTAGATTTAGCCGTATTTTAATACTTTGTTTTCTAATGGGTATGATCATGAATTCAAAAGAAATTGTGTTTAATAAGCCTAGCGCAATAGATGGCATGGCGGTTCATAAGTTGGTGGGATCTTGTCCGCCACTGGATACGAACTCGGTTTACTGTAATTTATTACAAGCCAGTCATTTCAATGAAACCTCTGTTGCCGCGAGTTTTGATAGCGGTGAGTTAGTGGGTTTTGTATCGGGTTATATTCTTCCCAATAAAGTAGATACATTATTTGTTTGGCAAGTGGCTGTGAGTGAAAAAGCACGCGGCCAAGGTTTAGCAAAAAAAATGGTTTCATCACTGCTTGAACGATCCAACTGTTCGGGTGTGCGCTACATCGAAACCAGTATTACGGCTTCTAACCAAGGTTCTTGGGCCTTATTTCGAAGCTTAGCCGATCAGCTTGGTGCGCCTTTAGAAGAGTCTGTGATGTTTGACAAACAGGTTCATTTTAACGGATTGCACGATACCGAGCAGCTGGTCACCATCGGCCCCATCTCATTCTAGTAGAGAAAATACGATGAGCTAGAAAGCCACGCTTTCGCTCTCAAATTTTCTTTCAAGCCCCGTTTATTAATTTACAGGACGATAAAAATATGAAAATTTTTGAAGAAATTGAATCAGAAGTACAATCTTATGCACGCTCTTTTCCTCGTGTTTTTCACCGTGCGCTAGGCGCTCATTTATACGACCAAGAAGGCAATAAATACTTAGACTTTTTGGCTGGTGCAGGTACTTTGAATTACGGTCATAACAATCCGATTTTCAAAGAAGAGTTAGTGAAATACATTATGGAAGATGGCATTACTCACGGTTTGGATATGCACACCAAAGCGAAGGGTGAATTTTTAGAAGCCTTTAAAGAGCATATTTTAGTGCCTCGTGGCTTAGAATACATGATGCAGTTCACTGGCCCAACCGGTACGAACGCGGTTGAAGCAGCGCTTAAGTTGGCTCGAAATGTAACGGGTCGTGAAAACATCATCAGTTTTACCAATGGTTTCCATGGCTGTAGTTTAGGTGCTTTGTCTGTCACAGGTAACTCACATCACCGTGGGGCGGCAGGTCTAAGCTTGGGCGCCGGTGTATCGACGGTGCCATTTGATGGCTACTTAGGTGAAGGCATTGAAACGACGGAATATCTAGATAAAGTGTTGTCGGATTCTAGTAGTGGCGTGGACATGCCAGCGGCTGTAATTGTAGAAACCGTGCAGGGCGAAGGTGGTATTAACGTGGCCAGCTACGGTTGGTTACAAAATCTAGAGGCCGTTTGCAAGAAACATGGCGTTTTATTGATCATTGATGACATACAAGCGGGTTGTGGTCGAACGGGTACCTTCTTTAGTTTTGAAGACGCCGGTATCACGCCAGATATCATCACTATGTCTAAATCATTAAGTGGTTATGGTTTGCCGTTTGCAGTCGTTCTGATGCGTCCAGAGCTGGATGAATGGAAACCAGGCGAACACAACGGTACTTTCCGTGGTAATAATTTGGCGTTCGTTACAGCAAAAGTGGCGATTGAAACCTATTGGAAAGACGATGCGTTTGAGAAAGAAATCAAACGTAAAGGCGAATACATTCATCAACGTACGCAAGCCATTGTGAATGAATTTGGTGAAGGCAACTTTATCGTTCAAGGCCGAGGCATGATGCGCGGTATCAACTGCGTTAGCGGCGAATTGGCAAATAAAATCACGAAAAAATGTTTCCAAAATGGTCTGATGATAGAAACTTCAGGTGCGGATGATCAAGTGGTTAAGTTTCTTTGCCCTCTGATTATTAGTGATGAAGAGTTGAAAACAGGCATTGATATTTTAGAGCAAGCGATTCGAGAAGTCTGTGCCAAAGAAGACGACATGCCTGAAGCGAAAAGCTACTTTGATGAAAACTACGACATTGCGATCTAGTTCTATTTCAGTATAAGTCGTCTTTTTTATGAAGACGGCTTCTATTGAATACTTGAGTGACATAAATGGTAAGTTCAAAACCTCAAGCTTTTTTCGGTCGTTATTTGCCGATACTTTAAAGCGATCTAAAGATCATAAGGAGAGAATAATGTTTGCACGTGATTTAGCAGAATGTGAAAAAACCGACCGTCGAGTTGTGTCCCCAGATGGTAATTGGGAAAGCACTCGTCTGTTATTAAAAGAAGACAATATGGGTTTTTCTTTTCATATTACGACTATCTACGAAGGCAAAGATTTTGATATGCATTATCAAAACCACCTTGAATCTGTGTATTGCATCTCAGGTGAAGGCGAAATAGAAAGCCGTGAAGATGGTCAGAAACACCATATTAAACCGGGTGTTGTGTATGTGTTGGATAAAAATGATGCTCATACACTAAGGGCATTCAAAGAGTTAAAGCTGGCTTGCGTTTTCAACCCGCCAATTACGGGCAAAGAAGTACACAACTCAGACGGCGCTTACGAACTTCTAGATTAAGCTGATGAAATCGACTTTTGTAGATCATGTTGATCACTGTTAGAGGACAATAAAAGGAGGCGCGATAATGTCACCGTTGGCATCAGCTCTAGTGAATGAGCATCTTCATGATGAGACGCTTATTAATCGAAAACTTTCTAATCAAAAGGAAAGTGGACCTAGTGTCAGTGGGGATAAAAGGCAAGATCATTACCCATCTAGGGTCTATCTTTCGCCTACACATATTGACCGCCAAGATCCCATTATTTACTCGCACGACCGACAAAAAGCGCCTCTCGATGAAGCGCTTTTAGATCATTACGAAGAAAATGGTTTTCTATTTCTCGACCATCTTTTTGATGACGATGAAGTGCTCGCTATGCAACATCATATGCAGAGTTTGCGTGATAGTGACGAGATCAAGCAAAGAGAAGAAAGTATTACTGAAGCCAGTAGTGGTGATATTCGTTCTGTCTTTGATGTGCATAAATTGGATGCATTTATTCAAGGTGTGGCAGAAGATCCTAGATTGGTTAAAATCGCAGAATATCTGCTAGGTGATCGAGTATATCTTCATCAGACGCGTTTGAATTACAAACCGGGGTTTCGAGGTAAAGAGTTTTATTGGCATTCAGACTTTGAAACATGGCATGTAGAAGATGGTATGCCACGAATGAGAGCCTTGAGCATGTCTATTACCCTGACACCAAATGACCATAACAACGGTCCTTTGTTGTTGATTCCAGGTTCTCACCATACTTATGTTTCTTGTGTTGGTGAAACGCCAGATAAAAACTATCTATCTTCGCTTAAAAAACAAAATGTTGGCGTGCCAGATGACACATCGCTAGAAGCGCTTATAGCGTCTTCCGGAATTGAGGCCGCGATTGGTCAGCCAGGGCGAGTGATTCTATTTGACTGTAATGTACTGCATGCTTCAAATGGCAACATTACACCAGCACCTCGATCAAACTTATTTTTTGTTTACAACGCCTTATCGAATCGTGTGGATTTGCCATTTGGAAATACCGCGCCAAGACCAGAGTTTATCGCCTCTCGTGAGTTGATAAGAGCACTTTAAAAAAGCGATTAATGCTTAAATTCCCCGCAGGCTTGTGACAATATAGCGGCAGTTTTTTATTTTGGCCGGCATACAACCTTCGGCCCCTTAACAAAGTGGATAAATAATGGGACAACATACAGTTGAAAAAATCGGCGGAACGTCCATGAGTGACTATCGTTCGGTTCGAGATAATATTATTTTTAAGCCTACTCAAGAGAACAACATGTATCAGCGTGTTTTTGTTGTTTCTGCTTATTCAGGCATGACAGACAAGCTGTTAGAGCATAAGAAAACTGGCGATGCTGGTGTATTTGCTTTATTCGCTCAAGAACGTAAGCAGAATAACTGGTTCCCTGCGTTGCAAGACGTGCGCAGTGCCATGCTAGACATTAACCACTCTTTGTTTGAAGAAGGTGAACTGCGTCATAAAGCGGATGCTTTCTTAAATAGCCGTTTGCAAGAAGCTCAAGAATGTTTAGAAGATTTGCATCGCCTTTGCCAGCATGGTCATTTTTCGATTAGCGAACATCTCGCTACAGTACGAGAAATGCTTGCCAGTATCGGCGAAGCACACAGTGCATGGAATACCGCTCACCTTTTACAACGAGACGGTGTAAACGCCGTATACGTTGATTTGACTGGTTGGAATAGTCCAAGCCATATGTCACTTGATGAACGGATTATTGACGCTTTCAAAGAGGTCGACCTAAGCAAAGAGCTGCCGATTGCAACCGGTTATGCACACAGCGAAACAGGTTTGATGTCGACATTCGATCGAGGCTACAGCGAAATGACCTTCAGTCGAATCGCGGTACTCACTGAAGCTTATGAAGCGGTCATCCATAAAGAGTTTCACTTGAGCAGTGCCGATCCTCGTTTAGTAGGGGAAAGCAACGCCGTGCCAATCGGTCGAACTAACTACGATGTAGCGGATCAACTTGCTAACCTTGGGATGGAAGCGATTCACCCAAAAGCAGCTAAAGGTCTACGTCAAAGCGGCATATCATTGCGTGTAAAAAACACTTTTGAGCCAGATCATACTGGTACGCTAATCACTGGCGATTACGTAAGTGACGCGCCGTGTGTCGAGATCATTGCGGGTTGTCGGGGTGTGTTTGCCGTTGAATTATTTGACCAAGATATGGCGGGCGACATCGATAAATTTGATGTGGCGATCTTAAAGGTATTGAATCAGTTTCATGCTCATATTATTGCCAAAGACATTAACGCCAATACCATTACGCATTATTTAGCGATCAATCTGAAAACCTTGAAGCGTGTTATGCGAGCATTGCACGAGCGCTTTTCGGATGCTGAAATTACGCAACGTAAAGTGGCCATTGTGTCTGCGATTGGTAGTGATATGAAAACCACCGGTATGCTTGCGAAAGCGGTTAAAGCCATCGCGGAACAGAATGTGAATGTCTTAGCAATGCACCAATCTATGCGCCAAGTGGACATGCAGTTTGTGGTTGATGAAGAAGACTACGAAAAAACCATTTGTAGTTTACATAAAGAGCTTGTGGAAGTGCACAACCATGGTCGTGCAATTTGTTTAGCATCTTAATATTGTAAGCGAGCACATTGATATAAAAAGACCCCAAGTGTGATTACGCTTGGGGTCTTTTTGTTTAATTTCTTTGTTAATTTCCGTTGAAAGTTTTGTTCTCATTCAACGGATAAGCTCCAAAAAATATCTATTAGAGTTGGGCATCATCCCGATGAACAATCGGCAATCCTTGATTGAACTCGTCTTCAGTGACGGCTTTACTCACATAAAAGCCTTGGCCAAAATCACATTGAAAAGCGGCTAACATCTTCCACTGTGCTCTTGTTTCAATGCCTTCTGCCAGTACTTTAATATTCAACTTGTGTGCCATAGCAATAATGGCTTCGACGATTTTTCGATCGTCTGGGTCTTTTTCCAAATCCGTAACAAAGCTGCGGTCGATTTTTAGCAAATCAACGGGGAGGTTTTTTAGTTGAGCAAGCGAAGAATAACCTGTACCAAAGTCATCAATGGCAATGCCAATCCCCATATCTTTTAGCTTTTGCAGCAGGTCTCTCGCCAGATGAATGTCTTCAAGAATTGACGTCTCTGTGATTTCAAAGGCAATCGATGTGGCTGGAACTTGATATCGTATCAGCAGCTCTTGAACCAAAGTGACAAAGTGAGGGTCACAGAGTTGTTTCGAGGCAAGATTGATATGCAGTAAAATATTAGGCCTTCCTTCCTGCTTTCGTTTTGCCAAATATTTGATACTGTTTTCTAAAACCCAATAACCTAATGCGACAACTTGTCCTGTATTTTCTGCAAGAGGGATAAAGTCATTAGGGAAAATAAGGCCTTTTTGTGGGTGATTCCAACGAATGAGTGCTTCGGCGCCGAATACTTGATTTGTCTTTAGATCAAATTGCGGTTGGAAATATAATTCAAATTCGTTTTCTTGTAATGCTTGAGATAAATCGTCTTCCACTTGGATCAAATTATGTGTACTTATCTTCATTTTTTCAGTGTAAAAAGAGAATTGATTTTTTCCTTTTGACTTAGCCTGGTACAACGCCATATCTGCATTTTGCATAATGGTTACTAGGTCGTAACCATGTTCTGGAATCATTGCAATACCTAAAGATGTACTGAGTATGTAGTCTTTTGTGTCCATCTTTAATGGTGCGCGAATACTTTCTAATATTTTGTTTGCGTGCGTTTCAGCTTCTTTCTGATCGTTAATGTCTCCAATCAAAATACCAAATTCATCACCACCCAAACGTACCACTAAGTCGGATCTGCCTTTTAGCTTGTTTAGTCTGTCTGCAACAAGAGCAAGTACCTTATCGCCCACATCATGGCCTATTGTGTCGTTAATGCGTTTAAAGTTATCCAAGTCAAAGTAAATAAAAGCCGAAATGCGTTTTTGATTGCTATACAGAATCATGGGTAGTCTATCTTGTAAATATCGACGGTTTGGCAGCCCAGTTAATGGATCTTGATAAGCGAGTTGCTGAAGTTCTGTGGTTTTTTCTTTTACTAATTTTCTTAGTCTAAGCGGCTGAATTAAAATCGCGTACAAAGCAATGGAAAGTAAAAATGCCACAAGGAGGCTAATTACATATCCCGTTATACTACGTGCTGTTAATTGCGCATCCAGTGTTTTGCTGATACTGAGCGTCCAAGTTCCAACGGGAAGAATAAGGTCGGTCGATGCCTGAATATCATTCAGAGGGGTAAAAGAAGAAGACAATATTATTTCTTCATTCGTGCCTGCGTATTTTCTTGAAAGACTGTATTGGTAGCCTTCATTTTCGAGCTGCTTTAATTGTGTTGCTTCTAATAGGTTATCTAAATAAATAACGGCAGAAGCCAATCCCCAAAAAATCTCCCGTTGTGTACCTCGGTATAAAAATATTGGTGCACGACTAATAACCGCCACACCACCTTGTACAAGAGGCACAGGACCAAGTGCAAAAAGCCTTTTATCCTTAATGGCCAGCATGGCTTCTTCTCTGAGCCGAGGCATTGAGACGACATCTAACCCAATAGCGGATGCATTTCCTTCTAGAGGATAAATTTTTTCGATGATGCCATCTGGTGCAAGTTGAAGGTTTTCAATACCGCCAATGGATTGAATTAGGGTATTAGCGTATTCCTCAAACCACTCGTTATCGCCATTATTATGCTCTACTTCAAACGCTAAGATCTGAGCCGAAGTGAAAGCAGATGAAAGACGGCGTTCTAGAATAGACGCTTGTGTGCGAGATAGGCCATGCAAAAAAGACTTCTGCTGATCAATAATTGAATCATTCGTCGATTGTGTCCAATAGGTGCCGAATAAAGCAATAATGCAAAAAGCAATACAGGAAATGATAATGGCAGAGGGTTGCTTTAGCTTTGCTTCTTTCAATCAATTGTCCTTAATTAGGTTGATCAATGAATACATCAAATAATACTCATAAATGATTTATTGGTATTTCATTTTTTGTAATTTAATGTGCAAAGTGTCAGCGATGTAGGGTAATGCTATGGCTAAGAGTATCTGATTTTTAGCAAAGTGCTTTTCTGAAGAAAAAAGAGAGCTGCGAAGCGTTGTTCAGAAAAAACGCTTCGCAATTAGGTTAAGTTTATATTAGAGCTAGAAACAATCCTGCAATGGCAATTAGACTACCCGTAACGCGAGTTATAATAGGCGCTTGGAAGCGAGCAATGACCGCACCAAAACCGATTCCAACAAGATGCAATAATGCAGTCGCAGCAGCAAAGCCAAGTGCGTATTCTGCACCGTTCGCATTTAATGGCATTTCTAAGCCATGAGCAGCGCCGTGAAAAACAGCAAATAATCCGGCAATACCTGCGCAAATCGCAACAGGGAAACGTGCTGCGCCGACTAACAAAGCGCCCATTAGAATCACCGACAAGACAATGCCTTGTTCAATAAAAGGCACTTGTACGCCAGCAACGGCTAAACCACCACCCACCAGCATAGTGCCAACGAATGCCGTAGGAATAGCCCACAAAGCACGGCCGCCAAGACTTGCCGCCCAAAGACCAATCGCCAGCATAGCCAATAAATGATCCAAACCACCCATAGGGTGCATAAAACCAGACATAAAACTGGTGGTGTGTTCGTGTCCAGGGTGAGCTAATGCAAGAGCAGGTATTGTAGCAAACAATGCCACTAATCCCATTTTAAGCGTATGTAAACGCATGGTGTCGTCTCCTAAAGGAAAATGATTGAAGATATCTTTTTAAAAGATCTTCCTTAAACCACCGCTCTTGCGGCTGGATTCGTGAATTCTAGCATACTCACCGTAAGGATAAATTGAATGATATTGCCAAGTGCGCACGTTTTTTGCTTAAGAGGAAAGATATCAATACAAAAACGCTTATTATTTCGACTGTTTGTATCTCCCCACCTTCACTTTGCTTTGTTATATTATCTTGAATGGCAATGTTGGGATGAATAAGATGAAGACGATTGGAATGTTAGGTGGGATGAGCTGGGAATCAACGGCCAGTTATTACAAATCTCTCAATGAAGGCGTAAAAGCGGAGCTTGGCGGCTTACATTCTGCGAAGATATTTTTGTACAGCGTCGACTTTGATGAAATTGAAAAGCTACAGCATCAGGGTAAGTGGGCCGAAACAGCGACCATTCTATCCAACGCAGCAAAATCTTTAGAACAGGCAGGCGCTGATTTTTTAATGATTTGTACCAACACCATGCACAAAGTCGCCCCAGACATTGAGGCAAACATCGATATTCCGATCTTGCATATTGCCGATGCTACCGCTCAAAACTTGACTCTAGATGGTATTACTAAAGTGGGATTGCTCGGGACTCGATTTACAATGGAACAAGATTTTTATAAAGGTCGGCTGGTAGAAAAATTTGGCATAGAGGTTATCGTGCCAAACAAAGGTGATCAAACTATTGTGCACGACATTATTTATAATGAACTTTGCCAAGGGATAATACTTCCGCAATCGAAGGCGAGTTACTTAAATATTATAGAGAAGCTTTATGGGCAAGGCGTTCAAGCGGTTATCTTAGGGTGCACAGAAATTGCTTTGCTCGTAAAGCAAAACGACACAAAAATTCCTTTATACGACACGACAGACATCCATGCACAGCATGGTGTTAAATTGGCGTTATCTTGAATTGTAGGCATCACTTTTGAAAACATGGAGGTATGAGAATGTTAATGTTTTATTTAGGTTTGGCAATTATTGGTACGATTGTGCCATACGCGGCTTTTATTCCTTGGCTTCTTCAAAATGGCGTAGACATTACGCAGTTTTTTATTGAAGCCATTGCGAATCCTATTAGTATTTTTGCATGGCTGGATGTGATTATAGCAGCGGTTGCGTTATTGGGTTTTATTGTACACGACGGAGAAAAAAATCAAGTGAAGTGGCGATTTGTTGCGATAGCCGGAACATTGAGTGTCGGCGTATCGTGTGGGTTGCCTTTGTACCTTTACTTGCGCGAAAAGCAGCGCTGTGTAAAAAGTATTTAATTCGCTATTTTTGAGTACAGTTTAAGAGGGCTCATGTTATGGCCAGTGGTTGGGCGCAAGATGGTGCAGTACAAGATCAAATAGACGCGACTGTTGATTCTGAAGTGGAACGTGCGAAAAACAGCATGCCGAAAGGCGAAAGCCTGACTCACTGCGAAGAATGTGACGGCGTAATTCCTGAACCTAGGCGCAAGGCCATTACTGGCGTGCGTTTGTGTATTCAGTGCCAGTCCGAGGCGGAAAAGAAAGGTCGAACGGCCTTGTACAATCGAGCGGGAAGCAAAGACAGTCAGCTACGATAACCCTTTTTACATGATTAACTGCTTTGTTTTTTCTCTTTTGTATTAATCTACGTAGGGTAGCATTACCTACCTTTGACGTCTTTTCCATCGAATTTTTCCTGCTTGATCTTCTCCAATATGGTAAAGTTTCGCCTATTTAAAAGAGTGCTTATGACGGCAAGTCTAGCGCTCTGTTTCTTTCAGAATATATTAAGGATGAGGTTGTGGCAGACACTTACTCAACAGAGGTTAATAAATTAGAGAAACTTCGCGCGGCTTGGTTGCCGGCGGTTGAGTTTCTTTTTGGCGAAGCCGTTGCAGAGGCTAAGTTTGATGGTTTTGAAGTGCGTGATGATATCACTAAGCCAAGCATGGTCTTTGCTTACGTAGGCGAGCCGTACCGCTACACAATTCAGATGCCGGTCAGAGTCTTTACGAATGATGTGATGTTACTGGCGGATGTGATTCAGGAAATGGTACGAGGCTTGTTTCCTATCGGCACGCCAGATACTAAAACATCCGCACTTTGTGAAGGCGCCGCGGTGTTTGGTGCTATTACGGCGATCAAACAAGTGTTTGGCGAAGAGACTGTCGACTCTTATTTGAACGCATTGAAAGAGCAAGCGTTCCCTTTTTATGATGCGTTTTCATATGTCGCGGTTTTGTTAGCGGAAGATCCACAAGCGATCAAGAAACTACGTGGTGTGCAGCCTTTCTTGTACAAGATTGAAAGAGCAGATTTCGAAACAGCGGACGTAGAAATTGATCGAAAAATCAAAGACATTCTTTTGTTATCGTTTCGTGCGTAATAATTAGGCGGGGCAATGGAAGATTGAGTGATTGAAATGACGGCGCGATTAGAATAAAAAAACCGCCCAATATTCTGATATTGGGCGGTTTTTTTGTTATTTAGGTTGCAGTTCGTGTAACTCTTCACTGAACCATATTTTGCGTTTGAAGCGAGGATTTTTCGATGACATATCGATTTTATAAGGATTGGCTTCGTGATTTTGGGGTAAGTCGAGTATATTGCAAAGCTCTTGAGCGAGCCATTTTTCTACTTTTAGTACCACCATTTTCTTACGCAAACGACCTTGTTCATCACGGTTTAATATTGTTGGCAGCGTATTCAACGTTAGAATTTCGCCCAGTGCAGGGTGCGCCATACGTTCACGGCCTTCATCGCTGGCATAAAAATGCGATACGGCAAATACCATGCGTTGAGGGTTGATCTGCTTTAAAAATTGACAAGATTTAACCACGGTAGAACCCGTGCGGACCATGTCGTCGAATAACACAATACTGGCGCCGTCTAAGCCGTCGAATGTATGCTCACTTTCTTTGTGCAGAGTGATTTCAACCTTGCGCTCATCAGTGCGCTCTTTGTCGAGCATGATGAACTTAGCTTTTTTCAGGCCAAGTGTTTTGTACATTTCCTTTACGAAATCGCGCGCGCCCTTGTCAGGAGCACACAGCACAAGTCCTTCGCCGTCTTCGCCGTAATGCAAAATATCTGAATTCAGCAAATAGTGAGCGTAGATTTCATACGGGATTAGGTTGTGGAAATCGCCTTCGAAGACTTCGGTAAATATTTTTTGTACAGAATCAGAATGATTGTGGATCGTCATCACGGTGTCGACACCAGATAACTTAAGCATTTGTGCGTACAGTTTTGCGGTGAAAGGCTGGCCGTCAAATTTCTTAACGTCCTTTATATCACGCTCAAAATTGGTTTCGCCTAAGCTAATGTGCGGGCCACGATCTTGCGCACTGTAGAATAAATCTGGTTCCACCAATATCACGCGAGCCGCGCCGTTTTCTTTGGCTGCTCGAGCAATGATGAAATTCGACATTGCAAGTTCTTGGCGGCTTTTTACATGGCTGCCAGTACTGACAATAATGACAGACTTACCTTTAAGCTTGCGGCCGATATTAGCAAAATCTGCCTCATCAGAAATGAACCGAGGGCAAAATTCGGAATTCATGAATTGCTTCATACTGATCAAATCAGCGATGTCATCGTATTGACCCATTGCGTAAGCGACATCGATAGCAAATGGATTATCAGAAGAGTTACTAACAACTACGACATTGGTTGACTGACTGGTCGACAAAGTCATTAAATATCCTTAACGAAGGGGTAGGGGATTTGCGCAGATTTTAATACTTGTGGACTTGTTTCGATAGGGCTTATTGAGGATAAATGGTATTTTTATGTCGATTAGGTGTCACATAAGATTGCTCCTGAGCATGAATTCAAGTGAAACCTTGATGTCATTCTATTAATTCTGAAAACCCTTTAGTGGAATGCATAGATAGGGAGAGCGCTATCCTGCTATATTTTGAGTTCCATCAGCTGGATCAATATGTCTAAATTCTAGGGGAAGGAAGTATGAGTACGACGGACATTCGTAATATGGAAAAAACGTTGTTATCCGATAGTTGGTATACCTTAAATAAGTTTTCGTTTGAGTTGAAAGACAAAAATGGACAGTGGCAATATCAAGAGCGTGAAGCGTACGATAGAGGCAATGGTGCAACGATTTTACTCTACAACACTGAAAAAAAGACCGTAGTCCTAACACGACAATTCAGATTGCCCACTTACGTAAATGGCAATCATGATGGGATGCTGATCGAATCTTGTGCGGGCTTATTGGATCAAGACAACCCAGAAGAGTGTATTAAACGAGAGACGCATGAAGAAACGGGTTTTCATGTTGAGAGCGTCACAAAAGTCTTTGAAGCTTACATGTCACCCGGTTCAGTGACAGAAATGCTGTATTTTTTCGTTGCTCAGTACTCTGACCACATGAAGGTGTCTGATGGTGGTGGTCTTGAACATGAACAAGAAAATATTGAGGTACTTGAATTAGATTTTCAGCTTGCTTGTTCCATGATGGATTCTGGAGAGATTAAAGATGGGAAAACCATTATGCTGCTGCAATACGTTAAATTAAAAGGTTTGCTCTAATGTTGACTAACGTAGAAGGCAAGTTCGATGATTATCCTGATGAAGTGAAAACCATCATGTTAGGGATGCGGGAATTGATTTTATCCGTAGCTCAAGACAATCAACTTGGTGCGGTTGAAGAATCGCTAAAATGGGGGGAGCCGAGTTATTATGTTAAAGGTGGCAGTCCAATAAGAATTGATTGGAAGCCTAAGGCGCCAGACCAATATTGCTTTTACTTTAACTGTAAAAGTAAATTAGTCGATACCTTTCGAGAACTGTATTCCGATCAGTTTGAATTCGAAGGAAACCGTGCGATTGTGTTGAGACTGAATCAAGACGCCCCGCTTAATTGCCTACGGCATTGCATTGAAATAGCAATGACATACCAGAAAAATAAACACCTCCCTTTATTAGGGGCATAACGTTTATTGTCTAATTGAATAGGCGCGGTAATGGACACTGCATTTCCCCAACACTGCAACATTTTTTGTCTTTAAGGCGCTATCTTAGCTACATTTATGGGCGTCTCCAGTGTTCCTATACTTCTTTACCGCCTCTATCAGGAAACGTAGAAATTTTTTTCACGCGAGTGATGCTGATTGTTCTCAGTCCGTTAAATATCTCAATGTGGGGGTTAGGTGGGTTCTACCTGTCTTTAATGCCTTCAATGGTAGCCAAAGTTACAGGTTCTAGTTCTGTGTTATTAGGCGAGGTCACTGTTACTCTGCTGACTTTGTCTGGCTCGATCGCTATTGCTTATTCTTGTCAGCGCCAACTTACACATTGCTTGGCTTATGATGGCTGGATCGACCCTTGTGAGATTGGGTTTTTCTAGGGATCTTGGGAAGTTTAATGCCGCAGGTAGAGCCTCATCAACGAGAAGGGCTTATGGCTGTATATTATTTGGAAAGCTATCTGGCTTAGTTTGTATTGTAGACAGATGGTTGGCTAAGGGATGGCCTAACGTGATGCTGTATCTTTTCCGAAACTGCATAGGCGTTATATCAAAAGCGAGTTTAAATTTTTTGGCAAAATAGGCCGAGCAGTTGAATCCACTTTCATAGGCTATATCTGAGATTCGTTTATTGCTTTCGGTTAGTAGTTGGACTGATTTTCGTAGTCGGTAATTCAACAAATAGCTGTTTGGAGAACAGCCTAGGGTGTTACGGAACATACGATAGCACTCGCTCTCGCTGATGTTTGCTGCATTACTGATATCGGCAATGGAAATGCGTTCTTCATAGTGCTTGTGGATATAGTCGAGCAAAGAATGTGCGCGCTTTTCATTGCTCTTTGATGTGTTTTGATCTGACGCTGTGTTTAGCTGATGAGAGCAGAAAAGGTGCCAAAACTTCATTAAAGCGATGTTTATGTAAAACTCGCGGTCAGCGCTTTGTGTTTTCCAGACGTCAAAGGCATCGGATAGTTCTTTAATGGCAAGTGAATGCCACGTTTTATCAGTATCAGAAAATTTGTAGGCCTGAAGCTCTTTGTTGGTGATGACTGGCAAAATATTTTTTTTATAAATGAGCCCGTGATTCACTCCCCCAAGCATTTGTGGTTTAAACAATACATTGAGTATTCGGCATTCCCCCACGCTGGCGTTCGTGAGTTTATGTAGAATCCCTGCGTTTATAAAGATCATTTCTCCCGCTTGAACAATCTCGCTAGTGTTAATGCATTCGACTTTCGTCGCCCCTTCCGTTACCAGCACAATTTCAATTTCGTCATGCCAGTGCCAAGGGACCTCCCCACCAAAGAACTCTGAAAAGCACTCATCATAAATAGCACAAGGGAAGTCATCATTACCGTGAGCGGTAAGTTCCCTGCCATTTTTTTCTGTTTCTAATTTATAAATTTGCATATTTGATTTTGGTAGGATTGTTATAGTTTAAGAGAGTATATGCCTATAAGAATAAAGTTAAAGACAGTATTGTTTTAAAAATACTTTTTTGGGACACAGGTTTTTATGTTGTTACTGTTTATCATCTACTTAGCGTTTATTAGCTTAGGGTTGCCCGATGCGGTTTTAGGAGCGTCTTGGCCTGTGATGGGGCGTGATATAAACGCCTCGCTTGAGTTTGCGGGAGTTGTTTCACTTATAATCAGTGCTGGAACCGTTATTTCGAGTCTTTTAGCCACTAAAATGATCCACCATTTAGGCATCGGAAAAGTCGTTGCTTTTAGTGTATTACTAACGGCTGGAGCGCTACTTGGGTTCAGTATGTCTCATGTGCCTGTTGCCCTTATGTTATTAGCGGTTCCATTAGGAATTGGAGCGGGGGCGGTTGATGCGGCACTAAATAATTTTGTCGCAGTGCATTATAAGTCGAAGCACATGAACTACCTGCATTCATTTTGGGGTGTAGGAGCAACCGCTGGCCCGCTTCTCATGGCGAATTACTTAATCCTGAACGAAGGGTGGCGTGATGGGTACGTTGCGATTGCCAGCCTTCAATTCTTACTTGTTATTGTGCTTTTTTTGACGCTGCCACTATGGAAAAAAGTGTTGGTTAAGCCTTTGGGGAATGATAAAGAAGTCACTCCGTTTGTGAGTAATGTTTCGGCGTTAAAAATAAAGGGCGTGTCACTGCAATTGGTTATGTTTTTTTGTTACAACTCAGTAGAGACGGGTGCCGGACTATGGGCAGCGAGCTATCTGACTATGGAGAAAAATGTTTTTCCAGTAGACGCTGCCTTTTGGGTAGCGATGTATTATCTCGGTATTACGATAGGGCGTTTTTTTTGTGGCTTTATTGCGGAAAAAATCGCAGAAGAAACTCTCGTCCGCTGTGGTGTGGTGATTATGATATTCGGCTGTGTGATGCTTGTGCTTCCTTTGTCAGGATTATGGGCAAAAGCGGGGTTGATGCTTATTGGGCTAGGTTGCGCCCCTATTTACCCGAATACGATTCATATGATACCTAAGCGTTTTGGGTTGGCTGCATCACAAACCATTATTGGATTATCCATGGCAACCGCTTATATGGGAATGACCATTATACCGCCCATACTTGGTATGACGGCAAAAACGTTTTCCTTTGCTTCATTCCCCATTATCCTGCTGTTGCTTAGCGGCATTATTTTTGTGACCACTGAGCGGTTAAGGGAGTGTCGTGTCAATGCGTCTTCGATTAATCGTTCGTCCAATAGCGTTTAAGTTAAGCGCATTGATGAGCAAAGAAGTGAAGATGACTCAGCGTCGACAAAAAATATTGCTGTTGCTTGAGTTAAACGAACAAGTGTCATCGAGGGAACTCAGCCATCGACTTCATGTTTCGTATGACACCATTCGAAAAGATGTAATTAATTTAGAAAAACTAAGGATGTTAAAACGCGTTAAAGGCGGGGCAATTGTATTAGAAGAGGGTTCGGAGGTAGATGATAAGTAGTAGCTATTTTTTATTTAGTTGCTTTAGGCTTTTGTAATGAATTAGATACATCATGAGATGTTCTTTCTTTTTAAAAAAACTATAAATAACCCGATTCATTTTCTCTAAATAATTTTATTATTTTCTATTGGTGTATGAGAGTCATGTCTTGTGGCGTTTTGCGCTGACGACGTTAGTGACGCAAGTAAAACACCACAAGGCATGGCTTCCACCAATTTACTTTCTCCAACAAACTACCTAACTTCACATTGCTGATAACAACTCGGTGATCTTGGGCAGACTGCGCCACGTGAGCAGATCAGCCGAGCGTGGCTTTCTATGCCGCGCTCTACCCAATTAATATTAAGTATCTTAGCTACGCTCATCAGGTCTTTTTTGATGCTTTTCGGAATATGAGACGAGCCACCGCCAGCAACGCATGCTTGCTTTAAATCGTCTGCGATGGAAATGGCGTCTTTACCCTGCGCGTTTATCGCAGGGTTGAGGTCGATACCAGAGCAAAGTACGTGGCTGTTGCCGGCAAGGTCTTGCACCTTCACCGATTCACACGCGTAAATGCGCGGTTCGTTACCGACATTAAGGATAGATATTTGTGCGGACGATCCAGTGCTCGGCTCGCTGATTTTTCGAAACACCGCCCAATGTTGGCAAGGGTCTTCCACCATGCTCATGTTTCCCCAAGGTAATGGAATGCCATTTCCTCGGTACACGGCTTTGAGTTTGCCTGGTGCGTAAGCGTCGAAATAATGCCAATGAGGATAAGGCGAAGCGGCTGTCATACGGCGCATGGCAACGGATTCTGACACGCCAGCCAATTGCGCGGTGTTGATCTCGTAACCATTGCGATCCAGCATTTGTCGAAACGGCACTTTAGGGCAAAGCAACGCACCGGCAAAGAAGCTGCATTCAAAATCCCGCCATGCATGCAAAATATCTTGCGCGTCCATTCCTGAGGATTGCATCTTCGAGTTCTGAGCTTGCAGTGGCGAAATCTCATTGCGTCCTGTTACTAAGACATTTTTCATGCCGTCTTTGTCGTGCAACACCGCATGGCCAATGTGCACCGCGAGGTTGTATTTCAAACGCTGTGGTTGGGATTTCATGATCTGATTAATGTAAATCGTGTTTGGTGGATCAAAGAAAGAGGTGACGACATGGCTTTCATCAATGCCCATGCTTTCTAACACTGCCAATGGTGTTTTACGAAACCATTTGATCTGCAAGCCCATTTGTTTGGTGATGGCGACAATTTCGTCAAGGCTTAATGGCAAGCGCTTAAGGCCAACGTCTTCTGCCGCACGCTCCAAATCGGGAAAATGGTTTTGGTTATGTTCCTGATGGGCGCGGATGAGCAGGTGGGCGAACTGTCGGCCACTGGTGCCTGTTTGAGAAAGCATTTCTGGAATGGCGATCTGCAGTATTTCTTTGGAGAATAAAAAATTTGGTTCTAATGCCATGCCGCTGATGCCACCACCAGAACCTTTCGATGGCGTAATGGCGTCTTCTTCGGGAATATCATCCAAAAACCACTCGACATTTTTTTGAAAAACGTTGGCAATAACCTCCAAAACGTCTTCACTGGGAATGCGTTTCCCCCTTTCTATCATCGACAAATAAGACACAGACGGCGCAGATTCTGCGTCGATTTTTATGCATCTTGCAGATAAGTCTTCCATCGTCAAACGGTTACGTTTACGTAGGTTGCGGATTTTTGTACCCAGAAAATGGGCTTTGCGATTTAGGCTATTTTTATTTTTCATTTTTGTAAAATTTACACTGTGTAATTCTTATTGTGAAATTTTATCTTAGTTGCGCATAGACTATAAATCAAGCAAGCGGGAACGGTTTTCTCAGCGGCTAATTTTATAAAGATAAGAATAAAGCTCACTAAAGAAGGAAAGCGAGATGAATATGCCCTTACCTAAAAATAACAGTCTGATCCACACAGGGTTTTGCAACTTCATCAATGAAGAAGTGCTTCCCTTTCATACCCTCGAGCCAACAAAATTTTGGCAAGATTTAGAACAATTAATTTCTGATTTAGCGCCGATTAACCGCCAATTATTAACGAGTCGCGATGTTATGCAGCAGCAGATTGACCAATGGCATCTTGCTCAAAAAGGTCAGCCAATGGACATTCAAGCGTATGAGGATTTTTTACGTGAGATAGGTTACTTGGTAGAAGAGGGAGACGATTTCACCATCACGACGGATAACGTGGACGATGAAATTGCGACGCTTGCAGGACCGCAATTAGTCGTACCTGTTAAAAATGCACGTTTTGCATTGAATGCGGCGAATGCTCGTTGGGGCAGTTTGTATGACGCCTTTTATGGCACCGATGTGATTGCAAAAACCACGGGCCTGGAAACCAATAAAGGCTATAACGCTGCACGTGGTGAACAGGTGATTGCTAAAGCCAAAGCCTTTTTGGATGACGTATTTCCTCTTGAAAGTGGTTCTCATAAAGATGTGAGCAGTTATGTGGTTTATTACCACCATTTACTGGCTTTCTTTGACGATGGAAGCCAAACCGGTTTGAAACAACCTTCTCAGCTGGTGGCGGTTAATGGTCAGCGCAGCGATCCTGAAGCGGTCTTATTGAAGAATAACGGCTTGCATGTAGAGATCCATTTTGATCGTAACGGCCAAAATGGCGTGAAAGATAAAGCCAACATTAATGACATTATTATTGAGTCCGCACTGAGCGCCATTATTGACTGCGAAGACTCCGTTGCGGCTGTTGATGCTGAAGACAAAATTGATGTTTACCGCAACTGGTTGGGTTTGATGCAAGGCACGCTAGAAGCCAGCTTCGAGAAAGACGGACAAACGCAGACGCGTCGTATGAACCCTGATCGCTGCTTTACGGATTT
This sequence comes from Marinomonas primoryensis, assembly GCF_013372285.1. Classification (NCBI taxonomy): domain Bacteria; kingdom Pseudomonadati; phylum Pseudomonadota; class Gammaproteobacteria; order Oceanospirillales; family Oceanospirillaceae; genus Marinomonas; species Marinomonas primoryensis. The sequence goes on along the minus strand of NZ_CP054301.1, from coordinate 3,011,070 downwards.
GCATAACAAAGAGTACCGCTTGCATGGTCGTTCTCTATTATTGGTTCGAAATGTTGGCCACCTAATGGAATGCGATTTGATGCAGGATGAACTGGGCAATTTTGTACCAGAAGGCATTATGGATGCGGTGGTAACGGCTTTAATCGGCGCGCTGGATTTACAGCGTAACGAAGGCATACGAAACAGCCGAACCGGCAGTATTTATATTGTTAAACCTAAGATGCATGGACCCGATGAAGTGGCGTTTAGTTGCGAGCTGTTTGGTCGTGTAGAGCAGATGTTGGGCTTGCCAAAAAACACCATCAAGATCGGCATTATGGACGAAGAACGTCGCACGACGTTGAACTTAAAAGAGTGTATTCGTCAGGCTAAATCGCGCGTGTTTTTCATCAATACCGGCTTTTTGGATCGCACTGGTGACGAGATTCATACCAGTATGCAAGCCGGGCCATTTTTGCCAAAAGATCAGATTAAAAATCAGCCTTGGATTCAAGCGTATGAAAATCGCAACGTAGACATCGGTTTGCAATGTGGTTTGCCGGGTAAAGCTCAGATTGGTAAGGGCATGTGGGCCATGCCAGATGAAATGGCGGCGATGATGGAAGCAAAAATTGCGCATCCAAAAGCAGGCGCCAACACGGCTTGGGTGCCTTCACCTACCGCGGCGACACTGCATGCGTTGCATTATCACCAAATAAATGTGTTTGACGTGCAGGAGCGAATTAAATCACGCCCTAAAGCGAATCTAACGGATTTACTGAGTATACCGATAATTCCTCACAATCTGACCTTGTCGAGTGAAGTGATAGAACGTGAGGTTGAAAACAACGTTCAAGGCTTGTTGGGCTATGTAGTGCGCTGGGTAGAAGCAGGCGTTGGCTGCTCCAAAGTGCCAGACATCAATAACGTGGGTTTGATGGAAGATCGCGCCACCTTACGCATCTCCAGCCAACATTTGGCAAATTGGTTGCTGCATGGCATTTGCGATAAAGCACAGGTAGATAACGTGATGCAGCGCATGGCCGTAGTTGTTGATGAGCAAAACAAAAACACCGAAGGCTATCGCCCGATGATGTCTCATGAATCAAAGAATACCGGGTCATCAAGCCTCGCGTTCAAAGCAGCACAAGACTTGATTTACAAAGGTGTTATTCAGCCTAACGGCTACACCGAGCCATTGCTTCATGCTTATCGCGTGCAGATGAAAGAAACGAGTTAAGCGAGCGAATTGAAAGAGTTTAAACATTAGAGCGTTACAAATTGATTAATTTAGACAACCTAAAGAGTGAGAAATGCTATGCAAACTTATAACAATAAAACCCAGCAAGCGAGCAATACCATCAATCAACAAGGCCCAACGTGGGCGGCAATGAACCCTGAGTTTGTGGCTAGAATGCAATTGCAAAACCGCTTTAATACGGGTTTAGACATTGCTAAATACACCGCCAAAATTATGCGCGAAGACATGACTAGTTACGATAAAGACCCAGCAAATTACACGCAGTCATTGGGTTGCTGGCATGGTTTTATCGGCCAACAGAAAATGATTTCTATTAAGAAGCATTTTGGCACTACTCGCAGCCGTTATTTGTACTTGTCAGGCTGGATGGTCGCAGCGATGCGCTCTGAATTTGGCCCTTTGCCGGACCAGTCAATGCATGAAAAAACCTCAGTTCCAGCCTTGATTGAAGAATTATATACCTTCTTGAAGCAGGCCGATGCTCGTGAACTACAACATCTATTCAAAGAAATGGACGAAGCAAGAGAAGCAGGTGATCAAGTTCGCGAGCAAGCAGCGCAGAATAAAATAGATAACTTTGAAACTCATGTTGTGCCGATTATCGCAGACATTGACGCTGGCTTTGGTAATGAAGAAGCGACGTATTTGTTGGCTAAGAAAATGATTGAAGCGGGCGCGTGCTGTATTCAGATTGAAAACCAAGTGTCGGACGCGAAACAATGCGGACATCAAGATGGCAAAGTAACCGTGCCTCATGAAGACTTTCTAGCAAAAATTAACGCGGTTCGTTACGCCTTTTTAGAATTGGGTGTAGACGATGGTGTCATCGTTGCGCGTACTGATTCTTTGGGTGCGGGTTTAACGCAGAAAATCCCTGTATCGCAAAGCGCGGGTGATTTGGCAGAGCAATACAATGCTTTTATCGATGGCGAAGAAGTGACGTCGTTAGAACAAATGAAATCCGGCGATATGGCGATCAAACTGGGTGATCGATTGATCAAGCCAGCTCGTTTGGCGAATGGTTTGGTTCGTTTCAAACCAAATACCGGTGAAGACCGAGTGGTATTGGACTGCATTAACTCGTTGCAAAACGGCGCAGACTTACTGTGGATCGAAACGGAAAAGCCACACATAGGTCAGATCGCGTCGATTGTGAATCGTATTCGTGATGTGATGCCAAATGCCAAATTGGTTTATAACAACAGTCCGTCATTTAACTGGACGCTTAACTTCCGTCAGCAAGTGTTTGATGCATGGTTAGCAGAAGGAAAAGACGTTGCTGAGTACCAGCGTGAAAAGTTGATGTCACAAGACTATGACGCTACGCCATTGGCGGCCGAAGCAGATGAGCGCATTCGTTGTTTCCAAAAAGACGCGGCGGCGCAAGCGGGTATCTTTCATCATTTGATTACCTTACCGACTTACCATACTGCGGCATTGTCTACGGATAATTTAGCGAAAGATTACTTTGGTGAAATGGGAATGTTGGGTTACGTGAAAGAGGTTCAGCGTAAAGAAATTCGTCAAGGCTTAGCCTGTGTGAAGCATCAAGATATGTCTGGGTCAAACATGGGGGATGATCACAAAGAGTATTTTTCTGGAGCACAAGCGCTTAAAGCGTCAGGCAAAGACAATACAATGAATCAATTTGCGGTCTGATTAAGCGAAGAATAATCTGATTGTATTGATATCAAAGGTCAGCAGTCTTCCCCCTGCTGGCCTTTTTTATTGTGTTCTTAAAAAAGCGATAAAAATATTTTCAGGAAGCGCTTCTACGTTGATTATTTTAAGGCATAAAAATTTGCTTTTGTATCTCCGTTTCTTGTAGCCTATTCCGTCAATACAGCAAGAATGCTGGTTATCAAATATTAAGGAGTAATGGATTATGCCAAGTGGAGTCAAAGTTGGTGATGTCGGAACGGATCATGATGGATTTCCACCAACACCAGTGACTGCAGGGTCACCTGATGTGAATTACGATGGATCACCTGCCGCTCGTGTAGGAGACCCATTAGAACCTCACGATAAACCAAAACACCCACCTCATCCAAGAGCCATCGCAGCAGGCTCTTCTTCTGTGTTTATTAACGGCAAGCCAGCGGCTTTGACAGGGGGAGCTATTGATTGCGGTGGCGTGACGCAAGGCACTGCTTCGGTCAATATCGGAAGCTAATCTAATGTCGTTTCACTTTTTATATTTCCTTTTATTAGTATTGCCTACCGAGCGGATTATTGCTCGCTGGGCAACTTTCCGCTCGATCTCAGGCGGATTGTTGCTCGATGATAGAATTATTATTTTCTAACTAATTGAAATCATTGATATTTTGTAGTTGGCACTCTTGTTGCTATTACCTTGGTTGTGTTTTATGAAAAACATCATCCATTTACAATGCGACGAATAAGGAATGTTACTATGCCAACACCATGTTATATCTCTCTCGAAGGAGAATCTCAGGGTTTGATCACCGCAGGCGCGATGTCGGTCGACTCTATCGGAGATGTGGGCTTGGAAGGCCACGATGATGAGATGCTTGTACAGCAATTTGATCACGTTGTGACCGTACCTACGAACCCTCAGTCAGGTAACCCATCAGGCCAGCGTGTTCATAAGCCGTTTGTGTTCACGGTGGCACTGAACAAAGCCGTTCCTCTTCTGTACAACGCTTTATCTTCTGGTGAGAAGTTGTCTAAAGTGGAACTAAAATGGTACCGCACCTCGTCAGAAGGCAAGCAAGAAAACTTCTTCGTGACGGCACTGGAAGGCGCGGTGATTGTTGACATCAAATGTGAAATGCCCCATTGCCAAGATCCGGCAAACGGCAACTTCACACAAAACATTGCGGTGTCACTTGCGTACCGCAAAATCACGTGGGACCACGTCAGCTCTGGCACGTCGGGTTCGGACGATTGGAGTAAACCCATCGAAGCGTAAGCGTCGATGGTAGAGGCTCTGATTGATAAAACCGCCTGTGTTCACAGGCGGTTTTTGTGTGTGTTAATATGCCTTCGTGTTTACGGAGAAAACAGAACACCCAGTCATCACAAAGGAAGGTAGTATGACGACATTGACGTTTACATTGGTCCTCGACGGAATCGAAGAAGACACCTTGGTCGTACGAGAGTACCAAGGGCATGAATCTTTATCGGACACCCTTCTACAAGATGGCTCTCCCTGTTATGGTTTTCGGTATCAACTGACGCTTGCCAGTCGACGCTCAGACCTCAGTGCCGATCAGATTGTCGATAAGCATGCCGAATTGCGTATTGTTCGTAATGGTCTGTTAGTACAGCGAGTTCATGGCATTGTCCGCCACTTTGAAAAAGGCGACACAGGTCACCACCATACTTACTATGCCTTAAGTCTTGTTCCTGCCCTTGAACGTCTTGCTTTGCGTCACAACAGTCGTATTTTCCAAAAGAAAAGCGCGCAAGAAATCATCGTCCAACTGCTCGAAGAAATGGGCATCACCGATTACCTTTTCACCCTACAGCGCCCACCACAGCAACGTGAATTCTGTGTGCAATACCGTGAAACGGATTTACATTTTTTACACCGCTTAGCCTCTGAAGAAGGTTGGGTCTATTACTTCACCAATGAAACCATGGCACTGTCCGAAGAAGGTACCTACCTCAAGGGAAAACATACCCTTAACGTCGTCGACAAAAGCCAGTCCATGTCCCTGCATGATCGTGCCATTCCCTACAACGTGTTGTCCGGTGGTGTAGACAATAGCCCTTATATCTCCACCTTGACCGAACACACCCAATCCTTTCCAAGCCAAAGTGTGCTCAAGGATTACAGCTTTAAAAAGCCCGATTACCGCTTCTTGCATCAACAAGAAGGCCACGACATGGATTACCAGCATCAAGCGTATGAATACTTTGATTCGCCAGGGCGGTTCAAAGACGACGAAACAGGCAAAGCCTTTGCGCGCATACGATTGGAATATCTACGTCGAACCGCTCACACCGTCGTCGGTAAAAGCAACGACGCCGCGATTCAGGCGGGGGCGAGAATCACCGTCACCGATCACATCGACGATAAAATGAACCAAGTGTGGGTGCCAGTGCAAGTGACCCATCAAGGCAATCAGCCTCAGGCACTAGAAGAAGAAGGTCACACCGGCGCAACGACCTACCACAACACCTTTACCCTGATTCCCACAGCCACCAACTGGCAGGCCACCCCACAGCCCAAACCCAACGTGGATGGCCCAATGATGGCCACCGTTGTCGGCCCCCAAGACGAAGAAATCTACTGCGACGACCATGGACGAGTCAAAATCCACTTTCCATGGGACCGATACAGCGCTGCCAACGACCAAAGTTCGTGCTGGATACGCGTCTCCCAAGGTTGGGCTGGGAACCAACATGGCATGATGGCGATCCCCCGTATTGGCAGTGAAGTGATCGTCAGCTTTTTAAACGGTGACCCAGATCAGCCCATCGTGACAGGAAGAACCTACCACGCCAAAAACACGCCCCCGTACGTCTTACCAGAACACAAAACCAAAACCGTCTGGCGAAGTGACACCCACCAAGGCAAAGGCTTCAACGAAATCAGTTTTGAAGACCAAGTTGATCATGAAAAAGTGTACCTACACGCACAAAAAGACCAACAAGAAGACATACTCAACGACCAACTCACCCAGATCGGTCACGACCAGCATGTCAACATCGGCAATGACCGTTTTACCGAGATCAAAAAAGACAGCCACTTAACCATCGAGGGCGAATGCCGCCTTAACGTCGTCAAAGACAAAACCGACATCATCGACGGTAACCTACAACAAAAAGTGGGTTCGAAAGCGATACTCGACGCCGCGCAAGAAATTCATCTTAAAAGCGGCAGCAAAGCAGTCCTCGAAGCCGCCTCAGAAATGACCATCAAAGTGGGCGGTAGCTTCATCAAAATAGACGCGGCCGGCGTTCACATCGTTGGCTTAGCGATTAACCTAAACACGGGCGGTAGCGCAGGATCCGGCAGTGGCTTTAGCGGGACATTGCCGGCGTTGCCATTGGGGGCTGAGTCTCCAGAGTACGATGCGGACCTTGAAGCGATTGAAGGCAATGACGCCCCTGATTCTCCATTGGCAGGTATGGCTGCTTCAGCCGTTCCTATTACTGTATTAGACAAGAAAAGCGATGAAGCAGAGGCAACGGAAGAAACCACCACAACGGTTTCCGACCCCACTCTTCAATCCTCCGTATTAAAGGCTTCCACTGCATTAGAACAACTGGCGAAGAATTCAGGACCAAGCTATCAAAAAGGTAGTACAGAAGCGGAAGACGTTAAACGCATACAACAAGCCCTGCTCAAAATGGACTTTAATTTAGGCCCAGCCAAAGACGACGGTGACTTCGGTTCAAAAACTGAAACAGCGGTTAAACTGTTTCAAGAAAACTACCAAGCCACCAATAATACTCACGCCGCTTATAGCCTAGACAACCAAAATGGCGTCATAGATCAATACACTTTATTGGGCTTGGATGAAGCGTTAATGGAGGGATGGAAGTATGTTGATGATGAAATGGACGAGAAATGGCTCACTGTTCCTAAAGGGTCATTGACGTTTGATTCGGAAGGAGATGATGACGAAGGAGGTAACTATTTTTCACGTATAGCGCATATCCCCAACCGTAATGGGGAGGTGATTGGTAACTCAGGGATTACGATAGGCCGTGGCTTGGATATTGGCAGTCGAACGGCGAGTGAAGTAGCTTCTATTTTTGATAGCGCGGCTCAGTACGCTAGACCAATATCAGATGCTTTATTAACTTGGCTAAAAGAAGGTGCTGGTAAGAAAAAACAGGCCGCGTATGAGCATTGGAAAACGCTGAATGCTCAAGTTCCAGCAGATGATCAGACAATTACTCGTAAAATGCAGCACTTTTTGTTTTTAGAAATATATGGCTTTTATGTGAAAGAAGCGAAACGACTTACAATAAAGGATGATGTGAGGACTGCCTATTTAGGTGGTGCAGTGCTTGATTGGGGTGCTTTGCCGCAGAACGTTATAGACGTATTAACTGACTTAACTTATCGAGGCGATTACACCGGTTCTAATGACGCACGAGGTAATACTAGGAAACTAATTGTACCAGCGGTTTATAAGGATTTGAGTGAGGGAATATTTGGTAAAACATCTAACCTATATAAAGTCATGTTTCGTCAAATAGAATGGAGAGAAATTTATGGAGTTGATGCTAATAGATTTAAAAGAAGATATGAGGAAATAAAATGAAAATCATATTTTTAATTTTTTTATCATTCCCATTTTTAATTTATGCAGATGATATTAGTGAATATGAATATTATGCTAAGAGTGGTTCATATGTTGCTTACATTAAAAGTGATGATCATTGTATATATGGTGGTGATATAGAAGAGAATGATATTAAAAAATATTGCGATATGGGTAGTAGCGGTATTAATTTAACCAGAGACCATCCATCAGTATATGCGGTTGAGCTTCATTTATCTGTAAGAGCTGTCTTATCGTTTATTGTTGCTGCTCCATGGAATGAGCAAAAGTGTAAAGCAGATCTTTATGAAAACTCGATAACTTGCGAACCTACAGGTAGGTAATTTTTTAAAGACGAGTATCCCCCTGTGTCAGGATAGTTGTCGCCTAAATTAATTTACAAATAAACAGGGAGCGGTAAGTTAAAGCAAGTGAACTATCAAAGGCATTCAGGTCAATTTAAAGAAGCAATATTAAACAAGTTTAGTGGTAGCTTCATCAAAATAGACGCAGCCGGCGTTCACATCGTTGGTTCTGCTATTAACCTAAATACGGGCGGTAGCGCAGGATCTGGCAGTGGGTTCAGTGGCCTCTCAGCAGCACGGCCACTGGGCGCCACATCACCAGAGTACGATGCGGACCTTGAAACGATTGAAGGCATTGAAGGCATTGAAGGCATTGAAGCCCCTGATTCGCCATTGGCAGATATGACTACTTCAGCCGTTCCTATTACTGTATCAGACAAGAAAAGCGATGAAGCAGAGGCAACGGAAGAAACCACGACAACGGTTTCCGACCCCATTCTTCAATCCTCAGTCTTAAAGGTTTCCGCCGCATTAGAACAACTGGCGAAGAATGCAGGACCAAGCTATCAAAAAGGTAGTACAGAAGCGGAAGACGTTAAACGCATACAACAACCCCTACTCAATATGGACTTTAATTTAGGCCCAGCCAAAGTGTGAATTTCACCATTCCGAGAATGAAAATTACTTGTTAACGCACTGGTAAATAATACCTTTATAGTTTTTTATCTATTAATTTTTTCATAGGTCAGCCGTTTTACGGCTGACCTTTTTTATTATTTGGGTTGTATGTTTTATTAAGAGGTCATCAAACCGTCATGGCCAGTCTTTATCTTATGGTGAAAATAATCAAAGCACGGCAGTGCTATCACATTAACAGGGGTAGAAAATGACGGGTAAGATTTGGTTGGTTAGTTTGTTTTCAATCAGTGTTCTATCGGGTTGCGCAAACAATGGAATGATACAAGCGGTAACTAGTTTTGTGGATAACGTTCCGAAGCAGGGGAGTGAATTGCCTTACTCTGTATTGCGTGGAGACCTTATTGATAGGAAAACCAATCAGCCCTTTGAAATTCGTAATGGTGGTTTTGGCTCTGCGATGACGGCGAATCCGAACCAAGCGAATCAGTTTTACGCATTAACCGATCGTGGTCCAAACGCGAATTACACGGGCGAATACGGTAAAGGGAAAAGCTTTCCTGTGGCTTCTTATACGCCACGTATTGGTTTGTTCGAAGTAGAATCTGATGGCTCGATTTCTATGGTAAAAAGCATTTTACTCAAACGTCCAGAAGGCAGTTTGATCTCTGGTTTGCCGAATACGTCTGCATTAGGTGGCACAGGTGAAACGCCGTATCATTCCAATGGACAACCCGTTTTAATGAATGACAGTAAGCCTTATAACAAGGACACGAATCCTATTAAATTGGATGATTACGGTTTAGATGGTGAAGGTTTAGTCGCGCTAAAAGATGGTACATTTTGGGTGAGTGATGAGTATGGCCCCCATATTGTTCACTTTGATAGAAATGGCGTAGAAATTGGCCGAATTAATGCGTTTAAAAATGATACTCGCAATATGTTCTATTTACCTGCCGTATTCCAACATCGTCGGGCGAATCGAGGAATGGAAGGCTTGGCCATTTCGCCAGATGAGACCACTTTGGTCGGTATTATGCAATCAACCATGCAGAACCCAGATAAAGCGGCTCAAAAGGGCAACTTGACTCGCATCGTCACGGTGAACTTAACGGATGGTAATACTGAGCAATACTTATACCGCCAAGAAAAAGCCGAAAATGCAAACTCTGAGATTTCTACGTTGACCGCTAATCAGTTTTTGGTGATTGAACGCGATGGCAGCTTCTTATTAGGTGGGCCAAATGGTGAGTCTAAAGCCAACCCGAATGCTCAGAAGCATGTGTATCGTATTGACTTAAGCACCGGTACACCGCTTTCTAGTGTTGCTTTGTCGAGTTCTATCACGCGAGATGCGAGTCATGGATTGATGATTGATGGCTTGACCTTAGAGCAATTCGCCAACACATATGGCTGGGACGCATTGGCAGAAAAAGGCATCAAACCGGTCAATAAAGCACTGGTGATCGACATGGTGAAAGCCGTTTCTTATCCACATGATAAAATGGAAGGCTTGTGGGTGATTGATGGTCATCATCTTGGTGTATTAAACGATGACGATTTCGCGACTTGGTCGACGAAAGGTAAGCTAGAGCAAAAGCATCTTGATAATCATACGATTGATTCGAATCGACTTTATATTATTAACGCCGACCTGATGGGCAATTAGTAACTTTAGATTGCGCTTTATTAAGTTGAGTAAAGTAAAAAGGAATGCCGCAGTGCATTCCTTTTTTTATGATGTGTAGTTTCTATTAATTTGATTTAGCTCATCACTCGACTCTGTACTAAGATTAAAAATTCAGTACAGTATCCGCCATGGTATTGTTCCTTTCATTCACCTTGTTGCGGCGTTTGCCCTAAGAAAGATAGTATGAGTTTAGATTCGTTATTTTCTATTGCTCCCTATAGTTGGGGGGCGATTTTTACCTCTGTTTTTTGTGGTGTTATTGTTGGTTTAGAACGGCAGCTGAGAGGTAAGCCAGTGGGTATTCGAACCTCGGCTTTAATCGTCTTGGGAACCTATGTATTTATTGCATCGTCAATGTTTGTTGCTGCTGACATTACAGATCCATCTAGGATAATAGGGCAGGTGATTACGGGGATTGGTTTCCTTGGTGCTGGGGTGATGCTTTCAAAAGACGGAGCCGTCATCGGAGTGACTTCTGCTGCGACTATTTGGTCGCTTGCTTCCGTCGGTGTGTGTATTGCCATTGTCGATTCTTATGTGGCTATCAAACTGTCTCTCATCTTGGTTGCTATTTTATATGGAGTGGATCTTTTGGAAGAATATTCGTCTGCTTTTACTCGAGGAGTGCATTCAAAGTACAGTAGCTGGCGTAAAAGAAACTAAGACGCACTATTGCTCTATCCTATTAGAAATAGAGGCCTAAGTGATGTCGTGATATGAGTCAGTGGTAATCAAGATAAAATGAATTTTGATGAGACTAATGCCAATTGGCCCAGCATTTATTGCGTGTTTGACCCTCCGATCAAAAGCACCCTTGTTTATATATTTATAACTATTAGGTTGTTCTTTTTTGGTTGAATTATGCTCTATTCGGACAGCTCTACGCAATTTCGTCCTTTGTCTTTGCCTCTATAAAGTGCTTTGTCCGCTCGTTTTATCATTTTAAGTGCATTGTCATGTTGGCCACGGCTATCGGTTACACCTAATGTGATGGTGATAGGAAGATTGAAATCACTGAATTTTTGTTTAGAGATCACATTTTTAAGATCATCAGCGATGAGTGCAGCCTGATTCTTTGTGGTATTTGGGAGAATGACAATAAACTCTTCACCACCAAACCGAGCAATGATGTCGCGCTTTCTCAGTGTGCTTGAAAGAACATTGGCGACTTCAATCAAACATATATCTCCAACGTCATGTCCGTATCTATCATTTATTTTTTTAAAGTAGTCAATATCAATTAGGATAAGACTTAAAGGTGAAGAGGTAATCTCTGTCTCTTCTAGCTCTTTGCTAAAGTGGGTGTTTAAGCCGCGTCTGTTAAGTAATCCAGTCAGTGGGTCTAGCGTGTTTTCTTCTTTGAGTTGCTTGGTTACTTCAGTGTAGCGTTGAAGAAAGAAGTGCCCAAAAAAAGCACTTAAAATAATGGAAATAGTAAGCCAAAAGCCACGAGCCGTGGACATCTCTTTGGAATAGACACCGCCAGTTAAGTCTACAATATACTCACTAAATATGGTCGCCAAAATAGTGCCTGCCACGAGGGTAACTGTAAGAGCTAAAGATTCTCGATGCCCACCGAGAAGCGCTGCCAAAATTGGATAAAGTGGCAAAAAGTAGACCATTTGGCTATTAACACCGCCGGAAATTGCAAGGGTAGGAAGAATGATAATAAGGGCGATCAGTAAGGAGAGCGTAATTTCCCATTTTGGTAATAAATTAAGCCGCACGATAAAATAAAACCCTGTCATTAAGAACAAATCTGCAATGCCAATCAACAAGAAGTAGATAGGTAAATCAATAAAGAAGGGCCTAAAAATTAGAGATAATACGATGGTAGTAAAGACGATTTCTATGATTCGCAGAGTGAACTTATGGCTGAGTTCGGCTTGGATGTTGTTAGGCATGATAGTGTGAAGTCGTTCCTGATACAGTTAATAGTAATGGTTATTATTTTTTCTATTTGATTGTTTAGTAAACATATTATTGATTGATCATACCCTAGATTCAAAAGCGTATTCGTATTTTTCTATTATTTCCGGCTCCTAATACAGGTGTTGTGACAGACGAAAGAAGACAACATTCAGCAAGCTCTTTGAAAGCAGAGAAGACTCAGTAAATTAGATAGAACAATATGCTAGATTTACCAACTACACTGTTTTTGTTGTAAGGAGTATATTGTGGGATTGAAAAATCGAATTGTCGCGAGTAGTTTTCTGTCTGTTTGTGTGATGGCATTACCAGCTCAGGCGGCGACGTTTGAAGTACCTAGATCGTTTGAAATTATGTACGTTGACCTTGAAGGCGCAAGGCAGTTCGGTAATGACTTTAAGGTCGAGGTTGATGAAGGTCAGCACCAAATTGTCGTACGATTTAATAAATTGTTGCACAGTGGTGGCGATACTCAAGCGTATCAATCTGAGCCTATTGTGCTGGACTTACAATTTGAAAAGAATGATTACTTCACGGTGAAAGCGCCTTATATTTCGACTCAAAAACAGGCAGAAGCTTACTCTAAGGCGCCTACGTTTACCCTTTTTGATGATCGCAGTGGCAAAGAAGTAGATTATCAACATCAAATACTACCGGTGAAGTCGGGGTTTCAAAATACGCGTGATTACGTTACCGAAATTGAACGTTTCACGGCAAAAAACCAACCAATTATAGATGATGCTCCTGTCTTAGCTCCGGTCATTTTGACTCAAAATGTTGCGCTAGAAATGATGCAGTTTTGGTATAACCGATCCGATGATGCGACTCGAAAAGAGATGCGTATCTGGGTTGCTGACGACTTATATAAGCCGTCAGTGTCTAATATCCAGCTGGAAATGTCGCAGTTTTGGTTTAATAAAGCCGATAGAGAGGCGAAAAAAGCATTTCAAGCTTGGCTGGTAGAATAATGTTTTTCTAGGCATCGTATTATAGAAACGCCCAGCCAATGCTGGGCGTTTCCATTTGGCTTAGATTTACCTAAGTTATCAATTAGCTTGCGTTAGCAGCTTTGGCCGCAGCGAGTCGTTGGTTGAATTTATCATTCAGCCAAAGTGCCAATAAGATAATACTGCCACCAATGGCCAGTCGAACGATGTCAGCATCGCGGTTCCAGAAAACCACGTTAACAATAATGCCAGCGGGAATCAGTAAATTATTTGCAACCGCTAATGTTCCTACGTTAACCATGGTTGCTCCTCTGTTCCAAGCAAAGTAACCAAGGCCCGAAGCCACAATACCTAGGTAAGTTAAAATACCCCATTGAAGAGTAGTGGTCGGTAATTTATCAGGGTTACCTAGCGCAAGGTAACAAGGAATAACCACCGCCAATGCACCTATGAAAAACCAGCCGAAAACCGTGCGTTGAGATAGGTCTGGGCGCTCTTTTGCAATGATGCGTTTATAACCTACTTGCCCTGCTGCGAAACAAATGTTGGCACCTTGAACAATCAGTAAGCCTTTAATGAAGCCTTCATCGATACCTTGGTAGCGAATGGCAACAGCGCCAAGAATAGCCACGAGCGCACTGACGGCAAAGCCAATATTGAAGCGTTTGTCTAACATGTCATTAATCAAAGTGACGTAAAGTGGTGTCATCACCGTGAATAGCAAGACTTCAGGAACTGACAGGTATAGGAAGGATTGATAATAAAAACCATACATGATGCCAAGCTGTAAAGCCCCGCATATCATAAGTTTGAGCGCTATTTTGGCTTCAATTTCACGAAGCTTTAAAAAAGGTAAAAATACGACAGTAGCCAGAGCGACTCGCATTAATACAGAGAACCAGGCATCGACTTGGCCGGCGAGATAAACGCCAATCAAGCTGAAGGAAAACGCCCATAAAAGGGTGACGGCAATAAGAATTGGCATGAGAATGGATTCCATTTGGATGATTTTGTCGTAAGTCTAACGATTTCCATACAGTAGGTAAATTAGTTTACTTTTTAAAATAATAAAGTTTACTGATTTTTTCAAAATGAGACTTTATATATGGCATGAGCCACGGTATGAATCGCTCTAAAATCAGACCTATGTCAATGGATTTGGTGGCTTGTTCGAAAGGGCAATAAAACCTTGATCTATATTAATAGTTTGATTCCTTATCCTGCTATTTTTTGTTCACAGACATGTTGTTTGATTAAAAAGAAGGATTTGATTATGAAAGCTTTACTTCCTATTGCCCTTATTTCAACACTTTGCTCTTCTGTGGTTTTGGCTCATGACGCCGGCGATTTATTCGTCCGAGCTGGCTTTGCAACGGTTATGCCGAATGAAAGCAGTGATAACGTATTGAACACCGGTGAATTGGAGTTGGATAATGACACTCAAGTCGGCGTAACACTCACGTATATGCTAACAGAGCAGTTTGGTGTGGAGTTGCTAGCCGCGACACCTTTTACTCATAAAGTTTCTACTAAAGGGCTTGGCGAAGTCGCTGAGGTATCGCACTTGCCACCTTCGGTAATGGCGCAGTATTACTTTGGCCAAGCCAATAGCCAAATTCGCTCTTATGTTGGTGCAGGTTTGAATTACACGGTTTTCTTTGATGAAAAAGGCAAAGGCACATTGGCGGGAACCGATGTGAGTTTGGATGATTCATTTGGCTTGGCCGCTCAATTGGGTGTGGATGTGAACTTCGCCGAAAACTGGTTTGCCAATGCGTCTATTTGGTACATGGATATTAATACCGACGTTCACACGACAGTCGGAACGATTGACGCCGATATTGATCCAATCACCTTTATGGCCAGTGTGGGTTATACCTTCTAATGAGACGATGGATTAAGTAGGTAGGAAAGCGTCTAAAGGGAAAAGGCTTTGATGATTGAATCAAAGCCTTTTTTGTTTTTACACACTTTTATTAATGTCACCATGGTGTGTTTTCATCATGGTATTTGATATAGGCTTGTCCGAATTATTCAATATGAATTGGAAACATGATGTTGTCAGCGTTAGAAAGCGAATTTGAAAACCATTGCCGAACGTTTTTAGAAGCACAAGGCGCTGCGGATGTGGCGCACGACGTGAGCCACATTTATCGAGTGGTAAAAGTGGCACAGCAATTGGCGCTGGATGAAGGTGCGGATATGTCAGTGGTAATGCCTGCGGCGTGGTTACACGACTGTGTTTCGTTACCAAAAAATCATCCGGACCGGCATCTTGCTTCGACGTTGGCCGCTGACAAAGCCATTGGTTTTTTACATTCTATTAAATATCCGGCCGATTATTTCCCCGCTATTCATCATGCTATTCGAGCTCACAGTTTTAGCGCCAATGTGCCACTTGAAAGCCTGGAGGCTAAAATTGTACAAGACGCCGATCGTTTGGATGCACTGGGGGCGATCGGTATTGCGCGTTGTATGCAAGTCAGCGGTACGTTAAATAGGGCGCTTTATTCACTCGATGATCCATTTTGTGAGGATCGTGAGCCGGATGATGCACAGTATTCTATCGACCATTTTTATAACAAGTTATTCCGTATAGCCGATAGCTTAAATACGGTATCTGCTCAAGCCGAAGGCAAGCGCCGCGAATCGGTTATGCGTGCTTTTTTGGCGCAATTGGCACTGGAGATCTAATGATTATCCGCGCTCTTTTTTGTGGTTGATGGCGTTTAGTTTTGTTAGCATTTTTGCGCCTACGGACAAAAATTGCTGTAATTCTTCATCGCTCACTTCTGATCTCATTTCTTTTAATACCGCCTTGTCGGCGTTTTCAAGCGCCATATAACAGGCCAGTCCGTTGTCTGTTAATTGCAAAAACTGGCTGCGTTTATCGTTTGGATTGGGACGTTTTATGACCAATCCTTCGGCAATCACTTCTTTGACCAATCTCGTAATTTGTCCTTTGTCCTTTTCTGTCACATCCGCAAGAAAGTTTGCCGTGCAATTTTCGGTGTTGTGAATGCGTTTCAGAATCATAAAGTACAAAGGCGATAAGGGAATGCCTTGTTCCTTCATGATGCTTTTCATGGATATTTTTAACCCATTGATTGTGCTGATTAATAGCGTTTGTAACTCAGATTCATGGTTATTCATTATTTTTTTATCCAATATAGTTGACCTTGTCAACATAATTTAATATAGTTGATCTTGTCAATTTGTTTTGCGTATTTTATCCAAACTATTCCTAGAGGGAAGACGTATGTCATTAAAAGTTCAGAAAATATCTATTGTTGCCAGTTTAGTGATTGCTATGGGAGGAACCTTAACCTTTTTAATGACGTGGCGAAATATTGGTTTTGCCGATCATTTTATGGGGGCGTGGTTATCTTCTTTTGCTTTGTGTGTACTGTGTATTGCGCCGATTGGTGGCATTCTTTCGTATTTGGTCCATCACCTTGTTAATGCTATTTTGTCTAGATTATCTTCCATGCAGCGTAATATTGTTTTTGGTTTGATTATGGCCATTATAATGGAATCTGTTATGGCGGTGGTTACGACGATAAACTTGCATGGCTTTTTAGAGCGAGGTGCTTTCCTGAATTCATGGACCACTACGCTGATGTCGGCTTTGCCTGCTGGTATTGTGTTTTCAATATTGATGTCGATTGTCATAAAACC
Organism: Marinomonas primoryensis; assembly: GCF_013372285.1. Lineage (NCBI taxonomy): Bacteria > Pseudomonadati > Pseudomonadota > Gammaproteobacteria > Oceanospirillales > Oceanospirillaceae > Marinomonas > Marinomonas primoryensis. The sequence goes on along the minus strand of NZ_CP054301.1, from coordinate 2,994,400 downwards.
AAAATTGACCGCTTTTTGGGCCAAAACCGCTTAGTTTGATGTGGTGGGTGGGGCTTTAGGATAAAACGGCAACCGATTTTATTTGAGCAATGATGGTTAGTCCTCGTTTTATAGACAATTTATGCGCTGATAAGGTGGTGATTCTCGCTAATATTGGTGTGCTGCCCGCGAGTAATCTGACCATCACCATGCTTGGGTCTTTTGAGTCGGTGATCATGTCATCAATGGTCACGGTTAAGCGATTCAATATGCTTGAATCGTCGTGATTACTGAGGGATAGACTCACGTCTTTCGATTGAATTCTTAGACGCAGAGTATCTCCTGTTTTTTCATTTCCTTGCTTAACGGCAATAACGTGGTTTTCAAAACTGATCCATGAAAGCCCCCATTCTGTTTCTTGTCGTGTGACTACACCTGATATCACAACACTGGCGTCATGGTACCGAGAAAATGAGGTACCGAGCTTGCCCAGTAACGTTTGTGTTTTCCCTTCTTCTATTACTCTACCTTTTTCTAAGACAACCATATAATCCGCTAACCGAATGACTTCATCTAATGAGTGACTGACGTAAATAATAGGGATTTTTGCACGCTGACAGAGTTGTTCTAGATAAGGGAGGATTTCTTGTTTTAAGGCATCGTCTAACGCGGCTAACGGCTCGTCCATCAGCAGCAGTTTAGGTTGAATGAGTAGCGCTCTGGCGATGGCGATTCGTTGGCGCTCACCACCGGAGAGTTGCGATGGGTATTGTGAAAGCACAGACTCAATATCCATTAGCTGAATGATCTCTGAATAGGATATAACGGATTGATTTTTATCGGCCCGTTTCATGGCAAATTGTAGGTTCTCTTGCGCGGTAAGGTGAGGAAATAAATTCGCGTCTTGGAATACGTAGCCTATTGGTCGCTTATGAGAAGGCAGTGACGATTTACTAGTTTGCCATGCTTCACCATTGAGGCTTATCTGGCCTTTTGAACTTTTTTCTAGTCCCGAAATACAGCGCAATAACGTCGTTTTACCTGATCCAGATGGGCCAAATAATGCGGTTACACCAACGCTTGGGATTTGTAAGTCGACATCCAGTATAAAACTAGACGTGCCTTCTCGCTGTTGTTTAATACGAAGGTGTAAAGTGTTAGCAGATGGGTCAAGCGTCATAATAAACCACCGGACATTGTGCTACTTTTCTGGCGTTTTTGGATGCTGTATAAAAAAACGAGGACAGTAAAAGCAAAGGCGATCATTAATAACGAAAGTGAGTGAGCTTGTCCGTATTCTAAGGCTTCAACATGATCGTAAATCTGTACTGAAATGACTCTGGTTTCATTGGGAATATTACCGCCAATCATCAACACGACACCAAACTCTCCAACAGTATGAGCAAAGCCTAAAATAGCAGCACTGATGTAACCGGGTTTTGCTAATGGAATGACGACATGAACAAACCTGTCCCATGGTGAGGCTCTTAATGTCGCTGCCGCTTCTAGCGGGCCTTCTCCAATAGATGCAAATGCGTTTTGAATAGGTTGAACGACGAATGGCAGTGAATACACCATGGAGGCAACAACCAGCCCAGTAAAGCTAAAGGGGAGTGGCGTGATCCCAAGTTGACCGAGCAGTTTTCCTATGGTGCCTTGCGGTCCTAATAAGAGTAACAGGTAAAATCCTAACACCGTTGGGGGCAATACAAGAGGCATAGCGACAATCGCGTTGATAGGACCTTTTAGCCAAGACTGAGTTCGAGTTAACCACCAAGCAATGGGGGTGCTGATTAAGATAAGCAGTAAAGTCACTAGGCTAGCAAGTTTTAGCGTTAACCATATTGCCCCGATATCTTCTGGACTTAATAGCATTCAGCGTTTACCCATGATTAGTTTTACTCTGTGGAATAACCAAACTGGAGGATTTCCTCTTGGACGTCGGCACGCATTATAAATGCCATAAAAGTCTTCGCTAATTCGGTATTATGTGTACGAGTCAGAATAACTGCAGCTTGATTAATTTTACCATGGAGCTCATTAGGGACGCTTATAAAATGGCCTTTTTTTTGCCCTGCAAATACCTGTGATAAAGCAACAAAACCTATTTCAGCATTTTGCGAATACACAAACTGATACGTCTGCCCTATATTTTCGCCTTGTACTATTTTGTTTTTAACGTCGTCCCAGATAGATAAATTACGTAGGCTTTCTTTCGCTGCTTTGCCATAAGGTGCCAATTTTGGGTTGGCGATGGCAATACGTTTTGCTCTTAAAATAGCGTCTTTCAAGGGGATTTCAGGAAGGGGATTTATTGACCAAAGTGCTAATTGTCCTTTAGCATAAATGATCAAGCTGTCTGGTAGCGCGAGTTGCTCTTTGATGAGGATTTGTGGTTTGGTTAAATCTGCAGAAAGAAAAATATCGTATGGTGCATTGTTTTTAATTTGTGCGAAAAATTTTCCTGAAGAACCGAACGACAATTGTAACGAATGTCCTGTTTCTCGCTCGAACTTTGTTGCAAGCTGCTTTATTGGTGAGATGAAGTTAGACGCAACGGCTAAGCGTAAGGTGTCTGCAAGAGAGTGAGAAGGGCTAAGTAATATACAAAAAAACATGGCAGATAGAACAATTTTCTTAGCATACATTTGAGTATATTGAGCAACTAAAAGCGTTTTGTCCGTCATGCTTTTTTATGTGATCCAAGTTGAAAGGCGATACTACTAAGCCAGTAATAAATAACAATTCCCTTGCTCTATACCGACCGTAGCCTTTTTCAAATGGCTGCCTATGCAAGGGCCAATAATGCAAGTGCCGTCTAGTGGAGAAAAAAGGGCGCCATGGTGATGGCATTTTAAATAATCTCCTTCTTCATCTAGCACAGAGTTAGAAGAACAATTTAAAGGTTTCTTTTGGTGCGGGCAAAGGTTTTCATAAACAATAATTTGCCCTTTTTGCTTCGTGACTAAGAAGTTATATTTTTCTACTGTGATATTCAGCGCTTTGCCTTCAGGAAGGCTTTGCGTATTAGGTATAAGATGCTTATTAAACACGTGATTACCGCACTTTTTTTATAATTAATGTTGTTTATTTCAACAGAATTGACGCTTTCCATAATGATGCGAGTTAGGGTGGTTTTTATAGTAACCGCGTTCTCGTGGTGTTTTCTTTCAATTCTAATGCCGACTTAATGAATATAATTAAGGAAAATGTCAGTTAAATAAACTTTCCGTGAGCAAAGACTCTAAAGCGCCGCGATAGATGAGTCAATATGTAAGAATTAAGTTAGTTCGTTTTTGATCGTTGCCTGCGTGCAACAAGCTCCCTATACTAGCCCGCTATGCCTAGAAAAACTCCAGTAAAATCTTCACGTAAGTCATTGACTCAAGCGAAAAAAACACCTAAATCTTCTTTTTTGAAGAGGATATTTCGTATCCTTTTTAAATGGGGGGTTATTTTTAGTTTGGTGGCCAGTATTCCTTTTGCTGGTTGGGTGTGGTGGTTAAACGGTCAGGTTGTTAGTCGTTTCGAAGGACAAAAATGGCAAGTTCCATCAGAAGTTTACAGTGCGCCTATCATTTTGATAAGCGGTGCACCTTGGAAAAAGCAGGACCTCGAAAACCTTTTGGAAGAAACTGGCTATCGATTTGGCCGAAACAGCCAGAAAGTAGGATGGGCCGCTCGCAGTCGGACAAAAGTCAGTGCGCATTTGCGTTCCTATGTTGACCACCTTGGCTTTCATGAAAGTGAAAGACGTATTTTTTCTTTTCAAGATGGACGTTTAGTCATTCAAGCCTTAAACGGTGATGAAATAGATGAGGCGCGAATTGAACCTCAGCGCATCGGCTTCTTGTACGGCGGCAACACCGAAAGCCGTCAAATCTTAACGTACGATGAAATCCCCAAGCCTTTAATAGCTATTTTGATCGCGGTAGAAGATCAGGAGTTTTACCATCATTGGGGGATTTCGTTGACGGGTATTGCTCGTGCGGTGGTGGTCAACTTTACACATGGTTCTCGTCGTCAAGGTGGCTCAACGCTGACCCAGCAACTCGTTAAAAATATGTATTTGAGTTCAGAGCGAACTTACACTCGAAAGCTGACCGAAGTCGTGATGAGTCTATTACTTGAATATCATTATTCGAAAGAAGCCATTATTACCGCTTATATGAACGAAGTGTATTTGGCTCAATTAGGCAGCAGTGCTTTGCACGGGTTTGCAGCGGCTAGCCAGCATTTCTTTGGCCGTCCAGTGAATGAGCTTAACCTTGATGAATTTGCTCTTTTAGTGGGCATGGTAAAAGGTCCATCTTTGTATAACCCTGAACGCTCTCCAAACCGAGCAAAAGCTCGGCGTAATACGGTATTGGCGGTATTAAAAGATCAAGGGCGCTTATCTGATTCAGACTACAAACGCTTAATAGAGCAACCTATTCGTCTTGCCAGTAAGCAAAAAGAGCGCTCTGTTTATGGTGATTATTTGGATTTGGTGGCGATGCAATTGTCACGAGATTTTGATGAAGCCACGTTGGCGACAAAAAATTTACGCATTTATACCGGTGTCGATATACGTGCTCAACGAGCGGCGAGTATTGCCATGCGACGTCAAGTGGCTGCGTTAGAGCAGCGGGACCCTAAGTTGAAGGGACTGCAAGGCGCTATGGTGGTTACCGACAGATTGTCAGGTCAAGTGCGTGCCGTTGTAGGGTCTAGTGGTCAGCACTATACAGGGTTTAACCGTGCTCTAGGGGCGGTCAGACCGATTGGTTCATTGGTTAAACCTCCGCTTTATTTATCTGCTTTAGCAACAGGACGCTACACTTGGTGGACAAAAATCGAAGACAAACGTCTACGTTTTAATGTTGGTGGTCAGATTTGGGAGCCAGAAAACTACGATAGAAAGACCCATGGTGTTGTGCACCTTTATGAGGCTATGGCGAAATCTTATAACTTGGCGACTGTTTCATTAGCACAACAAATTGGCTTTGATCGCGTGGGAGATACCTTACGTCAGTTAGGAGTAAAGCGTTCCTTTACGATGCATCCAGCGATGGCGTTAGGCGCGTTGGAGTTATCCCCATTTGAGGTGTCGCGCTTATATCAACCTATTGCTTCTCAGGGAAGGAGCAGTGAACTTGGTGTCGTGCTTGCCGTGATGGATCAAAATGATCAGTTGTTGAAACGCTTTGATCGTAAAAATGATGTGCCTTTTACGGATGCTTTATTGGCGGTAACGCTGGACGGTATGACAAAAACACCGAAAATTGGTACCGCCCGAGCGGCTCAAGCGGCTTTTCCAAATTTGAATTTCGCAGCGAAAACAGGCACGACTAATGAGCAAAAAGACAGTTGGTATGTAGGGATTACGGGTGATTATTCTTCTATAGTCTGGCTTGGTGACGATGATAACGTACCATTAAGTATTACTGGCAGTAGTGGCGCTCAGAAAGTATGGATTGATTTCACTAAAAATGTAAATCCTAGATCATTACCTGATGGCTTGCCCAATGGTGCAGCAAGATTCAATGTATTAGACAATAAGTTTGAGATGGCGGCTGATCGCTGTGAGAATAAGGTCTCGCTCGCTTTTATTTTAGGTACGGAACCAAAAGAAAGCAGCTCTTGCTTCTGGCCTTTTTAAATTTAGTCAGATGGAAAGCAAAAAGTTGATTGGTAATTGATTTTTCTTACATTGCCTCTTAGGTTATTGAAAATTAACAATTTAGTGGTTTTTATTTCCCTCATGCCTTTACGAGCATAGAGTTTAAGGTTACTTTGTAAAAGGTTGCAGTAAAGAGTTGGTCAGGTGCTCGTTGGAATCTAGCATTATTTTTATTTGCAAAAGAAAAAGTGTCACTTGTTGTTTTAATTTTACTTGTAAGGAAGTAGTGCTATATGCGACTGCATACATACATGATTAGCTGTTTGATGACGGTAACTTTTTTCTATACAGGCGTTGCTTCTGGGCAAGGGGTTCCATCTCAACCTTCGTCGTGTACCTCTCTTACCGCGTCGGGAAACTCAGAATACCCTCCTTTTTTGTGGCGGGAGAGCCCAACATCCATTGAGTTAAACGGCGTTAATCGTTTTATTATTGATGAGCTAAGTCAGCGTATTGATATTCCTATTAAACTTATCCATGCTGGTCCTTGGTCTCGCGCCCAAACCGAAGTAAAAAATGGTCGAATTGATTTAATGGCAGGCGCTTTTTATACCAATGAGCGTGCGGATTATATGGATTACTTTACGCCAGTGATGTTGCATACGACGAGTGTGGTTTGGCAGCGTAAAGATAAGATGTTTCTATTTAATAAAAAAGAAGATTTAGAAGGAAAATGGGGTGTCACCGTTATTAATAATAGCTTTGGTCAAGAGTTCGACCAGTATGCTCAGCGTAAACTTAATATATTAGCGGTAGCGAGTTTGTCGCAAGCTTTACGCATGCTAGAAGCGGATCGAGTAGATTATGTTTTGTATGAAAAAAACCCCGCTTACGCTTATGCCACTATGATGAATTTGTCGGAAACGATTGTTCCTGTGATGCCTAACATTAGCAGCGAAGGTTTGTATTTGACTATGTCTAAGAAGTCATCTTGTAATGACAGTAGTGTTAAGCGTCGTATTGCGATTGCTTTGCAGGAAATGAAGCAAGATGGTTTTACTGAAAAGGCGCTGGTTGATGGAGTGCAAACGTGGGAAGCTCGTAGCCGCGTAGATTTATCGTTAAAGTAGAATGGTAGAGAGGGCGTCGCCGCGGCCTCCCTACTTGTACTATTACTATATTGAGCAAGTTATTTATTGAGCAGGGATTGATATAGATTGATCCATTGATCTGTCACTACGTCCCAGCTGTAATCGTATCTCATCGCGTTTTTCTGCTTTTCCTGCCACTTCTCAGTGTCATTGAAGCATTCCATACAGCGTTCCATTGCTGATTTTAAAGACTCTGCATTGGCTTCTTTAAAGACGAAACCATTGGCGCGCTTTTCATTCCCAGGTACAGCATCCCCAAGTACCGCATCCTCAAATACAGTATCTGCTAATCCGCCAGTGTGTCTTACAACCGGTAATGTTCCGTATTTTAGAGCATAAAGCTGAGTTAATCCGCAGGGCTCGAATCGAGATGGAATGAGAAGGGCGTCGATACCGGCTTGAATTCGATGAGAGTAGTCTTCGAAGTATCCGATGCGAACCGCTACTTGTTCAGGGTAGGTTTTTTGTAGTGCTAAATACCCAGATTCTAAATGTTTATCTCCTGATCCAAGAACCACAAGCCGTGCGCCTTTATCCAATAGTGCTGGCATAACCTCTAAAACTAGGTCTAGCCCTTTTTGTTCTGTTAGTCGGCTTACGACACCAAAAACAGGTTTGCTGGTGTCTTCTGATAAGCCGTTCTCTTGTAATAAAGCGAGTTTGTTTGCTTGCTTTTGATCGAGGCTTTCTACGTCATAGTTATGTGGAATCAGCGTGTCTTTTTCTGGAGACCATTGGTCGTAATCGACACCATTTAAAATACCAGAGAGCTTCTCTTGCATCGCTCGTAGTGTGCCATCTAAACCATCGCCATATTCAGGTGTTAATATTTCTTGTGCGTAGGTTGGGCTCACTGTAGTGATGGCGTCGGCATACACTAGTCCTGCCTTTAGCCCAGAGAAGCGACCATAAAATTCCATTCCGTGGATACTGAGTAATTCAGGTGATAAATGTGTGTCGACAAATTTATCCATATCAAAGCTGCCGTTATAACGTAAATTATGAACGGTCGTGACAATGGGAAGGTGTTCTGTTTTCCACTCCTTTAAATAAGCCGCCGCAAAGCCTGTTTGCCAATCGTTTAGGTGGAGTATGTCGGCTTGCCAGTCCATTAGGTCGCCATGTAAGGCTAATGTAGCGGTGGCCCATGATAGCGCGGCAAAACGTATATGATTATCCGTAAAGTCTATGCCATGTTTATCGACATATGGGCCATCTTCTCTTTCGTAAAGCGCTTGGCATTGTAGCAGCCAGATAGGTGTATCGTTTTCTGGTATATGAGTCTCAAGAAGGAGCAAATCACCGACTCCAAAAGGATTTCCTAGGTTGATACTCTTTTGAATAGGCGCTACCTTTTCAAGTATGCCTCGGTAAGCTGGCATGATGAGTTTGACATCGTGACCTTTGTTTCTTAAAGCAACAGGGAGCGCGCCAGCAACATCGGCCAGTCCACCGGTTTTTATTAAGGGGTAAATTTCAGAGGCTGCAAATAGTATTTTCATTGTTGGGCATCTTATTGATTTGGAATAACGATCAGAGTATACCTAAATGAAACTTAATAGAGTGTGTTGATAAAAATTTTAAGGGCATCACATGGATTTAAATACGGCGCGTATGAAAACTTTGTCCATTATTTTAGCCGGTGGACGTGGCTCAAGATTAAAACAATTGACGGATAATCGTTCTAAACCCGCAGTGCCTATTGCTGGTAAGTATAAGATTATTGATTTTCCACTTTCTAACTGTATCAATTCAGGGATGCGGCGCATTGCTGTTCTGACTCAATATCGATCTCATACTCTGAATCAGCATGTGCAAAGAGGTTGGAACTTCTTACGTTCAGATTTTAATGAGTTCATTGAGCTTTGGCCTGCTCAGCAGCAAACAGGTAGTGATTGGTATCGAGGGACTGCGGACGCTGTTTATCAAAACTTGAGTATGATAGACGGGTTGGAAAGCGAATATATTTTGATCCTAGCGGGAGATCATGTTTATAAACAAGACTATAGTCTCATGTTACAGGATCATATTGAAAGTGGTGCGGATGTTACGGTTGCTTGTATAGAGGTGCCTCTGAAGGAAGCGGATCAATTTGGTATTATGCATGTCGATGAAAACGATAATATTATTGCTTTTGAAGAGAAACCTTCCAATCCCCCAACTATGCCAGGCAACCCCGATGTGTCTCTTGCTAGCATGGGGATTTATATTTTTAATACCAAATTTTTGTCGGAAAACCTGCGGTCCGACGCCCGTGATGAGGACTCCAGTCATGATTTTGGTAAAGATCTGATTCCGTTGTTTGTTGGGCGTAGTAAGATTAAAGCGCATCACTTTTCTCAGAGTGTCATCGATAACAAAAGCTATCCTGACACCCCTTATTGGCGTGACGTTGGTACCTTGACGGCGTACTGGGAAGCCAATATGGATTTGACCCGTTTGGTTCCTGAGTTGGATTTATACGATGAAGATTGGCCTATTCGAACCGCTCAATACCAACGACCAGCGGCCAAGTTCAACTACAATTACGAAGAACGTATTGGCACGGCGCTGAACTCGGTGGTGTCGGCGGGTTGTATTGTTTCAGGTTCAACGGTTGAACAATCCATTTTATTTAACAATGTGAGAGTAAATTCTTTTTCTCATGTGAATAAGTCTGTCGTGCTTCCTCGTTGTGACATAGGCCGCTATTGTCGTTTGACGAAAGTGGTCGTTGATTCGGATTGTTGCATTCCTGAAGGGACGGTTATCGGTGAAGATCCTATTGCTGATGCTGCTCGTTTTTATCGTAACTCCGATGGTATTACGTTAGTCACACAAGGCATGATTGAAGCCATGTCTAAGTGACTTAGGATTAGGTTTTATTCTTATTGAAAACCGCTCTTTTGAGCGGTTTTTTTGTTTCTGAGTTAACCTTGGAGGGGTAACTTTCGATGAGGTTGGACGACCTATATTAAGCTATTGTCTTGGTGCGGCTTGAAAAATCATAAATGAGTCGCATTAGTAGGGTTTGGTTTTATCATAGATTCACCAAGAGGGTTATCCCCGTAACCTGTGGATAACCCTCTTGGTGAATCTATGATAACTCACGTAAAGCCACTCGTTATGCCGCTTTCATCATAGGTGTTCATTTCTTCTTCAGTCTTTGATTTAGCGTACGTTATTTAGCTAGAATAGCTCATATATTACTTACCAATGAGGAGATTTCATGTTTACGGGTATTGTTCAGGGCACCGCGACGGTTCAAGCAGCCAGTCAAATTGGACGTAATAAGCGTCTAGACGTGGTATTTCCTACTGGGGTTATGTTGGGGCAGCAGCTTGGTGCAAGTGTTGCGATCAATGGTGTTTGTCTTACTGTGGCAGAAATTGGTCATGATGTGCTGACATTCGATGTGATTGATACCACGTTAGCGTTGACAAATATTGGTCTATTGCAAATTGGCGATATCGTGAATTTTGAGCGCGCGGCAAAAATGGGGGATGAAGTGGGTGGGCATATTATGTCTGGCCATATCATGACGTCCGTGTCTGTGTCGCGGATCGAAAAAATAGAAGAAAGTGTTCATATTCGCTTCACCACAGACCGTCAAAACGAGGTAGACGCAAGACGTTACTTATTTAATAAAGGCTACATCGGATTAAATGGTTCTAGTTTGACGATCAGCGACATTGGTAATGATTGGTTGGAAGTTTCTTTGATCCCAGAGACACTCAGATTGACGACGTTTGGTTCCTTGACGCTCGGCGATAGAGTGAACCTAGAAATCGATGCTCATACTCAGGCAACCGTGGATACTGTCGAGCGTATTCTAAAAGAGAGAGGCATTGTTTTACCGTAAAGATCGCGCTTGTATCAATGGTATCGACTCTAACGCGGTTGATCTTTGAAATAAATGGAGTCCTTGCTCGATTTTCGGTAGAATGCACGCCAATTTCTATCCTGAAAACGTGTTGATAACTCTTTTAATTAGGTCGATATCATGATGCGAACTAGTTTATGTCACATTTACATTGAAAAATGTGCATATCCGACCGATTTATCAACAGGTTATCATTCAAGTATCGCTTTTAAAGTGTGAGTAAATAGTGTCCTCTAATAATCTTAAGCACATACGTAACTTCAGTATCATCGCGCACATCGACCACGGAAAATCGACCTTAGCAGACCGTTTTATTCAAATCTGTGAAGGTTTGAGTGAGCGAGAAATGTCCGCTCAAGTTCTTGACTCAATGGATATTGAGCGTGAACGTGGTATTACCATTAAAGCCCAAAGTGTGACGTTAGACTACCATGCGAAAGACGGGAAAACGTATCTGCTGAACTTCATCGATACGCCTGGGCACGTGGATTTTTCCTATGAAGTTTCTCGGTCCCTTGCCGCCTGCGAAGGGGCTTTACTTGTGGTTGATGCCGCTCAAGGTGTAGAGGCTCAATCGGTTGCTAACTGCTACACCGCAATAGAGCAGGGCCTTGAAGTAATGCCTGTTCTGAATAAAATTGACTTGCCTCAAGCCGAGCCCGAACGTGTCTGTGCCGAAATCGAAGAGATTATTGGTATCGATGCTATGAATGCGGTGACTTGTTCCGCAAAAACAGGTGTGGGTGTAGACGATGTTCTAGAGCGCTTGATTGCGACAATTCCACCACCAGAAGGTGATGTAGATGCGCCGCTGCAAGCGTTGATTATTGACTCTTGGTTCGATAACTACTTAGGCGTTGTTTCCCTTGTTCGTATCAAGCAAGGTACGTTACGGAAAAAAGATAAGATTTTCATCAAATCGACCAAACAAGCTCACCCAGTTGACATGGCGGGTATTTTCACACCGAAACGCAAAGAAACGGGCGTCCTAAGAGCGGGTGAAGTGGGTTATGTTGTGGCCGGTATTAAAGACATTCACGGTGCTCCCGTTGGTGATACCATCACGCATGCTTCTACTCCAGATGTTGCCCAATTAAAAGGTTTTCAAAAAGTGAAGCCGCAGGTTTATGCGGGTGTTTTCCCGGTTAGCTCTGATGATTTTGAAGACTTCCGAGTTGCATTGAATAAACTGACATTGAACGATGCATCTTTATTTTTCGAACCAGAAAGTTCTGATGCCCTTGGGTTTGGTTTCCGTTGTGGTTTCTTAGGTATGCTACACATGGAGATCATCCAAGAGCGCCTAGAGCGTGAATACAATTTGGATTTGATCACCACAGCACCGACGGTAGTGTATGAAGTCGAATTGAATAATGGTGAGATTGTCAATGTAGATAGCCCATCAAAAATGCCTGATCCTGGCACTATCAAAGAAATGCGCGAACCAATAGTGGAAGCCAATATATTGGTACCACAAGAATACTTAGGCAATGTGATTACCTTGTGTATAGAGAAACGTGGCGTTCAGAAAGATATGTTATATGTTGGCCGACAAGTGCAACTGCGTTATGAATTGCCGATGAACGAAGTGGTGATGGATTTCTTTGATAAATTGAAATCTTGTAGCCGTGGTTTTGCGTCTTTGGATTACAGCTTTTCTCACTTTAATGCTGCTCCATTATGCCGTTTGGACATCATGATCAATGGCGAGCGAGTTGATGCATTGGCGCTCATTATGCACAAAGACAACGTGCAATATAAAGGGCGTGCTCTGTGTGAAAAAATGAAAGAACTGATTCCTCGTCAAATGTTTGATGTGGCGATTCAGGGTGCAGTCGGTGCAAAAATCATTTCTCGAACAACGGTTAAAGCATTGCGTAAAAACGTTATCGCCAAGTGTTACGGCGGTGATGTAAGTCGTAAGAAGAAACTCTTACAGAAACAAAAAGACGGCAAAAAGCGCATGAAGCAAGTGGGGAATGTGGAAGTACCTCAATCGGCTTTCCTTGCGGTTTTGCAACTGGATAGCTAGCCAGACAATCAACAGGTGTGCTAATGCGCACCTTGATGGAGAAATGAAGTATGGGTTTTGATTTCGAATTGATACTGGCCATAGCGTTTTTGGTGACTGGTGTCTTCTGGGTTTACGATCGCATTGTGTATTTTCCTAAACGAAAAGCAGTATTGGCTAATATGGCGCCGGAAACTCGAAGCGCTATCAACAAGGATGCGCAACAACGATTAGCAGAAACACCTAAATTTGTAGTGGAAGTGAAGTCTTACTTCATCATCATTGCGGTAATTTTTGGTCTTCGTTCACTCGTTGTAGAGCCTTTTCAAATTCCATCTGGCTCTATGTTGCCTACCTTGAAAATAGGCGACTTTATTCTCGTCAATAAGTTTGACTATGGCCTTCGTTTGCCTGTTTTGAATACCACTATTATTCCGACTACAGTGCCTGAACGTGGTGATGTGGTTGTTTTTAAGTATCCACGAGATCCTAGTCTAAACTACATTAAGCGCTTAGTTGGTCTTCCCGGTGACAAAGTGAGTTATCACGATAAAATATTGACGGTGAATGGGCAAAAAATCAGCAAAGAGTTTTTGGCTAAGTTACCGGTTTCTTTGAATCCAGATCAAGAGCCTGTTGAGCTGTTTAAAGAAAATCTAAGTGGTGTACAGCACAACATTTATAATAGTTTTCGATTTACGCCTCATGAAGGAGACTGGGTTGTTCCTGAAGGACATTACTTTGTGATGGGGGACAATCGAGACAATAGCGCAGATAGCCGATTTTGGGGTTTTGTGCCAGATGAAAATATGAAAGGCCGTGCTTTTTATGTGTGGCTGCATTGGGATGATTTTTTTAGTATCCCGAGCATTAAAAATAACGGTTTGATTGAATAAATATTTTTTGGAGAAATTTTGAGTTCATCGTATCAGAAGCTGAGTCGGCGAATTGGTTACTTTTTTGCTGACCTTGGACTGCTTGAGCTGGCGCTAACGCACCGTAGTTTTGGTGGGAAAAATAATGAGCGCCTTGAGTTTTTGGGCGATTCTATCCTTAACTACGTGATTGCTGAGGATCTTTTTCATCGTTTTCCAAAAGCCAAAGAGGGCGAATTAAGTCGTTTACGAGCATCACTGGTCAAGGGGGATACACTGGCTGAATTAGCACGTGAGTTCCAATTAGGTGACTATCTTAAATTGGGTGCAGGTGAATTAAAAAGCGGTGGTTTTAGGCGCGATTCTATTTTAGCAGACACCGTTGAAGGTATTATTGGCGCTATGTATTTGGATGCTGGTATGGACGTGTGTCGCCAGCATGTTCTGGAATGGTATAAGTCACGTTTGGATGCTATTTCCTTAAAGGGAGTGACTAAAGACTCGAAAACGCTCTTACAAGAGTATTTACAAGCGCGTAAGCACGCGCTGCCGCAATATGATGTGGTGAATATTGTGGGTGAACCACACGATCAGACTTTCTATGTACATTGTTTTATAGAACTCTGTGAAGAAGCCATTGAAGGTAAGGGCAATAGCCGCCGAATCGCAGAGCAAATTGCCGCTGCGAAAGCATTGAAAAAATTGGAAAAGAAAAATGTCTGACGTTGAAGTTGAAGTTACGCACTGTGGTTATATCGCCATTGTTGGTCGCCCAAATGTGGGTAAATCGACTTTGCTTAATCACATACTAGGTCAAAAACTATCCATTACTTCACGTAAACCGCAAACAACACGCGATCAGATTCTTGGTGTAAAAACCGAAGGTCATGTTCAGGCGATTTATGTTGATACCCCAGGTTTGCATTTGGGTGAGACAAAAGCTATTAACCGCATTATGAATAAAACGGCCTCGGCCGCATTAAAAGATGTCGATGTGGTGTTGTTTGTGATTGATGCAGATCGTTGGACTGAGGAAGATGAAGCGGTTCTTCAGAAGGTAAAACACGCACGCTGCCCAGTTATTTTGGTGGTGAATAAAGTAGACCAGCTTGATCAGAAAGAAGATTTATTACCACGCCTAGCGAATTTGTCTGATCGTATGAACTTTGCGCAGATTGTCCCTATTTCTGCACTGCGCAATAAAAATCTGGACCGGTTAGAGCGTTTAGTAGAAAGTTATATCCCAGAAGGGGTGCAATTTTATCCTGAAGATCAGATTACCAATCGCAGCTCTCGTTTTTTGGCCGCTGAAATTGTGCGTGAAAAAATCACTCGCCAACTGGGTCAAGAAGTGCCTTATGAAGTCGCGGTGCAGATTGAGGAGTTTGTTTACGAAGAGTCGGCAATTCACATCAGTGCGCTGATTTTAGTTGAACGTAATGGCCAAAAGCGGATCATTATCGGCGAACGTGGTGATAAGATTAAGCTTATTGGCAAAGAAGCACGTATTGATATGGAGAACTTGTTTCAACATAAAGTAATGTTGAATCTCTGGATTAAAGTCCGTTCTGGTTGGTCTGATGATGAGCGTGCGTTAGCCAGTTTAGGCTATCAGGAAGAGTAATTTCTAATGCGCGTTTCTGCGTATGTCATCCATACACGCCCTTTTCAGGACAGTAAGATTTTGCTCGATATGTTGACGCTCGAGCAAGGTTTGATTAGGGGGGTGTGGCGATTACCAAAAAAAGAGGCCCGGGTCATACCTGGGCCTTTTTTATGTTACGAGATGGAGTTTTCTGGTCGTAGTGACTTAAAAACAGTAAAGAGCTTGGAGTCGGTCAAGTCCGCTTCTTCATTAGAAGGGCTGCCTTTGTATGCGGCGTTCTATGCCCATGAATTACTTGAAAAACTGCTGCCAGCCAATTTACCGTTACCTGATGTTTACGTGCTGTATAAGTGGCTAATTGAAAGCTTATATTCAGGTGCGCCGATTGCGCCTCTGTTACGACGGTTTGAAGTGGGGCTATTTTCGGAATTAGGTGTGGGCATTAATATGGTGTCTACTGGTCGCGGTGACTCTATTGAGGCTCGTCAGCTTTATCAGTTTCACTACAAGTTTGGGCTGCGACCTTATTATGGTGAAATACCAAAGCAAATGCCGATGTTATTTGTTGAAGGGCAAGTTGCATTGAATTACCACAGTGGTAAATGGATGGACAAGCAGGTATTGAGTCTGGCTAAAGAGTTGCATCGTCACTGGTTGGACAGTTTATTGAGCGGTAAGCCAGTTGTGTCTAGACGACTATTGCCAAAACAACCTTTTCAAGGCGAGCGTCACTTGGGTGTGCCTATTTTTCGAGTCTTGTAATGGAATGATTGTATAAAGGAGAGAGCGTTTGATTATTGGTGTTGGAACGGACTTGGTAGATATTGCTCGTATTGCTCAGTCGATTGATCGTCTAGGAGAGCGTTTTATTGATCGTATTCTAACGGCGGACGAGAAGCAACGTTGGTCTGAAATTGGTAATTTAGATCAGGCAAACGCTTATGTTGCTAAACGTTTTGCGGCGAAAGAAGCTGCTGTAAAAGCGCTGGGTACAGGAATTGGTTTAGGTGTGAGTTTTCAGCACTTTAGTGTGAGTAACTTATCGACTGGACAGCCAGTGCTAACTGTCGATGCCAGCATATTGGCGCGTTATGATTTTCCATTAGCATGGCATTTAAGTTTGACGGATGAAAAGGCCTACGCTCAGGCTTTTGTTGTACTTGAATCAAAGGAATGAGGCCAAGGAATAAGCTGGCGGTGGCTGAGTAGCTCCTCTATGGCATCAATAAAGTCTTTCGCTACGCCGTCGACATCTTCGAATCCTAATTCCTTTAAATGTGTTTCTAAAAAGCCAGCATGGCGAGCAATATTGATTGTGCCTGTGTATTTTGAGGCACCATGTATTCTGTGTACGACTTCAATCATTTTTTCAGTGTCTTGATTTTCTAGGTGATGCTGAATCAACTTTTTCTCTGCATCCAACGAGTTTGCCAACATATCAAACATTTCTTTTGCTATGTCGGTTTTTCCATCGACGATGGCTAAGGCTTTTTCTAGGTCAAAAATTCCGATTAACTTGGCGTCAACTTGATCCTGAAATGTTTCTGTATTAGCGCGCCACGTCTCGATAGTACTCAGTAAAAGGTCTTCATCAATCGGTTTGGTTAAGTAAGCATTCATCCCACTGGCTAGAATTTGTTGTTGTTCTGTCCCCAAGGCGTGAGCGGTTAATGCAATAATAGGCGTATTCCTATAGAACTCCATTTGACGCAGCTGTCGAGTGGTTTCCATGCCATCCATTTCAGGCATTTGGATGTCCATAAAAATAAGGTCAAATTTATCATGATTTGCCATGTCAATGGCTTGCTGTCCACTGTAGGCCAAAGACACGTCTAAACCAATCGGTGTCAGCCAATGGTTTAATAGCTGCAAGTTGATTGGAGAGTCATCGACTGCCAGAATTTTGAGACCTTTTATTTTTTCGTTCAATGCACTTTTACCCACTTCCAGCTGTTGGCTAATGAGCGGCGTGGCGCTTTTATTAAGGTTTTGCAGGGCACTGTACAAGCGATCATGACTGATTGGCTTGAGAAGAATGTCGCTGCATAGGTTTTTTAAATCTGGGTAATGTGTGATTTGACCTGGTGGCTGAACCATAAGAATGCAAGGGATAGTAAACTGCTGTGCAGAGTAGGTAATCAGTTCACAGGCTTCGGCGACACTTTGGTCGTCGGGCATGACACTTAATAAAATAGCATCAATGCTACTGTGTTGTTTGTTCAAAATAGCGATCATTTGCTCTAAGTCGGAACACGCTATGCAGCTGACCCCAATACTCTTTAGATAGCTCTTTAGATAGCTCTTATAGGTGGTACTTGGTTCTAGTAAAATAACATGGCAATTAAGGTCGGGGTGGCTATTGTTCAGCTTCTGAGATGCTTTAAGGCTCAATGTGAAGCGGAAGGTAGAGCCAATACTAGGATCGCTGCTGACTTCAATTTTTCCATTCATCTGCTCAACAAGTTTTTTGGTGATAACCAATCCCAGACCGGTTCCGCCAAATTGTCTGGTAGTGCTGGTATCCACTTGAGAAAAAGGCTTAAACAAGCGATGGATTTTGTGTTCCGCTATGCCAATGCCGGTGTCTATAACCTGAAAAGATAAGGTGATTACTTGGGGGCTTTGAGAGTGAAGAGAGACTTTGGTGCGAACGGAGCCTTGGTGTGTGAACTTAATGGCGTTCCCAATAAGATTGGTTAAAATTTGGCGTACTCGTGTGCTGTCACCAATAAACCATTCAGGCACGTCTTGGCTAAACTCAGGAACCAAATCGATTTGCTTTTCTTTACTTAATAAGTTGATGCTCAGCGTTTGGTATACATCGTCGATAAGAGCTTTAAGGTTGAAGTGATTACTTTCCAGGCTTAATTTCCCAGCTTCGATTTTTGAAAAGTCTAAGATATCACCAATAATGGCAAGCAGGCTATTGGTGGATTGCTCGATGGTATCAACGTAAAAGCGGTGTTGGGTATCAGTAATGTCCTTTTGCAGGGTTTTTGTATAACCCAGAATAGCATTGAGAGGAGTGCGAACCTCATGACTGATATTGGCAAGAAACTGTGATTTTAAGCGGTTTGACTCCATGGCTTCACGGTTTGCTATATGTAGTTGGGCGCTTTTCTCTTCCATACTATCCATACTACGGCGGATATCTTCGGTAGACTGCTCAATGCCAGAATTCAGTTCTTCATTATGGTGTTCTAATCTTTCTGTCAGATCGAGTAGGTCTTTTTGGAGAGAAGCGTATTCGGGCGGTAACTTCATCAGCTTTACTGTTGAAAACTGACCTTTAACCAGTTTATTTAAGGAGCCTGCAAGCCTGTTTATAGGTTGTGTTAGGGCTTTGGAAATGTGGAATGCACCTATAATAGTTAACACATTAAAAATAATAAGTATGAAAGTGACTAGACCTGCATATTGATATTTATCTATCCGGATGGCTGATTTATTGGCTTCAATTTTTACCCAGCCTATGAGGTTGCGTTGGTCAAGTGGGATAAATAAGTCGGTTTGAGTGTTAAAAACACCGTCGAGTGAATTGCTTGAGTAGTGAATGGCGTTGATAGATTCTAGATAGTCATCGTATTCTTTTAGGTATATGTTATCAGGAAAAGGAGTGTCTACCGATGTCGGTGTTTTCCCTAATTCAGCAATGATTTTTTGCTCGCTGTTAAATAGTTGAACACCACTTATGTCTTTATTATTGAGTGCGTTTTGGAGTATTCGATACATCATGTTTTGATCAGAAAATACAATAGCATATTCACTTGTGGTAGCGACTTGTTCCGTTATATTTGATGTACGTTCGTAAAGGTTTTGGTTTAAATCGTTAAAGCGAGTAGATACTAGAAACACACTTGCGAGCAGAGAAACAGCAAAAACAGGAGCGAACAATGCCCAAAATAGTTTGTTGCTTAGGCTCATGGTAGGAAGGTTCTGGAATATTTTTTTTATCATGCTAGGGCTATATTTCACGAGTTAATAGCAGGCTAAGTTGCCGTTGTTTTTACGCTTTTCACATTCTATTTCATAGTGACTGCACATCTTTTTTTTAGTGTTGGATGGTGTCTGAATGTAGGCGCATTCACGCCATTTCGTTCTGAGTTCTATATTGTTTAGTTTAGTGATTTTTGTAGTGGGTTTTTCACAGCTACTCATCATTAGGGCTAAAAAAAATAGAGTGAAAAAACGTATTACTAACATACTATTTACCAAGAATGCGAAAATGAAACTAAGTTTATAACGCTTTCTTATTGTACTGTTTAGGGTAAGTGTTCTTAAATAGTCACAGAGCGTTAAGTTTCATTCCCTATGCCACCAATGTCAATGAAGTTTTTTTATGATCCAGTACCCTAGTATTGAGTCCTTAATCGGACAAACTCCCTTGGTTCGCTTACAGCGTATCAACCCAAATCTAAGCAATACTATTTTGCTAAAACTAGAAGGACAAAATCCGGCGGGATCTGTAAAAGATCGCCCAGCTTTAAATATGATATTGCAGGCTGAACGCCGTGGTGATATCAAACCTGGTGACAGCTTGATTGAAGCCACCAGTGGTAACACTGGGATTGCCTTGGCGATGGTTGCGGCTATTAAGGGCTACAAAATGCATTTGATTATGCCTGATAATATGAGCCAAGAGCGCAAATCTGCGATGGCCGCATATGGCGCCATTCTGCATTTGGTAACGCAAGCAGAAGGTGGCATGGAGAGAGCACGAGATCTTGCTCAAGAAATGCAAGAACAGGGTGTCGGTATTGTGCTTAACCAATTTTCTAATCAAGACAATCCTAATGCACATTACCTGACAACAGGTCCAGAAATTTGGCAGCAAACTCAAGGAACTGTAACGCATTTTGTTAGCTCAATGGGGACAACTGGAACCATTATGGGGGTTTCCCATTATCTGAAAGAGCAAAATACAGACATTCAAATAATTGGCCTTCAACCACAAGATGGGGCGAGTATTCCAGGGATTCGCCGTTGGTCAAAAGAGTATTTGCCTTCTATTTTTGATGAGACTCGTGTTGATACCGTTATGGATGTCTCGCAAGAGGCGGCGGAAGTGACCATGCGTCGTCTTGCAAAAGAAGAAGGTATTTTTTGTGGAGTATCTTCTGGTGGTTCTGTTGCGACGGCTTTGTCTTTATCAGAGCAGCTAAATAATGCCGTTATTGTGGCCATTGTGTGTGATAGGGGTGACCGTTATTTATCAACGGGCGTGTTTGATTGATGAGTGATCAATAGGGTATTAAGGTTCGCTAACGGGTGCAGATCCGCTGATAGATGCGATAGAATGCCCTTACGTTATCCTAGATTCAGGAACAAGAGAGCCACCTTTGAGAAAAAGAACCCCCATACGTCGACAATCTAAGCCTCAACCGATAGGTCCAGTGCAGACTTTTACAGTAGATGGGCTGACGCACGAAGCGAAAGGCGTTGCCCGTTTACAGGGTAAAGTAACCTTTATTGGTGGCGCTTTACCTGGTGAAACGGTCGCAGCACAAATCATCAAATCAGGTCGTCGTTTTGATGAAGCGGTCTTGAACTCGATTATTGAGCCAAGTGCTTATCGGGTCGAACCCTCTTGCCAACATTTTAACGTGTGCGGTGGCTGTAGTTTTCAGCATTTAGCGGATGAAAAGCAACTCTCTTCAAAAGCGGATTGGTTACAAGGACAATTGCGTAATCTAATCACCACTCAAGAGCTTGAATTGTTGTCTGATAACTTCACGCATTACCGTCGGCGAGCACGTATTGCCATTGATCGAAAAAAAGGCACATTGTTATTGGGCTTTCGTGGCAAAGCTTCTAGCGACATCGTCTCCATTGATCACTGTGTTGTTCTTACTGGTAATCTACAAAAAATATTTTCTTCTTTAAAGCTTGAACTATCAATAAATGGTTTGGCAGATTCGTTGGGCCATATCGAATTGTTAGAAGACACAAAAGGGGTTTCAGTATTGTTCCGATTGACCTCTTTTATATCTGATGAACTTAAAAGGGCATGGGAAAGCTGGGCGAAAAAAGAGCTAATATCGTTGTATTGGCAAGCACCAAATACGAGCAAGGCCGAGGTTTCGTCTGAAAATATGCGTCATTATGATCTGGGTGAATTGAGGTTGGAATATCACCCTCAAGATTTTATTCAGGTGAACGCCATTATGAATCAAAAAATGGTGGCTCAGGCGATGGACTGGCTAAGTCCAAACAAGCAAGATGTTATATTGGATTTATTCTGTGGCGTCGGGAATTTTTCTTTGCCACTCGCACAACATGCACAGTCGGTTATTGGTGTAGAAGTGCAGGAAAGCATGGTTGAGGCAGCGAGAAAAAACGCTAGCCTTAACGGCTTTGATAATCTTTCATTTGTAGCTTCTGATTTGACTCAACCCGTTGCAAATGAGTTTATGAAGCAGAAAATTACAAAGGTACTGCTTGATCCTCCACGTGCAGGCGCGTTTGAGTTTCTTGATACCATAATAAAAATTGGACCTAAGCAAATATTGTACGTTTCTTGCAATGCCTCTACGTTAGCAAGGGATGCCGAATATTTGGTCGCAAAGGGATATCGTGTATTGCGCGTGGGGCTGATGGATATGTTCCCTCAAACCTCTCATGTCGAAACGATGATGTTATTGCAAAAAAAGAAGTAAATTGAAGGGCGGATAGATGGTAACGGTAAGAAAAGATCACCCTGTGTTGGACGATGGTAGTGTCGATATTGATGGTTGGATGGGGCATTTTTCCCATTTAATTGATGACAGTGCGCGAGTACCTCTGCGTATGGCTTGTGAATTGGCTCGCCAAGCTGAATTACAGTGCGCCCGACCGTCCTATTGGGGTGCGCAAGCGAGTACTTTTCGTGCTGGACTGGAAATGGTTGAAATTTTGTCTGGTTTTCGAGCGGATCAAGACTCATTGGTTGCCGCCGCCTTATACCGTGCTGTTCGAGAAGATCAATTGCCTATTTCTCGAGTGACGGACATGTTTGGTCGTAAAGTGGCCTCTCTTATTGAGGGTGTCATTAGGATGGGTGAGGTGTCCAAAAATTTAACACCAGATAACGCCTCTGAAGTGCTTGGCAGCAGTGAAAACCAGCTTGAGTCTTTACGAAAGATGCTGGTGTCTATCATTGATGATGTGCGTGTTGTGCTAATTAAGTTAGCGGAACGAGCTTGTGCCATTAAAGAAGCCAAACATCAAGATGAAGAGCGTCGCATTACCGTAGCGTTAGAAGTGCAGAGTGTTTATGCACCATTAGCTCACCGTTTGGGCATCGGCCATATCAAATGGGAATTAGAAGACCTTTCTTTTCGCTATCTTTATCCTTCTGATTATAAACGTATTGCCACTTGGCTGGATGAGAAACGACTTGACCGTCAGCAATTTATTGACGATGTGATTGCCTTGTTAGATGAGCGTTTAAAAAGCATTAACATTCACGCGGATTTAATGGGAAGAGCAAAGCACATCTATAGTATTTGGCGCAAAATGAAGCGTAAGAATATTGGCTTTGATGAAGTCTACGATGTGCGTGCGGTACGTATTCTGGTTGATGAGTCGATGGAATGCTATGGCGTCCTCGGCGTCGTACACAATTTATGGCGTCCAATACCTCAAGAGTTTGATGATTACATCAGTAACCCAAAGTCGAATGGCTATCAATCATTGCACACGGCGGTCATTGGCCCTCAAGGCCGCGTGCTTGAAATCCAAATTCGAACTCATAAAATGCATGAAGATGCAGAACTCGGTGTTTGCGCGCACTGGAAATACAAGGGAACGGATTTAAGTTCGAATAGCACTAGCTATGAAGAGAAACTGCAGTGGTTAAGAACCATTTTAGATTTTCATGAAGTTCAAGGTGATTTGGAATCCTTATCTGAACAAGTACGTAGTGATATAGAACAAGATCGTATTTACGTATTCACGCCGGAGGGGCATGTCGTCGATTTACCGATCAATGCAACGCCGGTTGATTTTGCTTATCGTGTGCATACAGAAATTGGGCATCGCTGCCGTGGCGCGAAGGTCAATGGCAAAATCATCTCTCTTGTGACACACCTAAAAACCGGTGATAAAGTTGAAATATTAACGACTAAAGAAGGTGGGCCAAGTCGTGACTGGTTGCACCCTACGTTAGGTTATGTGCAAACCAGTCGTGCCCGTGCAAACATACAGAACTGGTTCAGAAAAGAAGATCGTGAGAAAAATCTAGACGCGGGTAAGCATTTATTAGATAAACAATTAAAACGTTTGGGTATTGAAGACAGTCGTATTGATTTCCAAAAAATTGCCTCTCGTTTTAGTTTCTCTAATGCGAGTGACGTGTTTGTTGCGTTAGGCGCTGGTGATATTCAGTTATCACGAGTACTACGTGTTATTGATGATTTATACAATATAGATGGCGACATAGCGCCGCCTCGCCCGATCCGCTTGAAAAAAAGTCGGCATAAATCGTCTGATAATGATATCCATATCATGGGTGTGGGTAAGTTACTGACTCAAATGGCTAAGTGTTGTACACCTATACCGGGTGACGATATCGTCGGTTTCATAACTCAGGGGCGAGGTGTGTCAGTACATCGTCAGGATTGTATTAATATCGTACAGCTGGGTTTGGATGAACCAGAACGGATTGTAGATGTAAATTGGGGTGAGGAGCTTGATAATCAATACCCAGTAAATATACAAGTTGAAGCTTATGATCGAACTGGCTTACTGAACGATATCACCGGGCTATTGGCCAATGAAAAAGTAAACTTGTTGTCTATGAATACGTTATCAGCAAAAGAAAATCATATGGCAACGATCCGTTTTACGATTGAAGTAGGTGAGTTAAGTATATTGAGTAAGTTGTTACATCGTATCAATCAGCTGCCTAATGTATCGAATGTATTTAGAGAGAGAGATTTTTGAGTAGCCCTATAGAGCAACTGCAATATCTAATGACGTGTCTAAGGGATGAGTCATTTGGTTGCGTTTGGGATAAAAAACAAACCTATAAAAGCATTGCGCCATACACTCTTGAAGAAGCGTATGAAGTAGTAGACGCAATTGAGCGTGAAGACTTTGACCATCTAAAAGAAGAGTTAGGAGATTTGCTTTTCCAAGTGATTTTTTACGCTCAAATGGCTGAGGAAGAACAGCATTTTAATTTTGATGATATTGCGAGGGGTATTGTTGAAAAAATGCTACGTCGTCACCCTCATGTTTTTCCGGATGGTGACATTGCTCGCTTTGGTGAGCCAAGCTTACTTACTGAAGAGCAAATAGCAGAGCAATGGCAACAAATTAAGGCTCAAGAAAAAGGTCAATCGAAGGAAGGGGTTTTATCTGATGTCCCTGTTTCTATGCCGGCTTTAATGCAGGCGGTAAAAATCCAGAAAAAAGTTTCTAAGGTCGGATTTGATTGGCCAGACGTCGCCCCAGTTTTTGATAAAATAAGAGAAGAACTAGACGAACTTGAAGAGGCAATGAAGGAAAAAAATGACCTTCATGTTGAAGAAGAAATGGGGGATGTGTTGTTCGCCGTCAGTAATTTGGCTCGTCATCTTGATGTTTCACCCGATGTGGCATTGAATAAAACAAATATAAAGTTTCGCCGTCGCTTTTCTAGAATAGAAAGCCTAGTGTCGGCACAGAATAAAAATCTAACTGATTGTTCTTTAGAGGAATTAGACCGTTATTGGGAGCAAGCTAAACGCGAAGGTTTATAGGCTTGATTATCGTAAAATGGGTTAAAAACGCTTTAATTAAGGGCGTTATTGGAACTGTTTAGGAGGGTGAAGTGAGTGATAGTCAGGCGTCATTACGCGAAAATGTTAGGTTGCTGGGAGATTGTCTCGGTGAAAGCATGAGTAACCACTTAGGGGAAGGTTTTCTTGAGAAAGTAGAAAACATCCGATTACTTTCAAAAGACGGACGCCAATCAGGCGATTCCGCAGCTCTTATTCAAGCGTTAGAGGCATTAGACGACAAAGAAATTGTGCCTGTCGCTAGAGCGTTTAACCAGTTTTTGAACCTGTCTAACATTGCTGAGCAATATCACCGAGTACACCGTCGACGAACCAACGAGAGTTTAGGTGTGTATCACAATCCGATTGGGGATTTATTAACTCGTCTCTCTAAGCAAAAATTCACATCTGAGCAAATGATTGAATCTTTGAAATCACAATCGATTGAATTGGTTCTTACGGCTCACCCAACAGAAGTTGTGCGCCGTTCGCTGATACGAAAATACGATAATATTTCCAGTGAGTTAGAAGCATTAGACAAAGATAATATCTTACCATTAGAAGAAACTAAGCACATTCGCCGCTTAAAAGAAATCATCACTCAAGCTTGGCATACGGATGAAATTCGAGAAGACCGCCCAACACCAGTGGATGAAGCGAAATGGGGTTTTGCGGTTATTGAGCAATCATTATGGCAAGCGGTTCCACGTTTTTTTCGTCAACTGGATGAGCAATTTACTCAATTTTCTAAAGAAGATCGCTTACCACTTGATTTGGCTCCTATCCGTTTTGCAACGTGGATGGGTGGGGACCGAGATGGTAATCCGAATGTGACTCACAAGGTCACAAAAGAGGTGACTTTACTGGCACGGTGGATGGCCGCAGATCTTTACATAAAAGACTTAAATGTATTGCGTTCTGAATTCTCTATGACGCAATGTAATGCTGCACTGCGTGCACGGGTGGGTGACAGTTCTCAACCATACCGTGAAGTATTGCGTTACTTAGAAAACAAAATGCTAGCGACCAAAAATTGGGCGAAAGCATGTTTAGACGGCAAGCCGACTTCTGATGAGGCTATTTTTCTTGATATTCAAGAGCTCACCGATGATCTTATTTTGTGTTATCAGTCTTTATTAGATTGTGGCATGAAAGTGATTGCTAATGGCTCGTTGCTTGATCTTATTCGTTGTGCCGCAACGTTTGGTTCTACCTTAGTTCGTTTAGATGTCCGTCAGGATGCATCTCGTCACATTGATGCCTTGTCTGCAATCACTCGTTTTTATGGACTGGGCGATTATGCTGAGTGGGACGAAGCGTCTCGACAAGCGTTCTTGCTTACGGAGTTGAATTCTAAACGGCCGTTATTGCCTATGGAATGGACGCCAACCGAAGAAGTAAAAGAAGTTCTCGATACGTTTACTATGATCTCGAATGGTCAGCAAAACTCGTTTGGGTCATACGTTATTTCAATGGCCAGTGCGCCATCAGATGTTTTGGCTGTCGCTCTTATGCTGAAAGAGTCTGGTGTTAGCTTTCCTATGCGAATTGTACCGTTATTCGAAACCTTAGCGGATTTGGATAATGCAGAACCTATTATAGAACAGTTGTTTTCTTTGCCTTGGTATAAGGCCTATATCAATGGTCGTCAAGAGGTGATGATTGGCTACTCAGATTCGGCTAAAGATGCAGGGCAAATAGCCGCGACGTGGGGGCAGTATCGAGCGCAAGAAGCATTAACTCGTCTTTGTAAAAAACATGGTATTCACCTTACGTTATTTCATGGTCGTGGCGGCACTGTTGGACGTGGCGGCGGCCCTGCTCATGTGGCGATCCTGTCACAGCCACCGGGTTCGGTGAATGGGTCGATTCGAGTGACTGAACAAGGTGAAATGATTCGTTTTAAATTTGGTATTCCTGATATAGCGGTGCGTTCACTTGAGCTCTATTGTTCGGCGGTTATGGAGGCGTCTTTGATTCCTGCTGAACCTCCAAAAGAAGAGTGGCGCGCCATTATGGATGAAATGGCGGAAGTGGGGATGAATCAGTATCGTTCTATTATTCGAGGTCATGAAGATTTCGTTCCTTATTTTAGAGCGACGACACCGGAGCAAGAGCTGGCGAAATTACCATTGGGCTCTCGGCCTGCTCGCCGACGTTCTGACGGCGGAGTAGAAAGTTTACGAGCGATCCCTTGGATCTTTGCTTGGATGCAGATTCGCCTTATGTTACCTGCTTGGCTGGGTGCTGAAA
Organism: Marinomonas primoryensis; assembly: GCF_013372285.1. Taxonomy (NCBI): domain Bacteria; kingdom Pseudomonadati; phylum Pseudomonadota; class Gammaproteobacteria; order Oceanospirillales; family Oceanospirillaceae; genus Marinomonas; species Marinomonas primoryensis. Next base: position 2,967,321 of record NZ_CP054301.1, on the reverse strand, counting down.
GTGCCCTGCAACAAGCGATTGAATCTGGTAATTTAGAAAAATTACGAGAAATGCATAAAAAATGGCCTTTCTTCGGTTCCTATTTGGACATGCTTGACATGGTTTTAGCGAAAGCAGAACCTGAAATCGCCGAGTACTACGAAAAACGCCTAGTGAGTGAAGATTTACAGGGATTAGGTCGTTTGCTACGTAGTAAATTAAAGCAAGTTAGTGAACTTGTCAGAACGCTGAAAAAACAAGAAAGGCTGATTGAGGATAACAAAACCATACGCCAATCTATTGATGTGCGAAATCCGTATATTGATCCATTGCATTATCTGCAAGCCGAACTTTTATATCGTAGCCGTAAGGATGAGGAGAACGCAGAAGTGAATAAAGCCTTGATGATTACCATGGCGGGTATTGCCAGCGGTATGCAAAATACAGGCTAACTTGTGTATATGACTAATAAATGCTCACTATTAGTAAGAAAATGACAAAAAAAGACACGTAAATTTGCATATAGAAGGGCTGCTTGGGTATGCTTGGCGGCCATTCAATTTTTTAGTATGCAAAAGGTCTGCTTGTACACTTGTTATTGAGCTTAGATAAGTATCAATAGTGCATTGTGTCGGCCACCCTTGCGAATCAGTTAACGCTGTCTTTTGGAGTTTTTTTATGCGAGTAATATTATTAGGTGCGCCAGGCGCTGGTAAAGGTACTCAGGCTCAATTCATCACGGAAGAGTTTGGCATCCCGCAAATTTCTACTGGGGATATGTTGCGTGCCGCAGTAAAAGCAGGAAGCGAGATGGGCTTAAAAGCCAAAGCGGTAATGGATGCTGGTCAGCTTGTTTCTGATGACATAATAATCGGGTTGGTTAAAGAGCGTTTGACGCAAGACGATTGCACTAACGGTGCTTTATTTGATGGTTTTCCTCGTACGATTCCTCAAGCGGATGCATTAAAAGACGCTGGCGTTAAAATCGACTATGTTGTTGAAATTGACGTGGCGGATGAAGAAATTGTAAAACGCATGAGTGGTCGTCGTGTTCATGAAGCTTCAGGTCGCACATATCACCTTGTGTATAATCCACCTAAAGTAGAAGGTAAAGACGACGAGACAGGGGATGACCTTGTTCAACGTGTTGATGATATAGAAGAAACCGTTCGTAAGCGTTTAGGTGTTTATCATGATCAAACGGCACCGCTGATCGGGTATTACCAAGATTGGTTAAAGGCAGAAGCGTCAACTGCGCCTAAGTTTGTGAAAGTGAATGGCGTTGGTGATTTGAATGAAATTAAACAAAGTTTATTAGCATCGTTAAAGGCTTAATGATTTCATGACCGTCATTTTAGCATTAGATACATCGACGCCTGCTTGTTCAGTAGCATTGAATATTGATGGTGTTGTGTTGGAAGATTTTCGCATTGCGCCTCGTCTCCATAATGATTTGATCCTGCCTATGGTGGATCAAATTCTGAGTCAAGCAGGATTGACGTTATCAAACCTTGATGCCATTGCATTTGGGCGAGGGCCAGGGTCTTTTACTGGTCTACGTATTAGTGCTGGTGTGGTTCAAGGACTGGCTTATGGTGCTGATTTACCCGTTATTCCTGTGTCTACACTTGCGGCCTTGTCTTTAGAAGGTTTTCAAAAAACGGGTAAAAACGACTGGTTGGCAGCGCTTGATGCCCGCATGGGTGAAATTTATCTAGGCGGCTACCATGTCAATAAAGTGAATGGTCTTTATGAGATTGCGTCATTACTTGATGAGCGAGTGATAAAGCCATCGGTTTTGGTGCCATTTACACACTGTTTTGAAGGTGTCGGGTCTGGTTGGTGTTATGAGGAGGAATTGACCTCTTTTCTTCCTAAGCCGCCAGAGTATGTTTTGACAGACTTAGCGCCTCGCGCAGCATGCGTTGCAGAGTTGGCATTATTACACTTCATTAAAGGCGAGACGGTGGCTTCTTATGAAGCAATGCCAACGTATTTAAGGGATGAAATCACCTGGGAAAAACAGGCTCCTCGCATAGGGAAACGTTAGTTACATGCTGTGGTATCAAATTGTATTTTTGGCCTTAATTCAAGGGCTGACCGAATTCTTACCTATTTCAAGTTCTGCTCATTTAATTCTTCCGGCTCAACTGTTTAATTGGCAGGATCAGGGATTGGCGTTTGATGTCGCCGTTCATGTTGGTACCTTAGTGGCTATTGTTGGTTACTTTAGAAAAGACATCGCGAACATTATTTTAGCATGGTGTGTTTCTTTAAAAGACAAAAAAGCGACGCCAGATAGTCGTCTGGCTTGGTGGATTTGCCTTGCGACCATACCGGCTTGTATTGCAGGTTTGTTGTTTGACGACTTTATTAGCACTCATTTACGCTCTGTAGAAGTCATTGCTTATACTACGATTGGTTTTGGTGTTTTGCTTTGGCTATCTGACCGTTTTGGTGCATCGGATAAAACGGAACAGGATTTTGGCTTTAAAAGTGTGCTTTATATTGGTTTTGCTCAAGCGCTTGCTTTGATTCCTGGAACGTCTCGTTCTGGTATTACGATGACGGCAGCACGATTTTTGGGCTTTGGTCGAGAAAGTGCAGCACGGTTTTCTTTCCTTTTATCAATCCCTCTTATCTTAGCTGCTGGTGGATTAAAGCTCGTTGAGCTTGTGTCGTCAAATGTTGCTGTTGATTGGATTAGTATCTTAGTCGGTGTTATTTTGTCAGCGCTGAGTGCTTATTTTTGTATTTATTTATTTTTAAAATGGCTTAATACCATTGGCTTCTTTCCTTTTTTTGTTTATAGATTAATTTTAGGATTGGCCCTCTTGCTCATAGTGTATATTTAAAGGGTTATCTTGAGGGCCTTGTAGACTGAAGTGAGCCTTGCTCAATGGTTAATTTTTTGGGTTCAGATAAAAAGCCTCTAGTTTTAGAGGCTTTTTTCTATTTTGACGTTGAGTAATTTGTTTGCGAAAACTTAATAAGTCGATGTTTACCTTAACTCTTTTGGGCTTTGTTTGATGATGTATTTTGGAGAAGATGCTTTTGCTTAATTCTATTGCTGTTGCAACTGCAGATAGGTTTTTGGAATCAGAATCTCGTTTATTGGCTCAGTCTCTAAATCTTGCTTTTATTTCACTGCGTGAGCCAATTAAATTTGTATCGCAATATGATTACCTTTTGTTAAAAACGCCAGATGGTGTCGCTATTGCCAAAACAGGAAAAGGGGCTCCTAAACCTGTGTATGTAGATTTTACATCAGGGGCAGTGGATCATAGGCGACGATTTGGTGGCGGAAAAGGACAGGATATTGCAAAGGCGGTTGGTTTAAATAAGCGTTCAAATTTATCGGTTCTAGACGCTACGGCAGGTTTGGGGAGAGATGCTTTTGTCTTGGCTTGTTTGGGGTGTTCAGTCTCGCTTTGTGAACGTGTTGGTTTTGTTAGAGCGATGTTGCAAGATGGATTATACCGCGCTTCCTTTCATCATGAAGTTGCGGAAATTGTGGCGAAAATGCCTTTGCTCGATACTGATATAACAGGCATAGACCCCAGTGTGACATTTGATGTGGTGTATTTAGATCCAATGTATCCACACACGGATAAGTCGTCAGCGGCGGCTAAAAAAGAAATGGCTTTTTTTAGGGATTTAGTGGGTAAAGATTTAGATGCTGATGATCTTTTGCATCAGGCTATGCAACTAGCGGAATATCGAGTGGTCGTGAAGCGCCCTAAAGGCGCTCCATTTTTAAATGATTCTGAGCCAACGTATCAACTGGAAGGTAAATCGGGAAGATTTGATATTTATGTTTTAAAGTCACTCGATTCACTTTCAGCCTAGTCTTCTTATTAATAATGCGGTGGCCTGTCGCTATCGTTAGTAGGTTGTTGTTGGCGATAAGAGTCGAGTTGTTTTCCTAGCATGACGAACTTTTCTTTCATTAAAAGCATGTCTTTTTGTTGGCTGATTAGGACCTGATTTAAACTATCAATCGTATCTTCTTGAAATTGTAGTTTGAATTCTAATTCGTCTATACGTTGGTTGATTTGTGAGGTGTTCATAGATACCTTCTGTGTGTTAACCTTACTAAGTTAAACTCGTATTTTATGAGCTGTTCTATACGAATATATGGCGCCAGTATTGGTCATGTAAAATGTAAGAGTGGCGTGAAAATTGCTCTCATAAAGACGTTAAGTATTTTACTACTATCTTCTTTAGCTTCACATGGTAATTTCAAAAAGAGTTTAGTAAAAATATTTATTTATTCACTTTTGTACTAACACGGAGTCTATTTTTAAAAATGGGCCTCGCTTCACAATAATATTTAATTTGATAAGAGATATACTTTTATGAATGATCATCAGGATAGTGTTTCGCATAATAAAGAGTCTTCTGCTGGTTCCGCTTTTTTTTCGTTACGCACGTTTATAGTTAGCCTTGTTATTGCTTTGATTGTACCTCTGCTAATTGCAGGGGTTTTGAAAGAGGAAGTAGGCGCGAATTTCCTAATATACTTTGGCTTTGTTCTAGTATCTGTTTATGTCGGTGCTATGGTTAGCAAGGTTAGTTCTGTCGGTTTCGACTCCGAGTCTGATGAAGATGAAGATGATGACCGTGAGCAGGGAACAGTAAAATGGTTTAATTCTTCAAAGGGGTTCGGCTTTTTAACAATGGAAAATGGCGATGACGTATTTGTTCATTACCGTGCTATACGAGGTCGTGGTCGCCGCTTTCTTGTTGAAGGTCAGTTAGTCCGTTTTTATGTCACTGAAGGTGAAAAAGGCAAGCAAGCTGAAAACGTTTCTATTATTCGCGGTTAATTTTCACTATTTTATTTTAGAGGTCTTGTATGACAACTGTGACACTTAAAGGTAATCCTTTTGAAACTGTTGGTACTCTTCCTGCTGTAGGCTCTGTGGCCCCAGCATTTGAATTGGTTAAAACGGATTTATCCGTTGCTACTTTAGCAGATTATCAAGGTGCCAAATTGGTGCTGAATATCTTTCCTTCAGTTGATACGCCAACGTGTGCAACATCGGTTCGTAAATTTAATGAATCGGCGTCGGCATTAAAAGGTGTAAACGTAGTGTGTGTGTCAGCGGATTTACCTTTTGCTGCCGCCCGTTTTTGCGGCGCGGAAGGTATTGATAATGTTGATACGGGATCTAGCTTCCGTTCAACGTTTGGTGCGGATTACGGTCTCACTTTTTCAACAGGCCCACTTACTGGTCTTTTGTCTCGTGCTGTTGTGGTATTGGATGAGAAAGGTTCTGTGATTTATACAGAGCAAGTAGCAGAAACGGCAGATGAGCCTAATTACGAAGCGGCTTTGGCTGTACTAGCGTAACGTTCATTAAAAAAGCTCGCTCTATCAATATATAGAGCGAGCTTTTTTTTGTCTTTTTACTGGGTTTTATGTCTCTAATTTTTTTGTACTGGAATTGTGTTGGTGGTTCGCTCAACACTGTTGTCTTTATTTAAATACACCAGCTTAGGTTTGAATTGATCGGCCTCTGCTTCGCCCATTTGTCCATAAGCGGCTATGATAACGCGATCACCTACCTGTACTTTTCTTGCAGCTGCACCATTCATTGAAATAGTACCTGAACCGGATTCTGCTAATATCACGTAGGTGTGAAAACGTTCGCCGTTATCCACATTGTATATGTCAATTTGTTCAAATTCTCTGAATCCAGCGAGCTCTACAAGGTCTTTATCGATGGCGCAGGAACCGTCATACCATAACTCAGCTTGCGTTACGCTGGCCATGTGAAGCTTGCCTTTAAGAAGTGTGATTTGCATGTATAAAGTCTCTATTAATATTTCTGTACCGCGTATTTTGTTACGGATAACCTAGTTCCAAATAAACGGACCTTCACCGTATGCGTTTATTTGCCACCATTGATCAGGGTCTTGGTCTCCTTCTTCTTCCCATGCTTCGAAATTACAGCGTACTTCGCAATTAAGAGACTTAAAAGCCTGTCTGGCGCAGTCGATGTCATTTTCCCAAGGGGTTTTATCCGAATCAAAAGAAATAGAGGTAAAGCGTTTACCTGCCGCTTGCTTCAAAATTGTCACGTCAATGTCGTTGCCATTCGAATTGATGGTGATTTTTGAACACAATTTTGATGGTTCGCTTTTATTGACTATAGTGAATGTTTCTTCAAGCCAAGCAATGATCTTTTCTGTTGGGCAGGATAATGTGTATATTTCGATGTCAGTTTGCATCCTATTAATCCTTCTTTTTAATCATGTGATAAATTCTGAGAATACTCATTGATAGGTAGCCAACGAGAGTCCATAGCACTCCGCATCCCGCAAGTATTAGTCCAAATAAGGCCATAATTTCTTGAGCAAGAGATTCTGCAATGACGCGATCTGCGACCATAAGTATGAGCACTCCAAAGACGAAAATTAACCCGCCTTGAATCATTTTTATAAGCGCTACTCTAGGGTTGTTTCCTAGCTTCATCGCTAATTTATGGATAGAGTCTCTCATTTGGATACTTGTTTTATACTTTGTCTGTAAATAAATTTTTGAGTATGCGAGTGTAGATTTCAGAGAGCTTATTTAGGCTGTCGGCATCGACGCATTCGTTAATCTGGTGAATGGTGGCATTGATTGGACCTAGCTCCACGACCTGTGTGCCCATTTTGGCAATGAATCGGCCATCAGAGGTACCACCAGAAGTGGATAGTTCAGGGGTGATATTGACCGTCGCTTGAACCGCGTCAACCATGGCATCAACGAGCTCTCCTGGTCGAGTTAGAAAAGGCAATCCGTTGTATGTCCATTCGATATCGTAGCGTAGTTCATGCCTGTCTAGGATGTCTATAACGCGGACTTTAAGTGCATCGAAGTCGAGTTCCGAAGAAAAGCGGAAATTAAACTGAGCATTGAGTTTGCCAGGAACAACATTAGTCGCTCCCGTTCCCGCTTGTATATTTGATATTTGGAAGCTGGTTGGTGGGAAAAAATCGTTACCGTCATCCCAATGCGCGCGCGCCATCTCATCAAGTGCGGGAGCTGCTAGGTGAATCGGGTTTTGCGCTAAATGTGGATAAGCAACGTGGCCTTGCTTCCCGTGCACAGTTAAATTACCACTAAATGAACCACGTCGACCATTTTTGATAATGTCGCCAAGCGTTTTAGTGCTTGACGGTTCACCTACAATACACCAATCGATCTTTTCATTGCGTGCCATAAGTGCATCCACGACACGTGTTGTACCATCGACAAATGGACCTTCTTCATCACTGGTGATCAAGAACGATATTTGGCCTTGATGATCAGGGTGCTCTCCAATAAAGCTTTCGACTGCTGTGATCATGGCGGCAAGACTACCTTTCATGTCAGCCGCGCCGCGTCCGTAGAGCATACCGTCGATAATGGCAGGAGAAAAAGGGGGAACTTTCCATTCAGCCTCTGGACCTGTTGGCACAACGTCAGTGTGTCCGGCAAAGCAAAGGTTTGGGCCGGTAGTACCGCGTTTTGCATAAAAGTTTTTTACTTCTCCAAAAGGCATGTATTCAATGTTAAACCCCACGTTTTTTAATCGTTCGATCATGAGGTCTTGGCAGCCTGCGTCTTCTGGGGTTACAGAAGGGCGAGAAATAAGATCTACGGCAAGTTTTAGTGTAGGTGACAAGTCAGACATTCTTTACCTTTGTGTTAGTTTTCGCTACCTTATGAATGATTCTGTTACTATAACAGGAGATTCATACAAAGGTGGGATTATGAAATTAGGTGTTGTTGTATTCTTAGGTTTGATTTCTGCTAGTTGTAGCCTTTTTCAGCAGCCAGTTATTCAGGAATCGTATTTCGTCCCGGTGATCCGTTCTGATAATCCATCTTCTGGTTATACGCCATCGGTGACGCCTATGTCGCAGAGAAAAGCAAACCCTCGTATTTATACTCCAGTCTTACGCTAACGTAACCTTTGGGTGTATTCATCAATACTGAAGCCTAAAATAATCGAATCATCGATTTTTAATAGGGGGCGTTTAATAATAGAGGATTGAGAAACCATGATGTGGACGGCGTTTTCATTGTCCATGGTGTTTTTCGTTTCTTCCTCAAGTTTTCGCCAAGTAGTTCCGCGTTTATTGATTATATTTTCCCAGCCGAGCTTGTCTACCCACGCTTTTGCAGTAGCTTCATCTAAGCCTTCTTTCTTATAGTCATGAAAGGTGTATGCAATGTTGTTTGCATCTAACCAGCGAAAGGCTTTTTTCATGGTATCGCAATTTTTGATGCCAAATACTTCAATCATTTATTTGTTCCGCAATGCGCCATTTAAAGTGCTCTCAAAATGGCGCTTCTTGGTTATTAGAGTTTTCTATTTTTAGTTATGAGCGTGAAGCGCTTCGTTTAGTGCGATGGCTGTCTTATTGGTTTTGCATTCAATCGCACCAGTTTCTGAGTTGCGACGAAATAAAAGATCCGATTGGCCCGATAATTCGCGTGCTTTGACAGTAGAAACGACTTGATTGTTTTCATCCAGAACGGCCACTTTAGAGCCAGCTGTGATATACAAACCAGACTCTACGATACAGCGATCACCAAGACCAATGCCAATGCCTGCATTAGCACCAATCAAGCATTTTTCGCCAACGCCAATGACAATGTTGCCACCGCCAGACAGTGTGCCCATTGTGGAGCAGCCACCACCTAGATCAGAACCATTACCGACGACCACGCCAGCAGAAATACGGCCTTCCACCATGCTAGAGCCAAGAGTACCAGCATTGAAGTTAACAAAACCTTCATGCATAACGGTTGTGCCTTCGGCTAGGTGGGCGCCTAAACGAACACGTGCAGCATCACCGACACGGATGCCAGTAGGAACAATGAAGTTCAGCATTTTAGGGAACTTATCAACGCTAAACACTTCAATAGTGCGGCCTTCCATGCGTGCGCTTAGTTGACGATCTGCTAGCTCTCGTACATCGATAGGGCCTTCGTTTGTCCATGCGGTATTGATCAGTAGGCCAAACATACCATCTAATATTGTATTGTGAGGTTTGACTAAGCGGTGCGAAATTAGTTGAAGTTTTAGGTACGCTTCTGCTGGGTTACTTGGTGCTTCATCAGCGGCTAATACGCACAAAATAATGGGCTTAGTAGACGCTTTTAAACGGGAAGCTAACTCTGCCTGTTCTATGTTTCCCGCTTTTAAAAGGTTCATGTGTAAGCGGTTTAGATCGCCTTCTTCCAGTACAAGTGTCGCGTTTCCACCTTCATAATTGGTGCTTTCTAAAAGTGCATCCAGCGTACTTTTTTCTGGATTCAGGCTTGGTGCTGAATAGAAAACTTCTAGCCAATTGCCTTCTTTGTTTTGTGTGCCGATACCGAGACCGAACGCGAAGATTGTGTTGCTCATGTGTGGTTTCTCCAACTGAGTTATCTTTATAAACAGATTGCTATGGTGTTATCTGCGACTGAGGAAGTCTTTAATTCTCTTTGCTGCCTCAACGCATTCAGATTCTTCGGCAACTAACGCCATACGAATGTGGCGGTCGCCAGGGTTTATACCATCCACTTCTCGACCTAAATAGCTTCCGGGTAAGACGACAACGGACTCTTCTTGATACAGTAAAGTGCAAAAATCTTCGTCTTTCATGTTCAGCTCAGGCCATAAGTAAAAGCCTGCTTCAGGTTTAGAGACGGACATAATAGGCGATAATATATCTAAAACAGAATCAAACTTACGGGTGTATATCTCGCGATTTTTAATGACATGTTCTTCATCATTCCAAGCGGCGATAGACGCGTCTTGGTGGTGAATTGGCATGGCGCATCCTTGGTAGGTTCTATAAAGTAAAAAGGGTTTCAATATAGATGCGTCGCCAGCAACAAAACCAGAGCGCAGTCCCGGTAGATTGGAGCGTTTTGAAAGAGACTGGAAAATCAAACAGTGATTATAATCTGTGTGTCCTAATATTTGGCATGCTTCAAGCAGTCCTAGAGGAGCTTGATCACCAAAGTATATTTCTGAATAACATTCATCGGCGACGATAGTAAAGTTGAAGGTATTGGCTTTCTCTATGAGATAAGCGTATTCGTCTAATGTGGTAATGGTGCCACTTGGGTTGTTGGGTGAGCAAACGAACAACACTTCGCAACGCTGCCAGATACTATCGTCAACGAGCTGGTAATCAACCTTGTAGTTCGTTTCGGCGCCACAAGGTAGAAAATGAAGTTCTGCTCCAGCTAGAATGCCAGCACCTTCATAAATTTGGTAAAAAGGATTTGGACTGACAACAAGCGAGTTCTGTTTTTCACCAACCAGTGTTTGAGTGATGGCGAAAAGCGCTTCCCGAGTCCCAGTTACTGGCAAGATCTCTGTGTCTGGATCGAGGTTATCAAGTTTAAAGCGACGTATTGTCCATTCGCTCATGGCATTTCTTAATGGTAGCTCACCTTTGGTGCTTGGGTATTTGCTAACACCACTTAAGCTTTTGGCAAGCGTATCGAGCACAATGGCTGGTGCTTCGTGTTGTGGCTCGCCAATGGTTAATTTGATAAGGGGCTTTTCGGGGTTTGGCGATAGCCCTTCTAGAAGCTCTGCAAGCTTTTGGAAAGGATATGGGTGCAAAGAGTGTATAAGAGGGTTCATTGGTTTTTAGTCCATCGCTTGAGAAAAACGGTCTATTTTCTCTTTTAAAAGAGTGCAAATTCTATTCATGTTTTCTGTATCGGTAATAAGGTCGCCATTTTCTTCTGTGATATAAAAAGTATCTTCTACACGTTCACCGAGTGTGGCAATTTTTGCTTTATGAAGCATGATGTTGTTGTTCATGAAAAACTGTCCTACTAGAGCCAGTAACCCAGGTCTATCTGGCGCGGTTATTTCTAGTGCAGACCACACTTCTTCGGGTTGGCTGACAAAATGTGCGGTCGCCGGAGAGTTGAATATTTTTAAAATTCTTGGTGTGTGGCGCTGAACGACGCTTTCATACATTGATGGTGTTTCAAGTTGTTCCATCAGTGTTTTACGAATAAGAGTGATACGCTCTTTGTCTAGATATAGATTGGTGTCGTTGTCATTACTGTCCATAACAACAAAACTGTCTAAAGTGAAGTTGTCTGTCGTGTGGCTTATTTTAGCGTCCAAAATGGTAAGGCCAAGCTGTTCAAAGGTTGCTGCAGTAACGGCAAAAAGGTGTTTGCTGATGGGCATGTAGATGAATATTTTGCTGGCGCCAGAAAAATTGCGTCCACCTAAAGGTGTAATTGCTATCAGAGGCTTTTCACTTGGGCGATGGCGTAAGATGGCTTCTGTATTCCAGGCTATTTCGTCACCATTTGAGCGAATAAAATACTCGTCTTCAATCGATCCCCAAATTTTTTCTGCTTCCATAATATCGACATTACGTTCGATAATAATTTCCAGTGCGCGTTGTTTATGTTCGTCGCTTATCATATCGGCATCGATAGGGAAGTCTAAGCCTCGACGCAGTGCGCGCTTTGTTTCTAAATATAGCTGACGCATAAGCGATGCTCGCCAACTGTTCCACATGGTCGGATTGGTCGCATTAATATCAGCCACGGTGAGAATAAATAGATAGTCTAAATGCTCTTGGTCTTTGACGTAGCTGGCGAATTCCCAAATTACTTCCGGATCTGAAATGTCTTTGCGCTGTGCTGTAACAGACATGTATAGGTGGTTTCTGACCAGCCAAACAACAAGTTCAGTGTCTTGCTTTGATAGTCCGTGACGTTCACAGAAGGCTTGGGCATCGATGCAACCTAATTCAGAATGGTCTCCACCACGGCCTTTTGCAATGTCATGATACAGGCCTGCAATGTACACTAATTCTACTTTTTGGATATGGCGTATGGCTTGGCTCGAGATAGGGAATTTTTGTTTGTACTCTGGCAGCCATAAGCGACGTAAATTTTCAACTACCTGTAGTGTGTGTGCATCAACCGTATAAATATGAAAAAGATCGTGTTGCATTTGACCGATGATTGCGCCAAATTCTGGTAAATATCGACCAAGCAAGCCTAGGTGTTTCATCGATCTTAAGATACTTGTGAGGTTGTGGCGACTTGATATGATGTCTAAAAAAAGATCGGTGTTTGTTTTATTGTTTCTGAAATTGTCGTCGACTAGTTCTAGGTTGTCACGCAGCTGTCTCATCGTGTTGGCGCGAATGCCTTTTATATTCTCATGAGTGCCCAGTAAAACATAAATTTCAAGCATGCTAGACGGATGATCTTGGAATAGTGTGGTGGAGCGAGCTTCCAATTGTCCGTTAGCAACCTGGAAATGATTGTTGATGATTTCTACAGGGGCGACAGCGTCTTTGGTCAAAAAGGATTCTTCAAAGTGCTGCAGGAGTAAGTCGTTAAGCTGTTGGATGGCGGCAACACTTTGGTAATAGCCTTGCATGAAGCGCTCAACATTGCGCTTCAGGTCGTCGTCGTCAAATCCAAACAGTTTTGCAAGTGTGCGCTGATGGTCAAAAAGGAGTCTGTCTTCTTTACGTCCTGCTACTATGTGCAAAGCCCAGCGTATTCTCCATAAATGGCTTACCGCACCTTTGAGTTGAATGTATTCATCTTCTGATAAGAAGTGTTTTTCTATGAGGGCGCTTAGTCTGTTTGTGTGTAAGTGGCGCTTCGCAACCCAGTCGATGACTTGCATGTCTCTTAGCCCACCTGGGCACTCTTTCAGATTGGGCTCTAAGTTGTAGGCTGTATTTTGGTATTTTGCGTGGCGTTGCTTTTGCTCTGCTAATTTAGCCTGATAAAAAGAGTGGCCATCCCACATTTGAGAAATATCGACGTGTAACTTTAATGTGGCTAGCAAGTCAGATGGGCCTGTTAGGGTTCTAGACTCAATCAAATTGGTAATAATGGTGATGTCTTTGGCTGCCATTTCGGTGCATTCGTCGATAGTCCGAACACTATGGCCAATGTCTAAATTGATGTCCCAAAGAAAGGTGATAAAGGCTTCGATTTTGTTTTTGGGCGCCGACGTTTCATTTTCAATAAGAATTAAAAGATCGATGTCAGATTTCGGGTGAAGTTCACCACGTCCATATCCACCAACGGCGACGAGGCTGACATGATTCTCATTGTTAAGCCCTTTTGCAATCCAGGCGGCTTGTAGTACTTCGTCATAAAACGAAGATAGCCCTTTGACGAGTTTTTCTATTGGGTAGAGGGAATGAAAAAGGTCGTTATATATTGCTGTTTTTTCTTCAATGATGGCTTTGTAGTGAGAAATAGAACAGCTAGGTTGAGCTAGTTCATTTTTTTCTTTCTCAGTAAGTAATGGCGGAGCGTCTGGAAAAGCAGGGAAGTCCATACAAGAGCCTCGAAGAATGAGTGATATTTTCTAAAATGATGAATCTGTAAGTTTTGTATCTTAGTGCTAATAAAGTAGCGCCTCTCTTATGAGAAGCGTGTTTCTTCTGGTCGACGAGTTAGTACTTCTACACCATCTGCGGTGACGAGCAAAGTGTGCTCGTATTGTGCGGATAGACGGCCGTCTTTAGTTTTAGCAATCCAGTTGTCTGGGCCTGTGTGTTTCACTTGTTTTTTTCCGGCATTGATCATTGGTTCGATGGTCAGAGTCATGCCTTCTTCTAGCATCACGCCTGTGCCTGCTACACCATAATGTGCAACTTGCGGTTCACCATGAAAAGTGGTGCCGACGCCATGGCCGCAATACTCTTCTACGACAGAGCAGTGGTTTTTGTGAGCATGAGCTGAAATAGCGGCACCGATATCACCAAGACGAATACCAGGTTTAACAAGATCAATCGCAAGATAAAGGCATTCTTGGGTGACTTTGGCGAGGCGTTCTGCATGAGGTAATGCCGGCCCCGCGAAAAACATTCTGCTGGTGTCGCCGTAATAGCCATCTTTGATGATAGTGATGTCGATATTAACTGTATCACCTTTTTTTAAGGCTTTATCATTTGGAATACCATGACAAATCACATCATTGACTGATGTACAACAAGACTTAGGGAAGCCGTGGTAGTTTAATGGAGCAGGAATGGCACCTTGCTCTTTTATGATGTAGTTATGAGCGATGATGTCTATTTGTTCTGTTGATACGCCTGGTACTACAAATTCTTCGAGCATGATTAAAACGTCTGCAGCCAGTTTTCCAGCCACTCTCATTCCTTCAATGTCGCTGATATCTGTGAAGCGAGTGGATGCTGGTCGAGGCGTCCAGCTAGGAGCGTCTACACGGCCATCTTTTGTTAGTTCTTCAACTTTTTGTAGGATTTCGTTGCTCATAATTAGCACATCTTTAAATAGTTTATGTCTATATTGACAGTATGTTGCGGGATATTCTACATGACTTGAGCGATAGAATCGCCTCTCAAATTGAAAAAAACACGCCCCAGAGTACGCGTAAAAAAAACCTTCAAGTCTTTTTGTTTTATGTCAAATGTGGTATAAAACGCCCGCCTGCCGTACTTTGGTTCGAAATAGGCGAAAAACTCAAAAAAACTAACGATCTTGCCGCAATAAAATAAAGTGTCTGGGGTGTCATTGGTTGCCTTAAACCTTGTTTGACTGACGCTTTTAGCTGGTAAGCATAAATAACCCAAATATAAAGGATAGTAAAATGCCTACAGTTTCTATGCGCGACCTTCTACAGGTTGGTTCACACTTTGGTCACCAAACTCGTTACTGGAACCCAAAAATGAAGCCTTTCATTTTTGGTGCTCGTAACAAGATTCATATCATTAACCTTGAGCATACAGTTCCTGCTCTTAATGACGCTCTTGAGCTTGTTAAGAAAATGGCTGAGAACAAAAACAAGGTTTTGTTTGTTGGTACTAAGCGTGCTGCATCTAAAACGATTAAAGAGCAAGCTGCTCGCTCTGGTATGCCATACGTTAACCACCGTTGGTTAGGTGGTATGTTGACTAACTACAAAACCATTCGTGCCTCTATCAAGCGTCTTCGTGAGCTTGAAGGTCAGGTGTCTGATGGTACTTTCGAAAAGCTGACTAAAAAAGAAGCTTTGATGCGTACTCGTGAGCTTGAAAAACTTGAGCTTTCTATGGGTGGTATTAAAGACATGGGCGGCCTTCCGGATGTTTTGTTTGTTGTAGACGTTGATCACGAACGTATTGCTATTAAAGAAGCAAACAAATTGGGCATTCCTGTTATTGGTATCGTTGATACTAACAGTAACCCAGATGGTGTTGATTACATTATTCCTGCTAACGATGACGCAATTCGCGCTGTTCAGCTTTATGTTGGCGCTTTTGCTGATGCTGTTCTAGAGGGTCGTTCTGCGACTGCTGGTACTGCTGATGAATTCGTTGAAGTAAGCGAAGCTACTACTGAAGCGTAAGCAAACTTTCTAGTTTGTTCTGGTTTCTAAAGGGAGGTTTCTTACCTCCTTTTTTAAATTTGAATTGGTAAAAAGAGGATTTAACATGGCCGCAGTATCTGCAGCATTGGTAAAAGAGCTACGTGAACGTACTGGCCTAGGCATGATGGAGTGTAAGAAAGCACTTGTCGCTGCTAACGCTGACGTTGAAGTAGCTATCGAAGAGCTACGTAAATCAAGTGGCATGAAGGCAGCTAAAAAAGCGGGCCGTACTGCAGCTGAAGGAACAATTGTTATGCGTGTCGCTGACGATTCTTCTTACGCTATCTTGGTTGAAGTAAACTCTGAAACTGATTTCGCGACTCGTGACGAAGGCTTTATTGCTTTCGCAAACAAAGTTGCTGACGTTGTTTTTGCAACGAAAGAAACGGATGTGGCGGTTTTGCTTGCGGGTGAAATTGGTCAGGCGCGCGAAGCATTGGTACAAAAAATCGGTGAGAATATTTCTCCTCGTCGTGCTGTCATTATCGAAGGCGGATTAGTGGGTGCTTACCTTCACGGTAACGGCCAAATCGCTGTGTTGACTCAGTTGGAAGGCGGTTCTGCTGAACTGGCTAAAGACGTGTCTATGCATATTGCTGCTGTTGCTCCTCGCGTAGTTCGCGGCGACGACATGCCAGCAGAAGTTCTAGCAAAAGAAGAAGAGATTGTTCGTGCTCAGCCAGACATGGCTGGCAAGCCTGCAGAAATCGTTGATAAAATGATTGTGGGTCGTATGAAGAAATTCTTGGCTGAAAACAGCTTGACTGAACAGCCTTTTGTTAAGAACCCAGAAATTAAAGTTGGCCAGCTTGTTAAAGACGCTGGTGCAACAGTAACTTCTTTCATTCGCCTTGAAGTTGGTGAAGGTATTGAAGTTGCTGAAGTAGACTTTGCAGCAGAAGTAGCAGCACAGCTTAGAGGTTAACTCTTAGTTGCGGTGTCTTCAACAAAAAGGGGCAGCTTGACTGCCCCTTTTTATGAAAGACAAATGCGAGAGTGTCGGATAAATAGACCTCAGTTATTAAAGAAATGAAACCATTGCCGGAGGTTGATATGCCAAAAGAAAAGAGTCCAAAATACAAACGAATTTTGCTTAAATTAAGTGGCGAAGCCCTAATGGGGGATGAGTCCTTTGGTATCGACCCTAAAGTGTTAAATCGTATTGCGCTTGAGATTGGCCAGCTACGAGGCATTGGTGTTGAAGTTGGTATCGTTATTGGTGGTGGTAACTTGTTTCGTGGTCAGGCGTTGAGTAAAGCCGGCATGGATCGCGTTACTGGTGACCATATGGGGATGCTGGCAACGGTGATGAACGCGTTGGCAATGCGAGATGCATTGGAACGTGCGAATATTGCGACCCGAGTGATGTCAGCCATCACAATGACGGGCATTGTTGAGCCTTACGATAGACGTCGTGCTATGCGATTGATGAAAGAGGGTGACGTGCTGATTTTCTCAGCGGGAACGGGTAATCCTTTCTTTACAACTGACTCTGCTGCTTGTTTACGCGGCATCGAGATTGATGCAGATGTTGTATTGAAAGCAACGAAGGTTGACGGCGTGTATTCTGCTGATCCTATGAAGGATCCGGCTGCCGTGAAATATGATACATTGGGCTACGATGAAGTCCTTGAAAAACAATTAGGGGTCATGGATTTAACTGCGATATGTTTGACCCGTGATCATGGCATGCCAATACGTGTGTTTAATATGAATAAGCCCGGAGCCTTGATAAATATCATGGTTGGTGGCAGTGAAGGTACACTGATTAAGTGAGGAAGTTATGATTAACGAAATTCTTAAAGATGCAGAAGATCGTATGAATAAAGCGGTTGCTTCTGTTGAATCTGCGTTTAAAAAAATTCGTACAGGTCGTGCGCACCCTAGTATATTGGACTCGGTTAAAGTGAACTATTATGGCACTGAAACGCCACTAAGTCAGATTGCTAATATAACGGTTGAAGATGCGCGTACCTTGGGTATTTCTCCTTGGGAAAATAACTTAGTACCTGAAATTGAAAAAGCCATTATGAAATCTGATCTTGGCTTGAACCCAGCAACAAACGGGAATTTGATTCGAATTCCTATGCCAGCTTTGACGGAAGAAACTCGTAAGAACTATTTTAAGCAGGCAAAGAGCGAAGCTGAAAACGGTCGTATTGCTATTCGTAATATTCGTCGTGATGCAAACAGTAGTCTTAAAGACCTAGTGAAAGAAAAAGAAATTTCTGAAGATGATGATCGTCGTGGTCAGGATCAAGTTCAAAAAATAACAGACAAGAGCGTGGCTTTGGTTGAAGAGCGTCTTGCTGCAAAAGAAAAAGACTTGATGCAAATCTAATAAAAAGGGCGAGCTTTGGCTCGCCCTTTTTATTGACTAGGGTAAAGTTATGTCTGAATTGGATGGCGCTGATTTTGATTCAGTGGTCGGACCAGCTCATGTTGCCATCATAATGGATGGTAATAATCGCTGGGCAAAGAAAAAACATCTTCCAAGCATTGCGGGCCATACGGCAGGTGCTACTGCTGTTCGCCGAGTGGTTGAGGCCGCGGCCAGATCTGGTGTTGAGGTATTAACGCTATTCGCCTTTTCTAGTGAGAACTGGAAACGACCTAAGTTAGAGGTTGATGGTTTGATGGCGCTGTTTATGCGCTCTCTCAAAAAAGAGCTAAAACGATTGAATGAGCATAAAATCCGGCTTCGGGTTATTGGCGATCTTTCGGGGTTTAGTTCTGGTTTGCAGAAACAAATCCAGAGTGTTGAAGACGCCACAAAAGATAATAACCAAATGACATTAGTGATTGCGGCGAATTATGGTGGTCGTTGGGATATTGCGCAGGCTGCGAAAAAAATAGCCGAGCTCGTTATGTCAGGAGCGTTGTCGCCAGAAGATGTCGATGAAGCGTTATTAGGGCAACATGTAGCCTTGGCTGACTTACCTCCGCCTGATTTGTTAATTAGAACATCTGGGGAAGAGCGTATTAGTAATTTCTTACTTTGGCAAACCGCTTATTCTGAGTTTGTGTTCCTTCCGGTGTTGTGGCCGGATTTTGATCAACAGCATTTTGATGACGCGATTCAGGTGTATCAAAATCGTCAACGTCGTTATGGTGGTCGATAGCCATGTTACTTCCTCGAATTTTAAGTGCCATAGTCATGGCTGTTTTGTTTATTTGTGCGGTTTTTGTGCTCGAAGAGTCACATTTTATTGTCGCCATGGCGGGTGTTGTGTTGCTGGCTGGCTGGGAATGGGCTCGTTTATCGGGCGTACGTAGTCAAATAGGCCGCATTGGATTTTCTGTTCTTATTGGTGTTGTGTGCTTTTGGGTTTTCAATTTCAATTTACAGAAAGCGTCACTTTATATTAGTCCTTTGTTATGGGGCTTAGCGCTTTATTGGGTGGTGCGTTATCCAGCGCCTTTATTGTGGCGTCATGTTGTTAGTCGCTTGTTATTTGGCATTTTTGTGTTGCTTACAACTTGGACTGCCTTGGTTGTTTTAAAGCAGTCAGATGATTTCGTCGTCTGGGTTTTGCTGTTGATGGGATTGATCTGGGGTGCTGACTCTGGTGCTTATTTTGCGGGTCGAGCTTTCGGGAAAAGAAAGTTAGCAAAATTTGTCAGTCCGGGTAAATCATGGGAAGGCGTTATCGGTGGTTTAGTGTTGACTCAGGTGGGTGTGGTTATATTTGCCATATTAAGTGGGTTCACGTTAACCCAGTGGAGTATTCTCACGGTTATTGCGTTATTAACTTCCTCGGTCTCGGTGTTGGGTGATTTAACGGAAAGTTTGTTTAAGCGACATGAGAAGCTAAAGGATTCGAGTCATTTGATTCCTGGACACGGCGGTGTAATGGATCGTGTCGATAGCTTAACGGCGGCAGCGCCTATTTACGTTTTATTGCTAAGTTTGGCTGGATGGCTTTGATGCAAGGTATTTGTTTATTGGGTGCAACAGGGTCAATTGGCCAAAGTACGCTAGATATTATTGCACAGCATCCGGACAAATTTGTTTTGATCAATGCATCAGCGAACGAAAGTGTGGACAAAATGGCAGAAATTTGTCGCCGTTTTAAGCCGCAGCGTGCGGTGATGGGATCCGAAAAAGCGTGTAATGAATTGGCTCAGCAGTGCCAAGGTTTGGCAACGTCATTTGAGTGGGGAGAGGCTGCTTTAGAAAGTATTGCTTCTGATTCTGCTGTTGATCAGGTGATGGCGGCCATTATGGGGTTCGCTGGCCTTAAGCCTACGTTAGCGGGCGTTCGTGCTGGCAAGCGTACATTGCTGGCGAATAAAGAATCTTTGGTCACGGCGGGAAGACTGTTCATGGATGAAGTGGCGCGTCATGATGTTACGCTTCTTCCAATAGACAGTGAGCACAATGCGATTTATCAAAGTTTGCCGCAGACTTCTTCCGGCGCTCATAAGCAGGATGTGTCAAAGATTATTCTGACTGCATCCGGCGGGCCCTTTAGGACGTGGTCTTTAGATGATATGAGCTCGGTGACACCAGCGCAGGCGTGTAAACATCCAAACTGGTCAATGGGGCAAAAGATATCTATTGACTCCGCTTCCTTGATGAATAAAGGGTTGGAGTTGATCGAAGCCTGTTGGTTATTTGATGTAACACCAAATGAGGTGGATGTGGTTGTTCACCCGGAAAGTATTATTCATTCTATGGTGTCATATCGCGATGGGTCGGTGATTGCTCAGATGGGAAACCCTGATATGAAGATCCCGATTGCGTATGGTATGAGTTGGCCAGACAGAGTCGAGACAAACGTGGCTCCGTTGAATTTAATTGATGTCGCGCGTTTGAATTTTGAGTCTCCTGATTTGTTGCGTTTCCCCAATTTGAAGTTGGCTGCTGATGCCTGGTTTATGGGAGGGACGGCCATGGCGGTATTGAATGCAGCGAATGAGATTGCCGTGGCAGCTTTTTTGAACCACCAGATTGGCTTTCTTGATATTGCAAAATTGAATGAACAGGTTTTGACTGTCGCAAATATTGTGGCGGTGAATACGCTTGATGATGTTTTTGAAGCGGATAGATATTCTCGCCACTTGGCACTGGATATGATTTCTCGCGGTAAGTTTTCATGATACTAAATATCCTTTCTATTGTTGTCGCCTTAGGTCTTCTGATTACCTTTCATGAATTTGGTCACTTTTTTGTGGCTCGACGTTGTGGTGTTAAAGTACTGCGTTTTTCGGTCGGTTTTGGGAAGCCTATCTATCGCTATGTAGGTAAGACCGGCACAGAATTTACATTAGCCATGATTCCGCTTGGCGGGTATGTGCGAATGCTGGATGAACGTGAAGGGAATGTTCCTGAGTCATTGAGAAGCCAAGCTTTTAATACAAAAACGGTTTGGCAGCGCATTGCTATTGTGGCGGCCGGTCCGATTGCTAATTTTATTTTGGCGGTTTTTATATATGCGTTGGTGGCGATACTGGGTGTTCAGTCTATTGCGCCAAAAGTGGGTCAGATTGAACAAGATACCCCGATGTCTCAAACGCAAATCCAAGCCGGAGATGAGCTTATTTCAATCGCTGGTGAATCGGTAGCATCGTGGGAAGATGTAAATTTAGTGTTAGCAGGCTTGATTGGTAAAACAGGAACCATTATCGTTCGGTACCAACCTGATGGATTGAGTTCGTTACAAGAAGATAGTGTGCGTCTTAATCGATGGCTTGTTGGTGATGAACCTAATAATTTGATTAAAGCGTTTGGTTTGGCACCATGGCAGCCGCTTATTTTACCCATTATCGCTCAGGTAGTGGAGGGCGGTGCGGCGGCTGAGGCAGGTTTTCTTACTGGAGATAAAGTTTTAACGGTAAATGATCAACCTGTGGCAAACTGGCAGCAGTTTGTTGGGTTAGTGCAGGCAAGTCCAAGCAAGGCGTTGGCCGTTGAAGTGCAGCGTGTACAAGGCTTGACTAAATTATCATTATTACCTAATTCTACCGAGCAAAATGGTAAAGTGATAGGGTATGCTGGGCTGGCTGTAGTTCCCCCTAAATGGGACGAAAGTCTTATCCGGGAGCAATATTATGGCCCATTTGATGCACTTTTTTATGGTGTTGCACAAACGTCTAAAATGGTATCTTTAACGGTTTCCTCTATCGGAAAAATGTTACAAGGACTGATTTCGGTCGATAATTTATCTGGACCGATAACGATTGCAAAAGTGGCGAGCGCATCAGCCGACTCTGGATTGCAATCTTTTTTAAAATTCATGGCTTACCTGAGTGTCAGTTTAGGGGTGCTTAATTTGTTGCCTATTCCAATGTTAGATGGTGGGCATTTGTTGTTTTTTGGCATTGAAGCTATTCGTCGTAAGCCTGTCTCTGAGAAAATTCAGAGTATGGCGTACCGTGTTGGTGCTTCTCTTTTATTTGCTCTAATGGCCATCGCCATTTTTAATGATATTGCCCGCTTGTAGAGAGGTATATGTGAAATTCGTTCCAGCGGTGTTGTTGGCTTTAATAAGCGTGCAAAGTTTTGCAAAAACAGTAGAAGATGTTCGAATCGATGGTTTAGTACAAATGCCATCAGCACGAGCGTTTGATGTCATAGGGTTCGATAAGAGTGAGTCCTATGATTCAGATAAAGTATATCAAGCTATTAGTTCTCTTTTTAACACCGGTTACTTTAGTGACATTGATGTGTATGAAGAAAGCAATGTCTTGATTTTTGATGTGGCTGAGCGACCTTCTATCGGTAATTTAACCATAGAAGGTAATGAGCTCATTAAAACAGAAGACTTAGAGAGAGGCTTGAAATTATCAGGCCTTGAAATTGGTGAAATTTACAAACCTGAAACCTTAAATCAGATCGTGCAGGAGCTTCAGCGCCAATATTACGCTCTTGGTCGTTATAGTGCCAAAGTGGATATAACTGTGGAGGATATGCCTCGTAACCGGACTGGTATTGTTATCAATATCGATGAAGGTGATACAGCGAAAATAGTCCATATAAACATTGTTGGTAATAAGGATTTCGACCAAGAAACGCTTACGAAAAACTTTGAGGCGGAAGAGACAGGGTCTTGGAATCCCTTTAGCTCTGCAGATGAATACGCAAAAGCGAAGATAGAGGGTGACATAAATACTTTAAAAAGCTTTTATTTAGACAAAGGCTATTTAGATTTTAGTGTCGTTTCTAGCCAGGTGAGTTTGTCTGCGGATAAACGTGACGTTTATATTGTTATTAATGTTGATGAGGGTAAACCTTATAATATTAATAAAGTGTCGTTAAGTGGCAGTTTACCGATTGCAGAAGATCGTGTGTGGAAGCAAATCTCTCAGAAACGTGGTGATGTTTTTTCTCGTAGTGAAGTAACTAAAATCATTGAGAAAATATCAACTGAATTGGGTGATGATGGTTATTTGTTTACTAACGTGAATGTGATTCCAGAAAAACTAGAGAACCATACCGTTAACCTTAGTTATCAAATTACTCCTGGTCCCAAAGTCTATGTTCGCCGCATCACGTTTAGTGGTAATAGTGAAACACAAGATGAAGTATTACGCCGTGAAATGACGCAATTTGAAGGGGCTTTGGCAACGCACTCTAAAATACAATCTTCCAAACGTCGTATCGAGCGCCTTGGTTTTTTCGGAAGTGTTGATTTAAGAACACGTCCTGTTGCTGGCACCTCTGATCAGGTTGATCTTGATGTCGTTGTACAAGAGCAAGCCTCCGGTAGTATCCAGGCGAGCATTGGCTATTCGCAAGAAGATGGTACTGTGCTTGGATTTGGTGTCTCTAAGCGTAACTTTTTAGGGACAGGGAATAAACTGTCTTTTAATGCAACACGTACAAATCAAACGCAAGATTACTCTATTAATTACGATAACCCATATTTTACTGTAGATGGTGTGAGTCGTGGTTTCCAAATTTTTTATCAAACCAGTGATCATGCTGATGATGATGTGGAAGATTATGACCTTGATGAAATTGGTGCTGGAGTAAGCTACGGTTATCCGATTTCTGATACACAGCGCCTGTCTTTTGGCATGACGGTGAAAGAAAGTACGGTAAAATTAGGGTATGACCCATCCAATGAAACTCAAGATTATGTCAATACGCATGGCGACAATTACGACGATTTAATTGGCAGCTTAACGTGGAGTGACAGCGATTTAGTGGGTGGTGTATTACCAACGGATGGTTACTCAACCAAAGCTTCTTTGGAAGTTGCGTTGCCTGTGGGCGATCAGCAATATGCCAAGCTTGGACTCACGTCGCAAAAATACTGGAATTTAAACAGTTCTGATCTGTGGTTGTTCCGGCTAAAAGGCCGTTTAGGTTATGGTACTGGCTACGGAGATACAGATAGTTTACCTTTCTTTGAAAACTATTTTGCTGGTGGGTCTTATTCTGTTCGTGGTTATGGGGCTTCTTCTTTAGGGCCAAAGAATTCGTATTCTAGTACTTCTACTAATACTAGTTCCGCCTTGGGTGGTAATATTTTGATGACAGGTACGGCGGAACTTATTTTTCCTTTACCGATGGTCGAAGATCATAAGTCTGTTAGAACGGCTTTCTTTTTAGATGGCGGTAATGTTTTTACTGACGCATGTTATTCCGGCAATACAGAGTGTAACGAAGGTATTGATCTATCAGAAATACGTTACAGTGTTGGTTTGAGTTGGACTTGGATCACACCCATTGCACCCTTGTCATTTAATTTTGCCAGGCCTTTAAATGCAAAAGATGGCGATAAAACAGACTTTTTCCAATTTCAGTTAGGAACCACTTTTTAACTTAGAGCATATCATTTAAGAGGATCGACAATGAAAAAAATCATAACTGCAATTTTTACTCTATGCTTCATGAGTAGTGTACAAGCAACAGAGGTGGCTGTTATCGATTTTAGAGCGGCGCTTCTCGCGAGTAATATCGGTCAAGAAGCCGCTAAAGAGCCTAAACAAAAAGTCGCAGAGATGGATGCTCGTTTAAAAAAAGAACAGGCTGATCTTGAGTTATTGGCTAAAGATTTGAAACGAGATGAGTTAACGCTTTCGGAAGGTGAATTTAAAAAACGTCGTCAAGCACTGGCAGAGCATGATAATAAGGTGCGAGCAATGGCGGCTAATATGCAACGCCAAGCGAAAGCGTTAGAGCAAAAGCTAATACAGTCTTTAACGCCTCAAGGCGAAGCTGCGTTGAAATCTTTAATCGAAGAGCGCAAGTTAGATTTAGTTTTGAACAGACAATTAAGTTTATACGCTGATGCTGACGCGGATCTTACCGATGAATTGGTGAAACGTATTAATAAGGACAACTAATCTATGAGCCACACGCTAGGGCAATTGGCTGCTAAGGTGCAAGGTGTTGTTAAGGGAGACAGTGATCTTCTGATTAAAAAATTAGGCACACTGAAAGACGCAACAGAATGCGAGCTCAGTTTTTTAGCAAATTCTAAGTACCAAAATCAGCTTGCCTCTTCGTCCGCAGGTGCTGTTCTGGTGAAGACTGAGGCGCTGGCTCAACTGGTTGAAAATGCCATTGTTGTATCAAACCCTTACCTAGCGTTTGCTCAGTTATCTCATTTGTTTGTGCCGCCCGTTCAATGCTGGTCAGGTGTTCATCCAAGCGCTGTTATTTCCCCTAAGGCGACCATTGCCGATGGTGTGGTTGTCGGCCCTAACGTTGTTATTGATGATGACGTAAATATCGCCGAAGGTTGTGCTATAGGTGCAGGGTGTGTCATTGGTCGTGGTGTTAAAATAGGTAAGGGCACACGTTTATACCCTAATGTCACCTTCTACCACGATGTCGTTGTCGGTGAAGCGTGTATTTTTCATAGCAGCGCGGTTATCGGAGCGGACGGTTTTGGTTTTGCTCCAAAAGAAGGGGGCTGGGAAAAAATTGATCAGCTAGGGTCGGTTGTCATTGGTGACAATGTTGAGATAGGGGCTAGTACAACAATTGACCGTGGTGCAATCGAGAATACCCTAATTGGGCACGGTGTAAAAATTGATAATCAAGTTCAAATTGCTCATAACGTGGTAATTGGTGATAATACAGCGATTGCCGCGAGTACCGCGATAGCCGGCAGTACAAAAATTGGTTCTTTTTGTACTGTTTCAGGAGGTGTTTGCATTGCAGGGCATTTAACGCTTGCTGATAACGTTCATATTACTGGTATGAGTATGATAAGTAATTCTATTGCAGAAGCTGGTTCTTACTCTTCTGGAATGGGAATGGAACCAACCGCAAAATGGCGTCGAACGGTTGCTAGAGTCAGAAGAATAGACGATATGGCAAAGCAGTTTTTACAATTGAAACAACAGGTTAATAAGTTTTTAGAGAAGGTTGATAATAAATGATGGACGTAAATGAAATTCGCCAATACTTACCTCATAGGTATCCGTTTCTATTGGTGGATCGTGTTATTGAACTGAACTTAAACGAGTCCATTATAGCGTATAAAAATGTCACCATTAATGAACCATTCTTTAATGGGCATTTTCCAAATCATCCAGTCATGCCTGGTGTTTTGATTATTGAGGCAATGGCTCAAGCGGCTGGTATTCTTGGTTTTAAAACCATGGATAAAAAACCAGAAGATGGTTCGATCTATTACTTTGTTGGCTCTGATAAAGCACGTTTTAAGCGTCCAGTTGTACCTGGTGATCGATTACAACTAGAAGCAAAAATTGTTACAGAAAAACGTGGTATTTGGAAATTTGAGTGTAGAGCAACGGTTGATGGTGAATTAGCGTGCTCTGCAACTATTCTGTGTGCAGACAGGAAGATATAGTGGCGATACATCCAACAACTTTAATCGATTCGAAAGCAGAGATTGACTCCGATGTGGAGATTGGTCCCTTTTGTGTGATTGGACCGAATGTAAAAATTGGTGCTGGTAGTATTATTAAATCGCATGTTGTCATCAATGGTCATACGACAATTGGATATAATAATGAAATTTATCAGTTTGCTTCTGTTGGAGAGGCGAACCAAGACAAAAAGTATAAAGGTGAACCAACACAGCTGGTTATTGGCGACAGTAATGTGATTCGTGAAAATGCGACGATTCACCGTGGTACTGTTCAAGATACTGGTATTACTGTGGTCGGTAATCACAACTTATTTATGGCTAGTACGCACATTGGTCACGATTGTATTGTTGGTGACCATAATATAATGGCTAACTTTGCAGCTTTGGCTGGTCATGTCAAAGTGGGTGATCATGTTATTCTTGGTGGTTATACTGGGATTCATCAGTTTTGTCAGGTGAACTCATTTAGTATGTGCGGTATGGGATCAATGGTTGCTAAAGATGTCCCTAGGTACATTATGGTTTCTGGAAACCCAGCCAAGGCTCATGGGATGAATTTTGAAGGAATGCGTCGAAGAGGTGTGGCTTCTGATGTTATCCGAGCTTTGCGTTCAGCCTACAAGAGAATATATCTCAAAGGATTAACGCTAAATTCCGCGCTAGAAGAATTGGAGAAGGGAGATATGTTTCATATTCCTGAGGTGGCTGAGTTCATCTTATCCATTCGGCAGTCTAAACGTGGAATAATACGATAGGCACTATGTTTAAAAGAAAACCCCGGACAGTTTCGGGGTTTTTTATTATTAGAGGTTGTATAAATGAAAGTGATGTCTCCGATACGTTATGTTGTAGTCGCAGGTGAGGCTTCAGGTGACATTTTAGGCGCTAATCTGATTGCTCATTTAAAAATATTGCAACCCAATGCTATTTTTGAAGGAATTGGTGGGCCGTTAATGGAGGCTCAAGGCTTCAAGACGGTTGTGCCAATGGATCGATTATCCGTAATGGGGCTGGTTGAAGTGTTGGCGCGTTTAATAGAGCTTCTTGGTATACGTAAACGTTTGTATCAGTCCTGCTTAGATAACCCACCAACGGCCTTTATAGGCATAGATTCCCCTGATTTTAATATGCCTTTAGCAAGGAAATTAAAAAAATCTGGTATTCCAACCGTGCACTATGTCAGTCCTTCTGTCTGGGCATGGCGTCAAAAACGCATTTTTAACATCAAAAAATCGGTTGATTTGATGTTGGCGCTATTCCCGTTCGAGCTGCCTATCTATCATGAACACAATATTCCTATTGTTTGTGTTGGTCATACGTTGGCCGATGAAATACCCCTAGATAGTGATGCTCTTGAAGCAAGAGATACGCTTAACTTAGGCCCAATTAATGGACCTGTGTTTGGTATTTTGCCTGGTTCTCGCGAAGGTGAAGTGTCTCGTTTAGCACCTCTTTTCGTAGAAACAATGAAGCGGATTAAGCAAAAAGAACCCGATGCTGTTTTCTTGATGCCAGCGGCTAATGCGGCAAGACGAGTGCAAATAGAGTCGATACTTGAGGGAGCTAATGCAGAAGCCATTCTTATTGACGGTCAATCGCGTACTGTTATGGCCGCATCTGACGCTATTTTATTGGCATCAGGGACGGCGGCTCTTGAAGCCATGCTGGTGAAACGTCCTATGGTCGTGTCTTATCGGGTCAATAAAGTGACTTATGCCATCATGTCTCGAATGATTAAGGTGCCTTATGTTTCTTTGCCTAATTTATTGGCGAATGAGGCCTTAGTTCCTGAGCTACTTCAAGATGCCGCGACGCCAGATAATTTAGCTACACGATTGCTGCAAACTTGGCGATCTTTTAATGGTGATAAAACCATTCAAGCTAAGTATCTTAATTTGCATAAAATGTTACGAAAAAATGCTGGAGAAACGGCGGCGAAAGCGATTATTTCTATGCTTGAAGAGAAAGCGAAATGATGGAGCCTTTTGTAAGTCAGGTATATTTTGGTGATTTATTGGCCGGGACTGACGAAGCTGGAAGAGGTCCTTTAGCGGGTGAGGTAGTTGCCGCTGCGGTGATTCTAGACCCAAACCGTCCAATTGCAGGTTTGGCTGATTCCAAAAAATTAAGTGAAAAAAAACGCGAAGCGTTGTTTGTTGAAATACAAGAAAAAGCCGTAGCCTATGGTGTTGCCAGTGCGACGATAGAAGAAATTGACGAGATAAATATTTTACACGCCAGTATGCTGGCAATGTCTCGAGCTGTCGCTTTATTGTCGGTTGCACCTGAACATGTATTGATAGACGGTAATCGTATTCCTCCCAACCTTCCTTGTCCCGCTGAGGCAGTGGTTAAAGGGGATGCTCGGCACGCGGCTATTTCTGCCGCGTCTATTTTAGCCAAAGTGACCCGTGATAGAGATATTGTGCAGGCGGCTAAAATTTATCCTCAGTATGGATTTGAAAAACATAAAGGGTACCCTACTGCCTTGCACCTTAAAGCCATTCAAGTGCATGGCATCACGCCGATTCATCGACGCAGTTTCGGCCCAGTTAAAAAGATTTTAGAGAGATAATATTTTGTCCGCATCGTTTATACACTTACGAGTACATACTGAGTTTTCCTTGGTTGATGGCTTGGTAAAAATTAAAGGGCTGCTTGGTACTGCCGAGTTATTATCCATGCCAGCCGTCGCCATTACTGACGAAAATAATCTGTGTGGTTTCGTGCGTTTTTATAAGGGTGCGATGGATAAAGGCATTAAGCCTATCTGTGGTGTTGATGTTGTTGTCGACGAAGATGATGAGATGGATTCTCGATACCGTCTTACCTTGTTAGCAACGTCAAATAAAGGCTACAAAAATATCATCGAAATTATTTCGAAAGGGTATCAACTTGGTCAAGTGGACGGTCGTCCAATTGTTCAGCGCGAGTGGATTGAAGCTTGTTGCGATGATGTTATTGCTTTATCTGGAGCGGGTTTTGGCGATATTGGTTTGTTGCTGCAAAAAGGTCGACAGGATCAGGCAAAAAGTCGTTTGGCTTATTGGATGTCGATATTTCCTGAGCGTTTTTATATTGAGTTACAGCGAACTAGCCGTCTTGGGGAAGAGGAGTATATACATGCTGTTGTTCCTCTTGCTAGCGAACTTGGATGTCCAGTCGTTGCGACGAATGATGTTCGTTTTTTAAAGCGTGAGAACTATGAAGCCCACGAAGCTCGTGTTTGTATACACGATGGTGTGACTTTGGATGATCCACGTCGTAAACGCCGTTATTCAGAAGAGCAGTATTTTAAGACGCCAGAAGAAATGGCTGCACTTTTTGAAGATATTCCTGAGGCGCTTGAAAATACCGTAGAGATTGCCAAACGCTGTAGTGTGGATGTGTTGCTGGGCAAATATTTTCTGCCTGACTATCCTGTGCCAGAAGGGATGACGATGGAGGCGTTTTTTAGTGAGTTGTCTTACGATGGCTTAACTGAACGCTTTAATTTTTTGACTAAAAAGTATGGTGAGCGAATTGAAAAACGACGTCAAGAATACTGGGACCGTTTGGACTTTGAATTAAACATTATCAATCAGATGGGGTTCCCTGGTTATTTCTTGATAGTAATGGACTTTATCCAGTGGGCAAAAGATAACGACATTCCCGTTGGCCCAGGACGAGGATCTGGTGCCGGCTCCTTAGTGGCTTATGCTCTGAAGATTACCGATCTTGATCCACTCGAGTATGATTTGCTATTCGAACGGTTTTTGAATCCTGAGCGGGTTTCCATGCCCGATTTCGATATCGACTTTTGCATGGAAAATCGTGACCGAGTAATCGACTATGTCTCGCGTACTTATGGTCGTGATGCGGTTTCTCAGATCATCACCTTTGGGGCGATGGCAGCTAAAGCGGTAGTGCGAGACGTGGCACGAGTGCAAGGTAAGCCCTACAGTCTTGGTGATAAGCTTTCTAAGTTGATTCCTTTTGAAATCGGTATGACCTTGAAAAAGGCCTTAGAAGAAGAGCCTGCATTACCTGAGTTTTTGGCTGGGGACGAAGACGCCGCTGAAGTCATGGAAATGGCTATTTCACTAGAAGGCGTGGTTCGTAACTTTGGTAAACATGCCGGCGGTGTGGTTATTGCCCCGACAAAATTAATAGATTTTGCGCCGTTATATTGTGAAGAAGATGGTTCAGGATTAGTTACTCAGTATGACAAAAATGACGTGGAAGAAGCGGGACTGGTGAAGTTTGACTTCCTCGGCTTGAAGACGCTTACCGTCGTAGATTGGGCGGTTAAAAACATTGACGCTATTAACGAGTTGGAAGGTAAGCCGCCGTTAGATATTGCACTGATTGATTTGGAAGACAAGTCCACCTATGACTTATTAAAGCGAGCCGAAACGACGGCGGTATTCCAGCTGGAATCTCGCGGTATGAAAGAGTTGATAAAGAAACTTTTGCCATCGCGCTTTGAAGATATTATCGCCTTGGTGGCCTTGTATCGACCTGGGCCACTAGGCTCCGGCATGGTAGATGACTTTATTAACCGTAAGCACGGGCGTGCCGAGCTGGCGTTCCCTCATTCTGATTATCAACATAACGATCTTATTCCTGTTCTAGAGCCAACGTACGGCATTATTTTGTACCAAGAACAAGTAATGCAGATTGCCCAGGTGCTGGCAAAATTCTCTCTAGGTGGTGCAGATTTACTTCGTCGTGCCATGGGTAAGAAGAAAGCAGAGGTAATGGCTGAGCAGCGTTTAATCTTCATGGAAGGTGCGCTAAAAAACAATGTTGATAAAGACCTGTCAGGTAATATTTTTGATCTGATGGAAAAGTTCGCAGGTTATGGTTTTAACAAATCTCACTCCGCGGCTTACGCATTGGTTTCTTACCAAACGGCTTGGTTAAAAAACCATTATCCTGCGCCATTTATGGCTGCAGTTTTGTCTGCCGATATGCAAAATACGGATAAGATTGTTATCTTCATTGAAGAATGCCGCTCAATGAAGTTGGTGTTAGAGCTGCCCAATGTGAATGAGTCTGTTTTCAAATTCACCGTCAATCCGAAAGGCGCTATTGTCTATGGTCTGGGAGCGATTAAAGGTGTGGGTGAAGGCCCAATCGAAGCCATTGTTGAAGCGCGAAAAGAAGGCACTTTTGAGCACATTTTTGATTTTTGCCAGCGTGTCGGGCGTAAAGTTAATAAGCGCGTTATGGAAGCGTTGGTTCGCTCGGGTGCTTTTGATACGATTGGACCGAATCGTGCCACGCTATTTGCTTGTATCGATGAAGCGCTGAAGCGGGCCGTGCAGGACGCGAAAAACCACGACGCTGGTATGACGGATTTGTTTGGCATTGCGGTAGAAGAAAATACGGAGGATGCTTATAAGGAAATAGGTACTCAGCATGAATGGCCGCCGCGTCAGCGACTTGATGGCGAGAAAGACACATTGGGTCTGTATGTGACAGGTCACCCGATTGATGAATATGAAAAAGAGATTCGTCGCTTTGTTCGTTCAAAAATTGTAGATCTCCAGCCTAAGCGTGGTGATACGCAAATTATGGCTGGCCTGATCGTGGACTTGCGGATTACCAAGAGCAAAAAAGGTGGTAATATTGCTTTTGTCACTCTAGATGACCGCTCTGCTCGTATTGAAGTAACGGTTTTCCCAGATAGCTACGAAACCTTTAAAAACGTTATTATTAAAGATGAAGTCGTGGTTGTTGAAGGCGAAATCTCGGTGGATGAGTTTCGTGGTGGACAAAAAGTTATTGCTCGAAATATCCTTGATATTGCTCAGGCTCGAGTTCGCTATGTTGAGGCTTTGCGTATTACTTGGACTTCAGAGACGGTAACACCAGCTGAAATCAAAACATTGGCAGGGTACATGGAGTCATATCGTGGGGACGGCTGTGATGTGGTGATCGGTTTTGATACCGCTGAAGCATGTGGTGATATCCGTTTGGGAACAAGTTGGAAAGTTCGTCCAGATGACGAATTAATTCATCAACTTCAGAAACAATACGGTAAACAAAATGTTCAGTTAGTGTATACTTAGTCTCATTTAATAGAGCTATAGGATAAAAGCTATTTGCTTTTTTTCCTTAAATTTTATGGCAACCAAACAGTAGTGTAATTAAATATGAATTTAGATTATCTCCCTTTTGAGCAGCCGATTGCTGAACTTGAACAAAAAATTGAAGAGTTACGTTTAGTCGGTAACGATGATGAAATCAACATAGGCGATGAAATTAGTCGTCTTGAAGATAAAAAAATAGCGCTGACCAAAAGCCTATTTAGTAATTTAGGGGCATGGGAAGTTTCTCAGTTAGCGCGTCACCCAAAGCGCCCATATACACTTGATTATATAAAACACGTTTTTACTGACTTTGAAGAAATGCATGGAGACCGTCATTATGCGGATGACCGTGCGATTGTTGGTGGTATTGCTCGTCTAGATGGCCGTCCGGTGATGGTAATTGGTCATCAAAAAGGTCGTGAAGTAAAAGAAAAAGTACTTCGTAACTTTGGTATGCCTCGTCCAGAAGGTTACCGCAAAGCGTTACGTTTAATGGAAACCGCTGAACGTTTTAAATTGCCAATTATTACCCTTATCGATACACCTGGAGCGTATCCAGGAATTGGTGCTGAAGAGCGTGGTCAAAGTGAAGCGATCGCTTTTAACTTGGCTGTTATGTCTCGCCTTAAAACACCAATTATCTCTACTGTGATCGGTGAAGGTGGTTCTGGTGGTGCGTTAGCAATTGGTGTTTGTGATGAGCTAATGATGCTGCAATACGGTACTTACTCTGTTATTTCTCCTGAAGGTTGTGCGTCTATTTTGTGGAAAAGCGCAGACCGTGCTTCTGATGCTGCTAAAGCGATGGGGATTACGGCTCAACGACTTCAAGAGCTGGGCTTTGTGGATACTATTATCCAAGAGCCGTTAGGTGGTGCGCATATTGC
Source organism: Marinomonas primoryensis (assembly GCF_013372285.1). Taxonomy (NCBI): domain Bacteria; kingdom Pseudomonadati; phylum Pseudomonadota; class Gammaproteobacteria; order Oceanospirillales; family Oceanospirillaceae; genus Marinomonas; species Marinomonas primoryensis. Next base: position 2,934,217 of record NZ_CP054301.1, on the reverse strand, counting down.
TCATGAGCAAATAGCAGAAAATTTGAAACAAAATGTTATTGCGGCCTTAGATCGAATGGAAGCATTAACGACAGATGAGCTATTGGCTCGTCGTTATAATCGTTTGATGTCATACGGCTTGTAATTATTTAGCTATGCTAAAAAGCCTCCTATATTAGGGGGCTTTTTTGTTTGTGTTCACTCTTAAGCGCTTTGCCGCTGAGGCTAGGATGAAGTATTCAACTCTAAAGCCAATGACGTTGTCGTCACCTCTTCGTTTCAGCCCTGAGTGGGTTGATGAGCTATTCATGCAGGCGAAAACAGTGTGGGTTGGTTTTAGTGGCGGAGTGGATTCTCACGTATTGCTTCACTCGTTGGTGAGTCAGCTCACGTCTGAGCAAAAGCAAAAACTGGTGGCGATTCATATCCATCATGGGCTGAGTACGAATGCGGACAATTGGCTTAAACATTGTGAATCCATCTGCAACGACCTTGGTGTAAATTTTGTTGTTGAACACGTACAGCTAGAAGTTCAAGCCTCTCTTGAAGACGCGGCTCGTAATGCCCGTTATCACGCTTTTCAAAAAAACATTGGTAATCATGGGGTTATATTGTTGGCCCATCACGCTGGGGATCAAGCCGAGACGGTTTTGTTTCGACTCCTTAGAGGTACTGGCGGAAAAGGATTAGTTGGTATCCCCGAAGAAAGATCTTTAGGTGAAGAGGGGGCTAAATTAATTCGACCCTTATTGTATGTATCCAAAGCAGAGATTGAGAGTTACGCTCAACACCAGCAACTTGATTGGATTCAAGATGAATCTAATTCAGATGAGCGTTTTACACGAAACTTCCTGCGCCAAAGAGTTGTCCCTATTCTTAAAGAACGATTCCCTAAAATGGAGCAAAATATCGCTTCCAGTGCGCAACGTATCGCCACTGATTACAGCATGCTAGCGCAATTCGCTAGCCAGCAATTAGACGTTTGGTGTAATGAGTTTGGTGGCTTAAAGTTATCTTTTATTGCGGATAAAGAACGAGAGGAACGACTGTTTTGGCTACGTCAATTTCTGCAACGAAAAGACACATCATTGACTCATTCTCAGCTAGAAAGTATTAATGATATGTTTGCAAGTGGAGAAGATAAGCAGCCTGAGTTTGTGTTTTCTACTGGGCGTCTTATGCGCCATCAAAATGTTATTTATCTATTACCCCTTGATCAAGTCGTCGTGCTAGCACCGCTTGCATCAGGTGAGGTACTTAAGCGTCCTTTTGATGAAATTCGTGTTCGCGGAAGTAATAACTGCGTACTGAAAGCGCGCCCCGAAGGCGCAACGCTTATCATGTCGAACGGCAAAACGCGAAAACTTAAAAAATGGCTTAATGATCAACAAGTACCAAACTGGTGGCGAGAGCATCTTCCGTATTTATATGAAAATGATACGCTGATCGCCATTGGAGGCCTTTGGTGTCATCCCGATCATTCTCATCTCGATATCGAGTGGCGGATCAATCTAAGTTTACCGCTGCCTAAATAGGGTTGGTACAGTAAATGCCTGTTATTGTATTTTTATTTGGCGGTTAAGTGCGCATTTCTTTGGTGTTATCTCTTTATAATTCTATCCTTTATTAGATGTGCGTTTTTTTTAATGCTTAGCGACACTGTCTAACGTCTTAATATGACAGGATACTCATGATGCTTCAGGCTGTTGTTTTTGGTGGGATGGAATTTAGTCCGCTGGTTGTTTATTTCCCGATTGCTTTTTTACTAGCCGCGTTAACGCGTTTTGCACTGCATCGTTTGAACTGGCATGACCGTATTTGGAAGGTGGCTTGGTTTGAAGTGTCTTTGTTCGTTTGTTACTTAGCGCTGACTGTTTATTTATTAGGTGGAAGATAAAACAATGGCTAACTATCTACGCATTTTTGTCACTGTATTCATTGTTGTGGCGGCTGTATTTGCCGGAAGGTGGGTGTGGAATGACTACATGCATTCACCTTGGACACGCGATGGGCGTGTTCGTGCAGATATCATTACTGTCGCTCCTGATGTGTCTGGTTGGGTGACGAACTTAAATATAGGCAATGATCAGCTTGTTGAAGAGGGTGAGTTGCTTTTCAGTGTTGACTCAAAGCGTTATCAGGCGGCATTAAATCAAAGTAAAGCGAATACAGAAAATGCTTTGTATTCTTGGCAATTGGCGAAGCACAAATATGAACTTCGTGTTGAGTTACGACATCAAAAAGCGATAAGCGCTGAAGACTTAGAGTCTGCTCGTATCAGTACCGCTATAGCAAAAGCCAATTATGATTTAGCGCAAGCACAGCAAGCAACAGCGCAGCTGAATTTGGATCGTACTCAGGTGTATGCGCCGGCGACAGGTCATATCATTAACTTGAATTTGCGTCAGGGTAACTATGTTGGACAAGGTGTATCTGTTTTGGCTATTGTTCGATCAGACTCGTTTTACGTGACAGGGTATTTTGAAGAAACAAAAATACCGCTGATTCATTTAAATCAAAAAGCCAAAATGCTCTTGTTGAGCGGGGGTAAGCCATTAACGGGTCATGTCGTGAGTGTTGGTAAAGCCATTGCCAATACGAATACACAAAGTAATGGTCAACTTTTGCCACAAATTCAGCAAAGTTTTAACTGGGTACGTTTATCACAGCGTATTCCAGTGGACATCAAATTTGACCCGCTCCCAGGGAATATGCAACTTAGCGCTGGCATGACCGCCACTGTTCATCTTACTAAGCAGTAAGGAGACTCTGTTGGGGATTGTATTTCGTAATCTGTTTTTTCCCGAAAAACAGGCCGTTATTTTTGCTCTAAAAGGCGTCATTGCCATGGCGATGTCGCTGGCAGTCGCTTTGTTTTTAAATCTTGATCGACCTTATTGGGCCTTAGTTTCCGCCATTTTTCTACAAATGCGCCCTGAAAGTGGCTTAGTGGTTGAAAAAGCTATTTGCCAAATCGTTGGTACGGTTGTTGGCGGTTTGTTTGGCATATTTTTACTAACTCAGTTTGTGTCTTACCCTTATGTAGCGTTGGGGGTATTGGCGTTATGGCTGGGGTTGAACTCCGCCTTGTCAGCGATGGTTCGTCAGGCCAATTTTGTTTATGCATTTGCAATGGCCGCAGTCACTGCGGTAATAATTGTGTTGCTAGTGATGGCAAGTCCCTCTACAGCTAGCAGTCAAGCCGTATTTGATGTTGCTCAGGCGCGAGTGAGCGAAATCATCATTGGCTCTATTTGTGCGGGCATTGTGAGTCATTTATTTTGGCCGGTAAAAGTAAAAGACAGCCTGCAAAAACAAGCGCAATCGGTAATTAATCAAACATTACAGTATCTGGTGACTGAGTTAGACACTGAAGGTTCCCACGAAGCACGTCATAAACAGCTTGACGGTATTATGACGACGTTAGGGGTGGTGAGTGAAGATTCCAGTGCAGTGAGTTATGAAGGGCCAAAGGGGCCGGGGCGCTCGCGTGCCGCGAATCAATTGGGTCAAAAAGTACTGTCTTTATTAGCGTTGGTGCAAATATTTGGTCGTTTACAGCGTCGCCATACCGAGCTGATGACGCCTGCCTTGACTCAATTACTCGATCAATTACGCGAGGCGTTTACTCGTATTGCCGAATCCAATGATTTCGATTATTGCTTAGAGCAGGTTAAAGTATTGCGTCGAGATCTTGCTGATTATCGAGCGAACAATGACACTGATGTTCCTTTTGAATCGCATATGCTGAACGTTGGTGCAGACATCACTGCAGACTTGACTGTTCTATTGCGTGCCTACAAAGCGTTAGAGGAGCGCGATAGCACCTTATTAAATGCGCCTAGTATGGTGACGTATCGAGATCCGTTGGCCGGATTGGCGATTGGACTACGTACCACTGTGGTGTTCTTAATCGGTGCGTGTATTTGGGTTAGCACAGGTTCTACGTCCGCGTTGATGATTATGATTTTACCCGTGATTTTTTCGATCATGTTAGCCAGGCTGCCTTTAGTGATGTTGAGAGTGGTGCTGAAACGTCTGTTAATTGGTGTAGTTGTTGCGACGTTCGTCGCCATTTTTTTCGCCTTAAATTTATTATCTCAAAGTACAGGGCAATTAGAGATTTTACTGCTTGTGTTAGTGGGGCCTTATTTTATCGGGTTGTTGCTGCTTTTCGACCGTCAAACGTTGCCCTATGGTTTGGGTTTTTGCATTCCATTTTCAATTCTCGTTAGCCCAAGTCGAGACATGAGCCGAGCTTTTTCTATTGACTACACACTGAGTACTGCCATGGCTATTTTTGCTGGAGTGTGTATTTTATTTTGGGTATTCCATTTAATTACGGGGCCAAGTGTTCAGTTATTGGTGCATCGAATTTTTAAAACGACGCATCAAGACTTATTGGATATTAATCAACAAGTAAGCCCTGCAGCTTGGTATAACCGCCGCATGGCCGACAGGCTACTACGCTTAACCAATTACGATCAAGGCTCTAAATCGCGAGCTATTACAGACCTTGCCTTAACTGCGTTGAATCTCGGTCATGTGTCTATTCGAGTGCGTTCAATTTGTGAAAGTTTGGCGGGAAAACAGCTCGCATCGTTGGCGATTTGGCAGACCGCGCTGGCGGACGCTTTTTTATTGGCGACAAAGGGTAAATATAACGATCACTTTGAACGCGCCAGCGATCAGCTTTACGATGAATTACAGGCGTTGGTCGAAGAGGCTAATCAACTTGAGGCGATTCAAGGTATGTTTTTGCGTATTAACCTAACGTTTGAAAGAAGTGCTGAGTCAATTTTTGATCAGAGGCGCTAGAGAATGAGTTTAGAAAAGCGCTAGACCTTTATTAGCCAATCGGCCTGATTTCTATAGCGTGCGACCAGTTCTGCATTCAATCCGTCGCTCTGATTAATTCTCTGCATAGCTTGTTCATGGCTGAAGCCCCATGCGTTCATGTGGCGTTGTGCTAAACGTTCAATAGCAACGTTTAAAGGGATATCCAAAAACCAATGCTCATTAAACAGTGACTGGGATGCTTGCCAGCCATCTTGTTGATGCAGCAAATACAAACCTTCCACTAATACGACTTTTACCTCTTTTTTTATTTTCAAATCGTCTTCAATTGGATCGCCGAGTGCATGATCAAAACTGGGCCATAGAATCTCTTCATGAAGATAACCTTGTTGAATCCTGATAACTCGTTCAACAAAGGCGGCGCTGTCAAATGTCCATGGTGCACCTCGTCTTGCCAGCGCTTCTTCTGCATTAGGTAATACCAGAAGTTGGGCCTTTGAAAGATGGAATCCGTCCATTGAAAGGCAAGTGACTTGTTCAGCTAATGGGGCTGAAAAATGCGATATTAAATGATTGGCTAGGGTGCTTTTCCCAGATCCGGGTCCGCCTGTTAAGCCAATAAGTGTGCGCTCGGGTTTGTCGAGAGCGGTTCGGATTTTGAGTAAAGCGTCTTTTACATCGGAAGAATAAGCGTAGAAATGATCAATCTGGGAAGCGGTCATAAGTTGTCCAGAGTTTGGTTGATGGGCCGAAAAATGTATTGAATGCTAATGGGCGAATGATGAGCGCTTTGGATTCATTTTGATTGAATAATATGCATTTTGTCACCACTTTTTTCCATCTGCGAAAACGTTTTAGCATAACCTAGCGTGGCGTTGGCGTGTTCGCGCATAATCGCTTCGGCACGACTGCCTTGACCTTTGCTAATGGCATCAAAAACGGCATGGTGTTGCATGTGAGCAAAATTAAAACGCCGATACTCTTGCTTCAAATTATTACGATCAAATGCCAATGCGCTAACGGAAGCAAAAGGCAAATGTTCATTGCGACTTAACGCTTCGACAATCGCTGGGTTTTGGCTGGCGGTGATTATGATTTGATGAAAGCGCTGGTTAATATCGTGGTATTTGGTTAGATCATTTTCGTTAATAGTGCCAATTTCAAATAGCGCATCACCTTGCTTTAATAGTTGAATCAGCTCTTCTGTTTCCGCCGCCGACAACGCATTTTCAGCGGCTTGTCTTGCTGCTAGACCTTCTAATACGCCTCGTACTTCAATGGAACCACTTATTTCGAGCTGAGTAACTTGGCGGACGATGTAGCCACGTCCTGATAATTTGGTCAGTAAGCCTTCTTGCTCTAGGTTTCGAAAGGCAATGCGTACTGGTGTACGGGAAACGCCAAGTTGTTCCGAGGTTGGGATTTCAGCTAGGCGCTGTCCTGATTCTAGCTCGCCAGACAAAATCATTTGTCGTAATCGACTGATTACTTGTTGTCCTGGTTTACTCATTGGGAAACGCCCATCGTTTTGCCTCAGCCTTGTTTGTAAAAAAATAATCATAACGTAAACATGGAGAAATGTAACAATTGGATCCAATAGGGGAAACTTTTATTTATCAACTATTTAGTTTGATGGCTATTATTCATTATGCGTCTATTGGATCCAATAAATGCACAGATATATTGTTTTATGATTTTTTTACTCTATATTGGATCCAATATATAAAAATAAAAGCAGGAGAACTCCAATGAGTCAACAAACTTACCCTAAAAATACTTGGTATGTCGCAGCCATGTCAGAGGAGGTTGCGGGTAGCCAACCTCTTGGTCGTAAAATCTGTGGTGAAAACATCGCTTTTTACCGTTCCCATGACAATGAAATTGCTGCGATATTGGATTTTTGTCCCCACCGTGGAGCGGCGTTGTCATTGGGTTATGTGGAAGAAGGGCTTTTGGTGTGTGGTTACCATGGTTTAAAAATGGGCGCAGATGGTAAGACCAAAGAAATGCCTCTGCAGCGTATAAAAGGCTTTCCCTGCATGAAATCCTACGCGGTTGAAGAACGCTATGGTTTTATTTGGGTGTGGCCGGGCGATCAATCTCAAGCTGATAAAGCCTTGATTCCTCACTTAGCATGGGCGGTAAGTCCTGAGTGGGCTTATGGCGGCGGCTTGTATCATATCAACTGCGATTATCGTTTGATGGTTGATAACCTGATGGATTTGACCCATGAGACTTATGTGCATGCTAGCAGTATTGGTCAAAAAGAAATTGATGAGTCGCCCGTTTCCACCACAGTGGAAGGTGATATGGTTTTGACCAGTCGATTTATGGAAAATATTATGGCACCGCCGTTCTGGCAGGCAGCGCTTCGCGGCAATGGATTGGCTGATGATGTGCTGGTTGATCGTTGGCAGATTTGTCGTTTTACTCCGCCTTCTCATGTGATGATTGATGTTGGTGTCGCACATGCTGGAAATGGCGGTTTTGATGCACCAGCGGATAAAAAAGCCAGCAGTACAGTGGTTGATTTCATTACACCAGAAACAGAAACCTCTATTTGGTATTTCTGGGGTATGGCGCGTAATTTCAAACCAGAAGACCAAACGTTAACGGACGCTATTCGTGAAGGACAGGGCAAAATCTTTTCTGAAGATTTAGAAGTACTGGAGCGTCAACAGCAAAACTTATTGGCTTTTCCAGACTATGATTTATTAAAACTGGATATTGATGCGGGTGGCGTACAGTCAAGACGAGTGATTGATCGACTTATTACTAAAGAACAGGAGGTCAAAGAAAAGTTGAAGGTGCCAGCACCTCAGGCGAGTGCACCGCTTCAGACCGCATCATTTTAACTTAATCTATGCCAGCTAGGGAGTGACATAAGTTACTTCCTAGCTTTAAAAAATAATAGGTCAGGAGAGCTAGATGATCCCGGTAGTGGTAAGAAATATTGTGACTGAAGCACAAGGTGTGGTGCGAGTTGTTTTAGGCAGTACGGATGGGGCAGCGTTGCCGGATTTTGAGGCGGGCGCCCATATAGATGTGCATTTGCCTGGCGGTTTGATTCGTCAGTATTCCTTATGTCGAATGCAAGCTGAGGCCCAGTATTACGAAATTGCCGTTTTAAAAGATCCGCAATCAAGAGGTGGTTCTGCAGCGATTCATCAATTAGCGATTGGTCATAGTTTGTTCATAAGCCCGCCGAAAAATCATTTTTCTTTGGTAAAAACCAAGCGCAATAGTTTGTTGGTTGCTGGTGGTATTGGCGTAACGCCTATGTTGCCGATGGCGCAGCAATTAGAGAAGATGGGTTTGCCCTTTGAGTTTCATTATTGTGCGAAATTGCCCGAAACGGCGGCGTTTTCAGCGGCACTGGAAAAAAGTTCATTTGCTACAAAAATGCATTTCCATTACAGCCAAGTGGCTGGTTCTGGTCGCATGGATGTGGTGAATGTATTGTCGTGCCATTCGAATGACTCTGAACTGTATGTTTGTGGTCCTGCTGAGTTTATTAATTATGTTTTGCTGCAGGCAAAAATGCTTGGTTGGCCAGAAGAGCGTTTACATCGTGAGTTTTTTTCGGCACCGATCGTAGACGAAGCAATGAGTGAAAACACAGCCTTTAAAGTCAAAATTCACAGCACGGGTGAGATGTTTGATGTCGAGGCCGATCAGAGTATTTTTGAGGTCTTGGATAATAATGGTGTTTTCCTTGCCGTTTCTTGTGAATCTGGCGTTTGCGGTAGCTGTCAAACGGGTGTGATCGATGGTATTCCAGATCATAGAGATGTTTTTTTAACAGATACAGAACATGCTCAAGGCAAGTTAGTGATGCCTTGCTGTTCTCGTTCTAGAACACCTGTCTTGGAGTTAGACTTATAATCTTATTTCAACGGGCATTATTTTTGTTGGTGTGAATCCTTCACTCAATGTAAAACAGCTGTGTTTTACATTGAGTGAAGGGGCTCACGATGTTATTATTTTCACCCGTCCTGAAGGCGCATTTATATGTGTCATCAAATCTCATTTTTTCACATTTTAAGGCGGGTTAAACACTCATGGCGACACGATATATTTTCGTTACAGGCGGTGTAGTTTCATCTCTTGGTAAAGGCTTGGCAGCAGCCTCTTTGGCGGCCATCCTTGAATCTCGTGGTCTAAAAGTCACCATGCTAAAGCTAGATCCTTACATCAATGTGGATCCTGGCACGATGAGTCCTTTCCAGCACGGCGAAGTGTATGTCACAGAAGACGGCGCTGAAACTGACCTAGATCTTGGCCATTACGAGCGTTTTATTTCCACTAAAATGGGCAAGCGCAATAACTTCACCAGTGGTCGTGTTTATCAACATGTTCTTAAAAAAGAACGCCGTGGTGAATACCTTGGTGGAACCGTTCAGGTTATTCCTCACATTACTGATGAAATCAAACGACGTATTATTTCTGGTGCTGAAGGCGCAGACGTAGCGTTAGTTGAAATTGGCGGTACTGTTGGTGATATCGAATCACAACCTTTCTTAGAAGCCATTCGTCAGTTAAGAGTAGAATTAGGGGCGCGTCGTGCATTGTTTATGCATTTGACATTGGTTCCTTACATTCGTACGGCGGGTGAAACAAAAACCAAGCCAACTCAGCATTCCGTGAAAGAGCTTCGTTCTATCGGTATTCAACCTGATATTCTTATTTGTCGTTCTGAGGTGTCTATTGAAGCGCCAGAGCGTAAGAAAATTGCGTTGTTTACTAGTGTTGAAGAGCGTGCGGTTATTTCTCTTCCAGATGCTGATACCATTTACCGTATTCCTCAAATGTTGAATGACCAAGGCTTGGATAGCTTGATTGTTGAATATTTTAATCTAGATTGCGATATGCCGAATCTGGATATTTGGAACAAGGTTACTCAAGCGAAACTGAACCCAGAGAAGCAAGTCAATATCGCCATGGTGGGAAAATACATGGAGTTGTTGGATGCTTATAAATCTTTGATTGAAGCCATGGATCATGCTGGTATTCATGCTCGTACCAAAGTCAAACTTCACTACATTGATTCTGAAAGCATCGAAGAAAAAGGTACAGAGTGCCTAAAAGGAATGGACGCAATTCTTGTTCCTGGTGGTTTTGGTGAGCGTGGTGTAGAAGGTAAGATATTGACAGCTCAGTATGCTCGTGAAAACAAAGTGCCTTACTTAGGTATTTGTTTGGGTATGCAAGTGGCGGTTATCGAATTTGCTCGTAATGTGGCAAATTTAGCCGGTGCTCACAGCACCGAGTTTAATTTAAAAGCAGAGAACCCAGTCGTTGGTCTGATTACAGAATGGACGAATGCAGAGGGTTCCAAAGAAATCCGGTCAGAGGAATCCGATCTAGGCGGTACGATGCGTCTTGGTGCGCAGAACTGTAATTTGACAGAGGGCACAAAAGCCTTTGATGCTTACGGTAAAGCAGTGATTAAAGAGCGCCATCGTCATCGTTATGAAGTGAATAACTTTTATGTAGCTGGGTTAGAGAAAGCAGGTCTGACGATTTCAGGTCGTTCAGAAGACAACTCTTTGGTTGAGATGATAGAAATTGCAGATCATCCTTGGTTTGTCGCTTGTCAGTTCCACCCAGAATTCACTTCTACGCCTAGATATGGACACGGCCTGTTCAGTGCCTTTGTACATGCGGCATTGAAATATGCAGGAAAAGAAAAATAAGTAGAGCAAACAAGCAGTTTGTGATTCTTCATTTATTTTAAGAGGTTTGTTATGAGTCAAATCGTTGATATCAAAGCCAGAGAAGTTTTAGATTCTCGTGGTAATCCTACCGTTGAAGCTGATGTTATTTTGGCAGACGGCTCCGTAGGTTCAGCGTGTGCACCGTCTGGTGCCTCTACCGGTTCTCGTGAAGCTTTGGAATTACGTGATGGCGACAAAAGCCGTTACTTAGGTAAAGGTGTATTAAAAGCGGTTGCCGCGGTAAACGGTCCAATCCGTGGAGCTTTGATCGGCAAAGATGCGCTTGCTCAAGCCGAACTTGATCAAGTCATGATTGATCTTGATGGCACTGAAAACAAATCCACTTTTGGTGCGAATGCTATTTTGGCGGTTTCTTTGGCAGCGGCGAAAGCTGCGGCGATTTCTAAGAAAGTACCATTGTATGCTCACATTGCAGATATTAACGGAACGCCAGGTGTTTACTCTATGCCTGTGCCAATGATGAACATCATCAATGGCGGCGAGCACGCAGACAACAACGTTGATATCCAAGAATTTATGATTCAGCCTGTTGGCGCGCCAAACTTCCGTGAAGCATTGCGTTACGGCGCTGAAATCTTTCATGCGCTGAAAAAAGTATTGAGCGATCGTGGTCTAAGCACAGCCGTTGGTGATGAAGGCGGTTTCGCGCCAAACCTTTCTTCTAATGCGGAAGCATTGGCTGTTATCAAAGAAGCGGTAGGCGTTGCTGGTTATGAGCTTGGTAAAGACATCACTTTAGCAATGGATTGTGCTGCGTCTGAGTTTTATGACAAAGAAGAAAATATTTATAATCTTAAGGGTGAAGGAAAAAAATTCACTTCTGAAGAATTTAATTTTTTCTTACAAGACCTTACTAAACAGTATCCAATTGTTTCTATCGAAGATGGTCTTGACGAATCTGACTGGGATGGTTTTGCGCATCAAACTAAACTAATGGGTGATAAAATCCAATTAGTAGGTGATGATCTGTTTGTAACAAACACTAAGATTCTAAAGCGTGGTATCGACAACGGTATTGCCAACTCAATCTTAATTAAGTTTAACCAAATCGGTAGTTTAACAGAGACGTTAGCAGCCATAAAAATGGCTAAAGACGCTGGTTTCACGGTTGTTATTTCTCACCGTTCTGGTGAAACAGAAGATGCGACAATCGCCGATTTGGCCGTCGGTACAGCCGCAGGTCAAATTAAGACTGGCTCACTATGCCGCTCTGATCGTGTTGCTAAGTACAACCAATTGTTGCGAATTGAAGAGCAACTGGGTGGTAAAGCGCCTTATAAAGGTCTTTCTGAGATCAAAGGTCAGGCGTAATCACGCTTTGATCTAAAAGGGGAGAACCAAGTTCTCCCCTTTTTTTATATTTTTTTGGTTCAATTCCTTTGCTTTTAATTTTATGGTAAGGGTAATGTTTTTCTTAGGTCGTAGAGGATGTTATGGCGCGTTTGTTACTTGTCTTTTTTGTCTGTGCCATCGGCTATCAATCCTACCATTTGTATTTTGGTGAGCAGGGCGTTAAGCGTCAAGAGGAGTTAGCAAAGCAAATTGCCTATCAAGAGCGCATTAACCTACGCCTGAAACATCGAAATCAAGCGCTTAGAGCACAAGTTCATGATCTGCGACTTGGAGAAGAGGCGGTAGAAGAGCATGTTCGCAGTGAACTTCAATATATAAAAGATGGCGAAGTCTTTTATCGCATGGTGAATAAAAAATGATGCCGCCATTGTGGGTTATCATTCCCGCCGCCGGCGTAGGTCAGCGTATGCAGGCCAACTGCCCGAAACAATATTTATTACTTGCTGGCCAAACCATTCTAGATCGCACTATCAATATTTTTATGTCACACCCTCGTATTGCCGGCGTGATTGTTGGTGTTAGCGCAGATGATGCTTATTGGTCAGACTCTAAATGGCATAATCATGATTTTGTGCACACGTTTGTAGGGGGAAGTGAGCGTAGCGATACTGTGCAAAAAGGCTTGCGTTACATGATGGATGTCACGGGTATCCAGCAACAAGATGTCTTGGTTCACGATGCGGCGCGACCTTTGTTAACGTATGCGGCACTGGATCGAATTATTGATCATTCCTCCAGACAGGGTGCGATCTTGGCTATGCCAGTTAAAGATACCGTGAAGCTTCAAGTTTCTGGTCAAGTGTCGGTTGAAACAACGCTTGACCGGAGTAATATCTGGTTGGCCCAAACGCCACAGAAATTCCCCTCCCAAGCACTCTCAAATGCCTTAGAAAAAGCACACATTGAAGGCGTGTCCGTAACCGATGAGTGCTCTGCGATGGAGTTTGTTGGTTGGCATCCAGATCTTGTGGTGGGAGAGAGTAGTAATATCAAAGTGACATTACCTGAAGACCTTCAGATTGCAGAGGCGCTTTTTGCTTACCTTTCAAAGACAAGTCTTTCAAATTTAAATATAGAGTGCAGTCCATAGCAAAGGAGTAATTATCATGATGCCGTTTCGTATTGGTCATGGTTTTGATGTTCATAAATTTGGTGAAGGTGATCACATTGTGTTGGGTGGTGTGTCTATTCCCTACTCCCAAGGGCTGATTGCCCATTCCGATGGTGATGTCGCTCTACATGCATTGACAGATGCCCTGCTTGGCGCAGCAGCGCTTGGCGACATAGGTAAGCACTTTCCAGATACTGATGCCGATTTTGCTGGCGCCGACAGTCGTCTTTTATTGAAACGCGCTTATCAACAAATACAGTCACTTGGCTTTGAGGTTGGTAATGTCGATATCACGATTATTGCAGAGGCACCAAAAATGCGTCCTTATATTGATGTCATGCGCGCGAATATAGCGGCAGACTTAGCGGTGAATATCGATGCTATCAATGTGAAGGCAACGACAACGGAAAAGCTGGGCTTTACGGGTCGTAAAGAAGGTATTGCGGTTGAGGCCGTCGCGCTTATTTTTAAACAGGCTCATTTTAATCAAGGTAATGTATGAATACCGAATGGCGATACGCTTGGTCTAAGCCAACAGTCTTAGGGGATTTAAAAACCCATATACAAGACTTTTATGTTGAAGAGCAGTTAGGGTTTGAGCCTGATGACAAAGGCGAATTTTGTTATGTTTTCATTGAAAAACAAGGCGTGAACACAGATTTCCTTGCGAAACGCTTGGCCGAAATAACAGGTATTGCACCCAATAAAGTGACTTACAGCGGTGTTAAAGATCGACATGCTTGTACTCGCCAATGGTTTTGTTTGCATGTTTTGAATCAAGAGGCGGATTTTTCGGCTATTCAGGACGCTTTTAGGGAGCCTGAAAGTGTTCGTGTGATTGCGCAACTACGCCATTCTAAAAAGCTGCGCACGGGAGCGCATTTGTCGAACCGCTTTGTTATTCGTTTACGTGAAGTGGTTGGTGATTTAGATGAGCTTGAAGGGCGTTTGAATCTGATTAAACAAGGTGGCGTGCCTAATTATTATGGCCCGCAACGCTTCGGCATAAACGGTAATAATTTGCACCACGGCAAGGGGTTTGTTCTGAAAGGGCGGCAAAGTCGCCGTAAATTGCCGAAGACAGAATCCTTTTGGTTATCGGCTATTCGCTCTTGGTGTTTTAATGAGGCATTAAGCGATCAAGTTGAAAACGGCATGTGGTCACGTCTATGCGATGGTGATATTGCTCAGTTTCAGCATAAACATGAACAGTTCCGAGTCAAAGAGATTGGTGCGTTGATGCATCTTAATGTGATGCGTGGTGAGATAAGCCCCGTATTGCCACTTATCAGCGAAGGTTGGGAGGCTGGCACGGGGCCCCAACGTGAAGCGGCCATTAAGAAATCTTTAACGGAAAGTATGGATTTGGTCAATGCACTCATCGCGTTTGATCTTTCAAGGGACAGCCGCTTGGCGCGTCTTGTGCCGATGAATATGGCGTGGGAATTGCTAAGAGATAATGAAGGGAGTGCGCAGTTGATCGTGGAATTCTCGTTACCAAAAGGGTGTTTTGCGACCAGCGTTTTGCGCGAAATGATCGATTTTACAGATAAGTCAGCAGAGAAACATCATGAGAGTATTGATCGCCAATGATGATGGGTTTGACGCGGTTGGTATACAAATACTTGCTCAACGTTTACAGCAAGAGTATGACATTTTAGTCGTAGCACCGGATCGTAATCGTAGTGGTGCGAGTAACTCTTTGACTTTGACTCGTCCAGTACAGCCTATTAAGGTTGAAAAAAATAGATATCGAGTCGATGGCACTCCGACGGATTGTGTTAATTTGGCGTTGTCAGGAATGATTGATGGTGATGTGGACTTGGTGATTTCGGGCATTAATCACGGCGCCAACTTGGGTGACGATGTGATTTACTCGGGCACTGTCGCGGCGGCGATGGAAGCTCGTCACTTAGGTCGTCCTGCGTTGGCGGTGTCCTTAGTTGGCTATAAGTATTTTGAGACGGCTGCAGAGGTCGTAGTACGGCTGATGAAGGACTCTCATACACTTGCCTTGCCTGCTGGTATTCTATTGAATATCAATGTACCAGACGTTCCTTATAATGAGTTAAAAGGCATTCAGGTTACGCGTCTCGGCTACCGCCATAAAGCGCAAGCGCCGGTCTGTGCTAAGCATCCACGAGGGTTGCCCAGTTTTTGGATTGGGGCATTGTCTGATCCACATGATGCATCAGAAGGAACCGATTTTTGTGCCGTGGAAAATGGCTATGTCTCTATCACTCCCATTCATACGGATATGACCTGCTACGAAGCAAAATTACCGCTGGAAAAATGGACTGACACTGTAACTTTATGAGCCAACATGATCTTAATTGGTTAGTCACACACACTGAACCAAAAGCCTCCAAAATGATTCATCAGCTTAGAGAGCAAGGTGTTACTCACGAAGAGCTGTTGGCCTTGATGGGTACCCTTCCTCGTCATGAGTTTGTTGAGCCGGCATTTTCGCATTTAGCGTATTCCGCTACGCCGCTCCCTATTGGTCGAAATCAGACCATCAGTCAACCACTTACCGTAGCAAGGATGACCGAGTGGCTTTTGGCGTATTCTCGGCTGGGGCGTGTGTTGGAAATTGGCACTGGATCAGGTTATCAAACTCGAATATTGGCGCACTTTTTTAATAAAGTTCACACGGTTGAGCGGCAACAATCTCTGCATTTACAAGCTAAGCATCGTTTGTTCTCGATGGGCGTCAATAATGTTGAGTGCTTATTTGGTGACGGACAGGCTGGTTGGCCTAATAAAGTGGAAATGGACGCGGTTATTATTACCGCCATGGCGAGTAAAATTCCATTGGCATTAACCCATTGCCTTAAGCAGCAAGGCATTTTAATTATGCCAATTGATCACCCTAGTCCTCAGATAGGCTGCTGGCGGAAAGAGGGTGATCGTTGGAAATGTTTAGGGACAGAAGCTGCGTCTTTTGTGCCTTTATTAGAAGGAATTGAACATGCCTAAATGGCTGAAAGTGTATTTGAGTGGCGTATTAATGGGAGCAGCAGATGTTGTCCCCGGTGTTTCTGGTGGGACGATTGCTTTTATTTTAGGCGTTTATGACCGTTTGATTAGTGCGTTAAGCGGGGTTAATAAAGACAGTTTAGGTATGTTGGTAAAAGGGGATGTAAAAGCCTTGTGGCGCCATTTTGATGGGGCTTTTTTACTGTCATTAGGCGCGGGTATTATCACGAGTATCTTTTTGATCGCCGGAGTGATTACACATCTTTTGGCGGTTTATCCAATTTATTTGTGGAGCTTCTTTTTTGGTCTTATTTTGGCATCCGCCTATTTTTTGATTAATCAAATTGTAGGTTTTTCATGGCGTCATTTTGGAAGCCTTATGGTAGGAGTGATACTCGGGACCAGCCTATCATTACTTGTTCCTACCCAATTTAATACATCATTGGTGATGGTTTTTTTCTCTGGCATGATCGCTATTTGTGCCATGATATTACCAGGCATTTCTGGCAGTTTTTTATTGCTTATAATGGGCATGTACGGATTTATTTTATCAGCGATTAAAAGTTTTGATATTACTGTTATCCTGATTTTCTCAGCCGGCGCTTTGATTGGTCTATTAAGCTTCTCTAAAGTTCTACATTATTTACTGGGTCATGCCCGCGCAATGACGTTGTCATTCCTTACAGGGACTATGTTAGGAGCTTTAGTAAAGGTCTGGCCATGGAAAATTACCGATACCTGGAGTGTGATTGGTAATAAAAAGCTACCACTAGAAGAGCATCTTATTCTACCTTGGGACTTACCAAATTTTTACTGGTTGACGGATTTTTTACTTCCATCGGTGTTTATTTTTATTGGTTTTTTGAGTGTGGTTCTTATTTCTTACATATTTTTACGAAACTCGACAAATAGTAATAATTAACTTGAATTGAATCCTGAGGAAAAGAATTATCTTTAGCAGTGTCTTTAAAAATCACGATTTTTTATCGCTAACTTGGTCAACAAGTCTGCTCATTTTTTTGTGTCTTTTATTGACTGGATGCTCTTATGAAGTGCTTCATTATTCTGCAAAAAGCAATCGAACTTATGCATCAAATAATGCTAGTGTTTCTTCTGTTCCATCATCAGGTGTTCATCGTGTTCAAAGTGGTGAAACCTTGTTTTCTATCGCTTTTCGATATGGATTGGATTATAGAGAGTTGGCTCAATCCAATCGTATCGATGCGCCTTATACTATCTATCCTAAACAAAAAATCCGCCTAAGTGGTGCGAAAAAAACGACTTCAGCGATTGCTAATAATTCAACAAAAACGTCACCGCCGATTGTTGAGAATGTGAAAAATACCTCATCAGTACCTACTGCCGTTGTTTCTACAAAAAGACCCACTAAGTTGCCAAAAAGCGACATAATATCTGGTGATTGGGCTTGGCCTGTTGATGGTGAAGTCTCAAGGGGGTTTTCAAATGCTGGCGTTAGTAGTAAAGGTATAGATATAAAAGCTAAGCAAGGAGCATTGGTAAAAGCGGCTGCAGATGGAACCGTTGTTTATGCGGGCAGTGGTCTTATTGGGTATGGAAACCTTGTTATCGTGAAGCATAATGATGTATATCTAAGTGCTTATGCGTACAACGAAAGAATTTTAGTTAAAGAAAAACAAAATGTTCGAGCTGGCGATTCACTTGCTGTTATTGGCGGTAAGGGAAATGATAGACCGTTACTTCACTTTGAGGTTCGTCGTGATGGTCAGCCGATCGATCCGCTAGATGTTTTACCCAAAATAAATTAAGCGAAGTTGGCGTTTTAAGGAGGGGACATGAAGTTGGCAAATATGGATAAAGAAGCAGCTAAAGTTTCGAACACGACAGATTTTGATCTTGATGATTATGCGGATGAAGAGCTTGCTGAGCAAGCGTTTGAGTCGGCAGTAAATGCTCGCTATGC
Organism: Marinomonas primoryensis; assembly: GCF_013372285.1. Taxonomy (NCBI): domain Bacteria; kingdom Pseudomonadati; phylum Pseudomonadota; class Gammaproteobacteria; order Oceanospirillales; family Oceanospirillaceae; genus Marinomonas; species Marinomonas primoryensis. The sequence continues at coordinate 2,916,318 of NZ_CP054301.1, read as the reverse complement.
TGAGGCAGATACGAGTCGGAATCTCGATGTTACTCAGCTTTATTTGAGTGAGATCGGTTTCTCTCCACTGCTCACAGCGGAAGAGGAGGTGTATTTTTCTAGACTTGCTCTTAAAGGCGATGAAAAGGCGCGTAAGCGCATGATAGTAAGCAACCTGCGTTTGGTTGTGAAGATCTCTCGTCGTTACTTAAATCGAGGCTTATCGTTGCTGGATCTTATTGAAGAGGGAAACCTTGGATTGATTCGAGCGGTAGAAAAGTTTGATCCTGAACGTGGCTTTCGTTTTTCAACGTACGCTACATGGTGGATACGACAAACGATTGAACGTGCCATCATGAATCAGACTCGAACCATTCGTTTGCCGATTCATGTCGTCAAAGAGCTTAATGTGTATTTACGAGCCGCTCGAGAGTTGACACAAAAACTGGATCACGAACCGAGTTCAGAAGAAATTGCAGAAATGCTTGATTGCCCTGTTGAAGATGTACAAAAGATGCTTGGCCTCAACGAAAAGGTAAGTTCTATTGATGCGACCTTTGGTGGGGAGAATAACGACAAAAGTTTGGTGGAAATTCTGGCAGACACGCTTCATCAAGGTCCAGAAGCGGACCGCCAAGACGGAGATGTACTACACAGTATTGAGCTTTGGCTGGATGAATTGAGTGAAAAACAGTGCGAAGTCATTACGCGTAGGTTTGGATTACGTGGTCATGAGGCCAGTACGCTTGAGCATGTGGGTGCCGAAATTGGTTTAACGCGAGAGCGTGTTCGACAAATTCAAGTTGAGGCACTTCGTAAACTGCGCCTGATTATGGATAAGGAAGGTTTGTCGTTAGATGACGTGATACGTTTTGATAACTGATTAGACCGTCACTTCCAAATAAAAAGGCCCGCTTTATACGGGTCTTTTTTTTGCCTGTACTTTTTCCGCCTGTAATTTTTTTTTGCTTGTAATGTATTTCTCATGAATTCTATAGCATGTCTTTTTGTAGATTTGGCTCAGTAATTTCAACAATATGTTGCTGGATTTGTTTTTTATATTTGTCAGACATGCCTTTCACTTCATAGGCTAAGACCTCCTTTCCATCATTTTCAATAATCTCTGGAAGGCCTGTAAAAACACGGTTTTGTATGTGGGATAAGGTGAAAATATCATCACTAATGACCAGTTTATTAATACTTTCCGATTGTTTTAATTGATGGACATTATTTAAAAGTATGTCGACTTTATCTGGCTCGAAATGGTTTTCCTTCACCATATTAGTAAGCTGAGCATTACCTTGATGGAGCCCTAAGTGAAAGTTAAGTTTTGAGGTGTCTTTATAGAGTTCATTTTCCAATAATTTATCAACTAAGCCTAAGAAAAGTTGAGCGGTACTCACGGCGTTAAGGTAAAGCTTATCTTCACAATTGTGGGCACTGAAAAGTATGACAGCCGAATCGTTTTTGTACTGATGCACTTGTCCCAAGTAGATTTCGCTGGCTTGAAAAATGGCTCGATAAATGGGTGTTAATAAATTTGCCACTTGCAGAGGTGTCATGTCTTCATGCCATTTTTCTATGTTCAGAATGTCAAAATAAAGAAGACAACTGCGCTGTTTGGATTCTTCGAATATGGCATCGAAATTGATCTCAAACTGAGCTTTTTTTACGGCGGCAATAATGTCTATGTCTGCTACCGGTTTTGTTGATTTTTCTACGACTTCTTTAGGTGGTTTTAAGGCTTGTATCGCTTCAACCGCGTTATGGAGTTCTCTTGCTTCTTTATAAATCGGCGTCACTAGCGGGTTTTTATGCAGGCCTTTGCTATAAGTAATAAGCGCAGAAGAGGCTTCATTGATTGGCGTAAAAAGCCACCTTGTTATTAAAATGATGAACAATAGCGAAATGGTGCTGATGAAAATAGCAACGCCAATTAATAGATTATTAAGGTGCTGTAACGTGGCCTGAGCGGGGGTCTTGTCCAGTGTAATCAATACATGACCGACAATTTCATCTCTAAACTTTATGCTCGAACTGTAAACTCGGCGTTTATCGTTTGGCCGAAAATCGCCTTCTGATTGCCGTCCTGAGTTATCACTGTCTGCTTCAGCAAGTAATTCGTCTTTTTTATTGTAAACTCGAGCGCTTAAAATATTGTCATCGACAACCAAACGATTGAGCAATACATTTAAACTTAGTAAGTCATTGGTGAGTATGGATTGTGTGGCATTAAAGGCAGCTTGAGTTGCTAAGCTACTGCCTAGTACTTCGGTTTGTTGAGATAAATAGTTTCCCAATGCGTGGGTCATGGTATACCAAAAAATGCACACGGTGAGCACCATAAGCGCAATAAAGGTGGCAACGGTGACAACGGAGGCACTCAGTTTTTTGCGTATAAAAGCGGTGAGGGGCTTAGTTTTAGGTTGGGTGTCCATTCACTTCCTTTGGGTAACTCGTAAAACAATGACTAAAGTATACACATCATAACGGCCGTTTTCTGAATTCTTTAAAGTAGAACAGGTGCTTAGCGAAAAGAAAACGATTTGCTATAGTAGGCGTCTTATTGAATTTGGAGTGTTTATGTCTGCCAGTATTACTCTTATGGGGTCTTTGAGCCCTGAATACCTTGATCAATTTAGCGTCTGGTTAGACAAATGCGGACTAAAGGGCGCACCACGTCGATTGACGGATAATCAAGATTTGGTTTCTGTTGTACAAGTGGTACTAGAAAGCGAGGCTGTGAACAGTGCATCAATTCGAACTGAACTTTTAGCCTTGTCTGATAGCACGGGAGTTGACCATATATATCAGTCGACTATGTTAGACATCCACACAGTTGGTGTGGCGGTTTTTGATATGGATTCAACACTGATTAAAGCGGAAGTTATGGATGAATTAGCCGTAGAGGCCGGTATTGGAGAGCAGATCTCTGCGGTGACGGCGAGTGCAATGCGAGGAGAGATTGATTTTGTAGAAAGTTTCGTACAGCGGTTGGCACTTTTAAAAGGTTTGAGTAGTGAGGTCATGGACGGTGTGTATCACAGAATTCAGCACATGGATGGTATTGGAACCTTGATGTCCGCTTTACATCATTATGGGTGGCACACGGCTATTTTATCTGGCGGCTTTACCTATTTTGCGGATCGAGTCCAAGTGGAATATGGTATGACGGAAGTGCATGCTAATGTTTTAGAAATCCAAGATGGTGAGTTAACCGGTAAGCATTTAGGCGCGATTGTTGATGGTGAGCGCAAGAAACTTTTATTGACGAACATCGTTGAAGAGCAAGGTGTTGATTGGAAGCAATCCATAGCGTGTGGAGATGGTGCCAATGATTTGTTGATGTTGAATCATGCCGCTTTAGGCGTGGCTTTGCATGCGAAACCTTTGGTTCGAGAGCAGGCTCCATGCCCAATGAATAATCTTGGCTTAGAAGGTATTTTGTATTTGTTAGGCATGACGTCTGCACAGATTCGTGCGCTGTCTGTTTAGTAATGACGATGAAAGAAAATGCGTTGTTGTTATCGTTTGGTGGTGATTTTTTACGCTCAAGATAGAGACTGCTATTGTCATCTCTAAAAGCTTGTTATGATTCTCTGTTATAACTATAACAAGCTTGGGCGAGGTGTTGTTTTGTCAGAAATAAGATTGTCTGATATCGATTTGAATTTACTGTATGTCTTTCAGGTTTTAATCGAAGAACTTAATGTGACAAAAGCCGCGACGCGACTCAGTGTTTCCCAGCCTGCTGTTAGCCGGTCATTATCGCGGTTACGGGATGTGTTCGACGACCCATTGTTTATCCGAACCTCTCATGGTCTTTCCGCTACCGCTAAGACTCAGAACCTAGCGCCGCTTTTAGCAGATACGCTAAAAGGGCTTGAAAGCCTGATTCAACCCAGTGAATTCACTCCACAAACCAGTAAGCGTCGTTTTATTCTGTCGACCACTGACTTTGGTACTTTGACTGTTTTACCTAAAATCCTCGATCAATTTCGTCAAGAAGCGCCAGGCGCTATTTTAGACGTTAAATCCTGGAATGAAGATATGGTGACAGAGTTGGATCAAACCAGTATCGATGTTGCGGTCGCTGTTTTATCGAAAGAGCCGCCTGCGGCGATTCGTGCAATGCGTTTGAAAAGCGATTCTATGGTGTGTTTGGCTCGTAAAAATCACCCAGATATTCAAGATGCTTTAACATTGGATAGCTATTTGAAGGCCAATCATGTGCAAGTTGTATTAGGTCGAAGAGAGTATTTTGCAGTTGATCGCGAACTAGACAAAATGGGGTATAAACGGCAGGTTTCTGTTCATTTACCGAATTTTGTCCCAGCGGCAAGAGTTGTTATGGACAGCGATTTATTATTGACCGTACCGAGGCTTTTTGCAGAGGATATGGTGGAAACGGTATCTGAAATAGTGTTGCATGAACTGCCATTTATTACTCGAGAGTTTGATTATTCGATGATTTGGCATGAACGTTTCCAACATGACGCAGCTCATGTCTGGTTTCGAGGGTTATTGAGAAAAGCTTTTGTCGACGCTTCAGCCTGATATGTATTGTTAACGCTTATCAAGTAGGACTTGATAAGCGTGTTATCCATTCTTTGGTTAATACTTCCACTAGGCTATATCGTCTAAGTGTCATTGCTTCTTCTAAATTTACAAAGCTTTCCTCTAAATAGTCGTGGAGTATCTTGTCTCGCAATACGACCAGAAACTTAATTTGTTCTGCTTGCTCATAGGTCACATCCTTATTCAAAATAAGCGCATGAAGGACTTCTTTTCGTGAAGAAATATCTGTTTTGTAATGATGCTTCAAAACATACCGAGCAAGGTCTAGCATAGAAGCGACAAGCAATTGAAATGAATGCTCGATCACCATTATTTCGTCTTTAGAATATGCCACTGAAGCAGATCTTTTTCTAAAGGCATCAAGGCGCTTTATCATTGCGTGCTGATGTTCATAAAGGGAGGTTTCCCACTCTACGTCTCTCATTATTATTGCCTTCTAGTGATAGGAAAGTAGCGCGCGGATTGTTTAGCACGCTACTTGTAGTCTAGGTGAGATATTTGAAAAGGGCGACGCTAGAAACCAGAGAAAGGATAAAAAGAATAAGAACAGCCGTATTCAATCTGAGTATTCGCTTTTACATGCAAGTAACCTTGGCTTTCACAAGCTGCTAATAACGCGCCAGAGCTTTGTTGTGGGTGAGCATAAGCCAAGCCGTCTTGCCCAATAAAAACGCGTAAGAACTCATCTCGTTGAATGGGGTTCGTACGATTAAACCCCGCATCCACTAAGTAAGAGGGAGGAAGTTCTGCTTTTTGGCCAGAGCAAATCGACAATAACAACCGAGCAAACCAATGGTAAGTGACTAAGGTTGAGCTGGGGTTTCCTGGTAAGCCTAAGAATGGAATGCCTTCAAGTGTCGCATGAACAAGCGGCTTGCCAGGTTTGATGGCGATTTTCCAGAGGTGTACTGTGCCAAGCTTTTCTAGAACGCCTTTTACATGATCTTCTTCACCGACAGAAACGCCACCAGAGGAAAGAATAACATCACAAGATTGCAGTAATGTTTTTAGTGCGGCTTCAGTGTCTTCTGGTGAGTCCGCGGCGTGAAGGCATTGCTCAACCTGGTGACCCGCTTGCGTAACCAGAGCTTTAAGCATTGGGCCATTAGAATTATAAATTTGCCCAGCTTTTAAAGTCTCACCCGCTGGAATGAGTTCGTCTCCGGTGGTGAGTATTCCTACTCGTAATAGCTTATAAACAGTAATGTTTGTAATGCCAAGACTAGAGAGTAAACCAATATGCATTGGTGAGATCTTCTCACCTGCTTTTATCACGGTTTGGCCTGCTTGCATGTCTTGTCCCTTGGGACGAATGTTGTCGCCTTTTTTTGGGGGGTGTGCAAAGGCAATATGATCATCAACACATTTGGCATCTTCTTGCATGATGACAGTGTCCGCGCCGCTCGGGATATTGGCGCCGGTAAAAATACGAGCGCATGTCCCTGGAACTAAAGGTTGCGCTGACTGCCCTGCAGGAACACGTTGGCTGATGGTAAAGGCTTTATCGGCTTGCCAGTCGCCACTAGCGAGCGCGTAACCATCCATTGCACTGTTGTCGTAGGGCGGTACAAAAATATCTGCGACAATGTCTTTTGCAAGAATTCTTCCTGCTGCATTCGACAGAGCGATCGTTTGGGGTACAACGCGCAATGTGGCGCTTTGTTTTATTTCTTGCAATGCGTCTTCAAACGTAAGCATGGTCGACATGGTACTTAAGCCTCGTGCTGAGTTGGTGCAAGTGGCCCAATTAACATACTGACAAAGTTGCAGGGTCTGTGTGAAGCGTTAAGTTGCTCTTCTAAAATACCATTCCATGCGGTTTTGCATGCGCCCGTTGAACCAGGTAAACAAAAAATCAGTGTTTGGTTGGCTAGGCCTGCAATCGCACGGGACTGAATAGTGGAAGTGCCAATTTCGTCGTATGATATTTGTCGAAATAATTCACCAAATCCTTCGATGGTTTTATCGAAAAGCGGTGTCATTGCTTCTGGCGTACTGTCTCGGTTGTAAAGCCCCGTTCCGCCAGTGATCAGTACAACATGAATTCCTTTATCGGCGATCCAGTTCGAAACTACCGCGCGCATTTGGTAAACGTCGTCTTTTACGATTTCTCGACTGCTGAGCGTATGGCCAGCGTTGCTTAATAATTCAACGAGAGCGTCGCCAGAGGTATCTTCAGCGAGTGATCGTGTATCCGAAACCGTTAATACGCTGATTTTTAGTGGTCGAAATGGGGAAGGTGTTTTAGCCATGAGATTCCTTGTTAGCCTCCTGTTGCGCTCATAAAACGTAAAATTTGTGGGGCTTCATCGAGGTTGAAATGATGTTGAAGTGGTTTAAGTGCTAACGCGTCGATAATAGCGCTTTCTAATGTTATTGAATCGGCTGATGTATTTCGAATCACACCTTTTAAGTCTTTTGAGTGTTCATTGCCTAAGCAAAGTAATAATCGACCCTCAGCGGTAAGTCTGACTCGATTACAGGTATCACAAAAATTATGACTGTGAGGTGAAATAACACCAATTTTATGATCGTAACCTGCTACCTGATAGTAGCTTGTCGGCCCGCTAGTTGTCATTGAACTGGGGGTAAGTTCGTAGTGTTCACTGAGCGTTTCAATAACATCATCACTGGATAAATAAGTTGCGGCGCGATCGTGGTCGCTAATAACGCCCAACGGCATTTCTTCAATAAAACTGATGTCCATTTTACGCTCTAACGCAAAGCGTGCAAGATCGAATAATTCATCATCATTATGGTTCTTGAGCATAACGCTGTTGATTTTTAATCTTTTGAAAGGCAGTTCGCTGACAGCTTCTATGCCATTGATAACTTGCTGGAATTTATCTCTACGCGTTAGCGCGTAAAATCGATCGGCTTTTAATGTATCGAGACTGATATTAATACGAGATACGCCAGCATTAAGTAAGTTTTGAGCCATCTTATATAGCTGTGAGCCATTGGTGGTAATAGTTAGTTCTTCTAAACCGTTAGTGTTGGCGATTTGTTCTATTGCCCATAATATATTTTTGCGGACTAAAGGCTCACCACCAGTAATCCGAATACGCTTGGTTCCCATTGAAATAAAGGTTTTTGCTACATGAACAATTTCCTCTAAAGACAAAATATGTTCTCTAGCCAAAAAAGAGACGTCTTCATCCATACAATAGGTGCAGCGAAAATCGCATCTGTCAGTAACAGAAATACGTAAGTAATCTATTTTTCGACCAAATGGATCGATTAAAGCGGATGTAGCCAAGAAAAATACCCCAAAAGATAGCGGTCCATCAAAGCAAAAAAACGCCTATTTAGCAAAGCGGTAAAAAGATTTAGACGGTATTTGGGTATTATTTTCAAATTATGCCGATTTCCTGTTAAAAACGTCACGTAAAAAGCGGCATAATACAGATATTTATAATTTGCAGGAGAGTAATGGTGAGTCAAGTCGTTAACCATTTAATAGGTCTACTGAAGTTAGAGCGAATATCAGCTACTCAGTTTATTGGGCGGAGCCAAGACATAGGCTTCCCGAAATTATTTGGCGGTCAAGTTATTGGCCAAGGATTGAGTGCAGCAACACAAACAGTAGAAGGGCGCTTTCCGCATTCACTCCATTGCTACTTTTTACGCCCTGGTGATTCTGCGCATCCCATTGAATACGATGTTGAAGTGGTTCGCGACGGTGGCAGTTTTAGTGTGAGGCGAGTAATTGCCTCACAATTTGGAAAAAGCATTTTAGCAATGACGGTGTCTTTTCATATTAAAGAAGTGGGGCTAGATCATCAAGATGCGATGCCAAATGTGCCGGGACCAGAATCGTTCAAATCTGAATTGTCGCTTTTCAGAGCTCACTCAGACGAAATACCCGAAAAAGTAAGAGATTTATTTACGGCGGATCGCCCGATTGAGTATCGAATTGTAGAAAATCAGAACCCATTTCGACCGCGCCCAGGCATCGCCAAGCGACATATGTGGATTCGCAGTGTGGCGGCGTTGCCTGACGATGCGCTAGTTCATCAGTCTATGTTGGCTTATACAACGGATTACGGCTTTATTGAAACCGCCTTAATGCCTCATGGATTGTCTATTGGTAATCCGTATTTAACCATTGCCAGTCTGGATCATGCGATTTGGTTTCATCGTCCTTTTCGGTTAGATGAGTGGTTGCTTTATGTGGCAGATTCTCCGTCTGCCAGCTCGGCAAGAGGGTTTGTACGCGGACAAATTTTTAATCAAAAAGGTGAGTTGGTTGCATCGACGGCACAAGAAGGGTTGTTGCGGTATTCGCGACAATAGAAAATGCAGTTTATCTAGATAAAATTATTCTTTGTGTTGCTGCAATGCCCAAATAACGTGTTCTTTCACTAAGTCTGATGAACTGATGAGCGCACGTTTAAGCGATTCGGTCGTTTCTTTATTGGTTGGAGCATTGCCTAGTGCAACGGCAATGTTTCTACGCCAGTTTTCATAACCTGTGCGTCGAATAGGGGAGCCTTCGGTGTTCTTTAAAAAGGTTTCTTCATCCCATTCAAATAACTCAATCAGACCTGCAGAGTCTAAATTGTGCCTAGGCTGAAAGTCGTCTTCTTCTGTGTATTTTGCAAATTTTGTCCAAGGACAAACCAGTTGGCAATCGTCACAGCCAAAGATTCGATTGCCCATTTTACTGCGTAGTTCCTCGGGAATCGGGCCTTTATGTTCAATGGTTAGGTAGGAAATGCATTTGCCTGCATCGAGTACCCAAGGTTCGACGAATGCATCGGTTGGGCATTGAGTGAGGCACGCTGTACAGCTGCCACAATGTTTGGTCTGAGTGGGGGCGTCGACAGGAAGCGGAAGGTTGGTGAATATCTCGCCGAGCAAAAACCAGCTACCTGCTTTGGGTGTGAGTAATAAAGTGTTTTTACCAATCCACCCCATTCCGGCTTGCTCGGCGATTTGTCTTTCTAAAATAGGGGCGCTGTCGACAAAAGCACGGTAGCCATGATCACCGACGCGTTGCTCAATTTTTTTTGCCAGTTGAGTTAGACGTTTACGTATTAATTTATGGTAATCACGTCCCAGGGCATAGCGTGCGATGTAAGCTTTGTTTTTTGTTTTTAAACGCCCAACTGTTTCGACCGATTGCGGTAAGTAGTTCATCCGCAAGGAAATGACTCGGCGAGTACCTGGGTGTAACTGTTCTGGGTAAAATCGCATGTCACCGTGGTTGGCGAGATAGTCCATGCCAGCGTGATATTGGTTATTAAGCCACTCGTTAAATTCATCTTTGTATTGTGCTAGGTCAGGCTCGACAATACGGGCCTCAGCGAAGCCGAAGTCAATTGCCCATGACTTAATGTCATCAGCAAGTAGATTTAAGTCGTCTGAACTGGATAAAAACGAAGGAAGCAAATGAGTACCGAAATATCTGGCGCTAGGCCGGAACGTTCAGCCTAGCGAAAAGAGCGAAAAACTAGTAAAGCAGAGAGTCACCTTTAACAACATCCATCAAAAGCTTGATGAACATGCGGTCTGCTTCGGTATGGTCTTCTTGGATTTTCAATGTTGTTTGATTCGACACTTCTTCTGCAATACGTTGGTAAGCATTGGGCTCGTTGATATTTTCTTTCGCGATGCGGACTAATTCTCCCGCCAGTTCTGGATCAATCAACATTTTACGAAAACAGCGTAAAAATTCATCAATAACGCGTTGTTTGTTGAGCTCATTGGCCATGGTAAAACTCCTAATCAAATTATGTCGCTATAACATCATGAAGCGTAGGTTAGAGCAAGTTTTTATGCGTGCTTTGTGTTGACAAAAGTTAGGAGTGAAGACAGAATGAAAGGCTATATAATTCGACGACACCCTGTCGATGACTCCTTTTTATGGGCCACTAGCCCATCTCAGTCAGATTTATTCTGATAAGCACAAGTATGTTGTGGCGTAATATCGTTACTTTATGCTTTTCCTCGCGAAAAGACGCGGGCAGTGTAACAACTGCGATTTATTGCGTTTGAGTGTTTCTTACTTTTATGTAAATGTTCTTCATTTTTAAAAGTTACCTCAGTTAGTTTTGCAAACATCGTTCTATCAACTTTAATCTACCTGTCTTATGCGGTTACAATAGCCGTAGTTTGAAATTTTTAAAGACAGATGAATACTTAATAGAGGGTAACAAGGTGGAGTTATTATCCGGTGGTGAAATGATCGCCCGCTTCCTCAAAGATGAGGGAGTTGAATATATCTATGGTTACCCAGGTGGTGCCGCACTTCATATATACGATGCCTTGCATCGTCAGTCTGATGTAAAGCACATTCTGGTTAGGCATGAACAAGCGGCAACGCACATGGCGGATGGCTATGCTCGTGCAACAGGTAAGGCGGGCACGGTTCTCGTTACCTCTGGTCCAGGTGCGACAAATACGGTGACAGGCATTGCGACGGCTTACATGGATTCCATTCCCATGGTCATTATTTGTGGCCAGGTTATGAGTTACCTGATTGGTGAAGATGCGTTCCAAGAAACCGATATGATTGGTGTGTCACGTCCAATTGTGAAGCACAGCTTTACGGTTAAGCACCCTTCTGAAATTCCTATGATCCTGAAAAAGGCGTATTACATTGCCAATACCGGTCGTCCTGGTCCTGTTGTCATTGATGTGCCAAAAGACATGACCATGCCAGGTGATAAATACGAATATAAATACCCTGAGTCTGTTTCTATTCGTTCTTATACGCCACCAACAAAAGGTCACAGTGGTCAGATCAAAAAAGCCGTTGAGCTATTATTGGCGGCCAAGCGTCCAATTATCTATGCTGGTGGTGGCGTCATTATGGGCGGTGCATCTGATTTGCTTCTGAATCTAGCCAAATCCTTGAATGTTCCTGTGACCAATACTTTGATGGGCTTGGGTGGATACCCAGGCACAGACAAACAGTTTGTTGGTATGTTGGGAATGCACGGCGCATATGAAGCGAATATGACCATGCATCACAGTGATGTGATTCTTGCTGTTGGTGCTCGTTTTGATGATCGCGTGACCAATGATCCTGACAAGTTTTGTCCTGGCGCTAAAATCATTCACATTGATATTGATCCTGCTGCTATTTCTAAAACGATTCGCTCGGATGTGCCTATTGTTGGCCCTGTTCGTCAGGTTTTAGAAGAAATGTTGTCCTTGGTCGAGGGTGGAACTTCTAATACTGAAGCGCTCGTTAGCTGGTGGAAGCAAATCAATGAATGGCGTTTGGTGCACGGTGGTCGTTATGATACGAGCAGCGATAAGATCAAACCTCAAGCTGCGATTGAAGCGTGCTGGCGTGCCACTAAAGGTGATGCCTTTGTCGCGTCTGATGTCGGTCAGCACCAAATGTTTGCTGCGCAGTATTATAAATTTGATAAGCCAAATCGTTGGGTGAACTCTGGTGGTCTGGGTACAATGGGTTTTGGTCTTCCAGCTGCCATGGGTGTGAAGTTGAGTTTCCCTGAAGAAACCGTTGTTTGTGTCACAGGCGAAGGCAGTATTCAGATGAATATTCAAGAGCTTTCTACCTGTTTGCAGTACGGTTTACCGGTTAAAATTTTGTGTTTGAATAATGGTTACTTAGGCATGGTTCGCCAATGGCAAGACATGAATTATGAAGGGCGTTACTCGAATTCATTCATGGATTCTTTGCCAGACTTTAAAATATTGATGGACGCTTATCGCCATAAATACGTTGAAATCAGAACCAAAGAAGAACTTGATAGTAAAATGGAAGAAGCGTTTGCCATGACAGACCGATTGGTCTTCATCAACTGTTACGTGGATCCAGAAGAACATGTATATCCAATGCTAGTGCCTCGTGGTGCGATGCGCGATATGTTCTTGAGCAAGACGGAGCGAACCTAATTATGCGACATATTATTTCTGTATTGATGGAAAACGAGCCAGGTGCTTTGTCGCGAGTTGTTGGTTTGTTTTCTCAGCGTAACTTTAACATCGAATCTTTGAACGTAGCCGCAACGGATGATTCAACATTATCTCGTTTGACATTGACAACCTACGGTTCTGACCAAGTAGTAGAGCAAATCACTAAGCAACTGAATAAGCTTATTGATGTGATCAAGCTGGTGGACTTAACCGAAGGTCAGCACATTGAACGTGAATTGATGTTGGTGAAAGTTCGTGCAACGGGAGCGCAACGTGCAGAAGTAAAACGCACGGTTGATATTTTCCGCGGTAACATTGTTGATATGACACCGTCTATCTACACGATTCAAATCGTTGGCGAATCGGATAAATTAGATGGGTTTATACAAGCGTTGGGCGGCGCTCATTTACTTGAAGTCGTTCGAACGGGTGTCTCTGGCATCGCACGTGGTGAGAAGACACTGTCTTTGTAATCGCGTTGTAGGTAGCTAAACTTAAAAAGCCGCGATTGTTCGCGGCTTTTTTATGTGTGAAGAATAAAAGGTTTTTTAATGGATAAAACGAATTGGAAATTGATTAAGTTATTGGAAAGAAATGGCCGTTTAACCTATGCCGAGCTTGGTAAGCTAGTACACCTCTCTGCTCCAGCGATTGCTGAGCGAGTCCGAAAGCTAGAAGAGACTGGTGTTATTACGGGCTATGGTGCAAAAATCAATCTGGAAAAAATCGGCATTCCAATAACTGCACTAGTCGAATGCCAAGTGTACCGGGCTAAAGAGCGTGAATTTAAAGCGTTAGTGCTTAGTTTGGACGAGGTGATTTCGTGCCATAACGTGACGGGTCCTTATGCTTTTGTACTTAGAGTGGCAGTACGTTCTATGTCTTTATTGGACGCGCTATTAGAGCGCTTAATTGATTTAAGTGACACTAATACCATGATGGTACTTTCAACCCCAGTGTCACGAGAGATGCCTGAAAATATAGAAAAAGGGGCTGAAATGGAGCTTGATTAAGTTGTGCTTACACTAGCTCTGCGGCGGTTTTTGCTTTGCGCGGCCACTGGCTAATGATCATTCCAGTCATGATGAAACCGCAGCCGATAAGAGCCCGAGTTGAAAGGGTTTCCTGCATGAATATCCAGCCGCCAATAACCGCAAATACTGCTTCAGACGATAAAATGAGTGCGCTAATGCTTGGTGAGACATTTTTTTGTCCCAATGTTTGTAATGTGAATGCAATGCCAGAAGAAGCGACGCCCGCGTAAACTAGTGGCCACCAAGCCATCTTAATATTTTCTAATGTGGGTGTTTCTAATGCAAATGCCATAATAGAGGCGAGTACCGTGGCGATGGAGAATTGCACGATAGAAAGTGGTAAAGCGGACACTGAGCGAGACAGATAGGCAATAAGCAAAACATGGCAAGTCCAAAATAGTGTACCCAATAGCTCGATAGCATCGCCTTTGTTGATGGATAAATTGGGCCCTACCGTCAGGCTATATAATCCGACTAAGGCCAACCCAACACCAACCCAAGTGTGTCTTTCTGTTTTATGACCTAGCATAAGTCCCAAAATTGGCACAAACACAATGTACATGCTGGTGATAAAGCCAGCATTTCCTGCCGTCGTGTACTGCAGACCTATTTGTTGGCAAGTAAAACCTAAGAATAGACACCCTCCAGCGGTGAGGCCTCCTAGCCACAGCTTACGATTATTTTGCGATTTTTTTGGTTTGAAGATTAATAATAAAGGTAGGAGCGACAATGTTGCTAATAAGAAGCGCATGGCATTGAAGCTGTGTGGCCCGAGGTTCTCCATACCAACGCTTTGGGCGACAAAGGCAAATCCCCAAATAGCGGCCGTGGCCCATAATAAAAGGTGTGCAATAGACATAGTGAATCTCTGGTCATTGATAAAGGAGTCGCTATTTTACGGAGAGCTGTTCTGTTTCCACAGCCGAAATGAAAGGTTATTCATGCGCTAAGCTTTGGATGCCAAAGTAAATTGATGGTTTTGCTTTATGAATCTAAATACATCATCGTTTTGTGTTTTATACACCTTATTGGGTGCGCTATAACATCGATACCATGATTTAAAAAAGTTAAACTTTATGGAGATGAATACTCAAATCCAGCTTAGGTAGACAATTGCATTTTTAAGCATGCTTCTTTAGTGTCTGATAATTGAATGATGGTCGTTTTTAACAAAGTGAGGAAAATACAATGGACTGGCAGATATGGTTTGTTACCGCGCCTTTTTTACTATTATTGGCTCTGTCTCCAGGGCCTAACAATTTTACGGCTATGTATAACGGCATGCAGGTTGGACCTCAAAAAGCCATTATTGCGGTATTAGGGCGTAATGTTGCTTTCGTTATTTTAATGACGGTGTCAGCACTAGGGCTTGGTGCGGTCATTGTCACCTCTGCGTTTTGGTTCAATATTGTAAAATGGTTGGGAGTCATTTATTTACTTTATATAGGTATTAAAACATGGCGTAGTGCGGCAGTTGCACTGGATCAGCATGAGTTGGAGAACGGTGTGATCTCCCGAGGGCATTTTTCTAGAATACGACAAGAGTTTTTGATCGCGATCAGTAACCCAAAAGCGATTTTGATTTTTACTGCCATTTTCCCTCAGCTTCTGGATTTGAGTTTACCCGTTGCACCACAGTTTTTTATGATTGGCGTGACTTTTATCATTTGTGAATTTATTTCTGGGTATGTTTACGCTGTCAGCGGCAAACAAATTCGTCGATTGATTAAGAGTCAAAAAGGGATGATCAAGTTAAATAAAAGTATGGGAAGTGTATTTATGTTTGCGAGTATATTATTGGCGTCTTCAAGCAGAAGCTAAAGCAAACTGACTTAAGTAAAAAGGTGGCATATAGCCTAATGCTGTTCACTTAAGCGGAATTGTTATCATGAGATACCGGATATCTCGCCTTTGATTGTTTTCACCACGCGAGGCCGATTAGGCCTCGCTTTCTTTCTCTCCAAAAACAAATTACACACCCCAGACCTTAGCTCCTTAAGGCGCATTCCTGTCTTCGATTCTGGCTTAGCCGCTGCCATCACGATCAAGTTGGAAGCAATAAAAGTAAACGCCATTTTAAAACGCACATCGCTCGCTCGTTGACCATGTGATGCCGCCGCATGACTCGCCTCTCGACGCACGATGTTGTATGCCAGTAGCATCCCCCACATTTCTTGATAGATTAAATCGACTTTCTTACTGCGCAACGTAATGGCGTTGTTAAGCATGGAAGATTTGATGTCACGAAATCCCAGTTCAATTTCCCATCGCTGATGATACAACTGAGCAATCTTGTCAGCAGGATAGTTACTGATAGGAAGTGATGTCAGTACCGTCTTAGCTTTACCTTGAACGTCATAGGTTATGGCTCGTGCATCCCAGTATTCAGGCAGACTGGGGTTCTTTTTGCGTGCTTGTGGGGAGACTTTCATACGCCATAACGCATCACCGTCTCCGTATTCTTCAATGACCTCATACACAGTATTGCTGCGTTTTGGGATTAACCAGTGTCGTTTATTCCCTCCGTTCATCAAGGTATGCATGAGATTAGCACTCCAAAAATTTCGATCTAGGAGTGTGATACTGCGATCAGGAATTTTATCTAACATAGCTTCAGCTAATGGCGTTTCAGCTTTTCGATAACGTCCAATCTGAGTATCTAGAATAATGTGAGAATGCGTATTCATCAGAGCGACACAACGCAATAACGGATAGGCGCTTTGCTTGACGGTTGTATTGCTAGCGCTACCGAAGTGTTCTCGTAACTCTGGTGTGTCCGGGGTGCGAAAAACGACACCATCTATTGCGAATACTTGCAGCCCTTGCCAATCATCCTGAGCAAATCGCTCATTGGCCCAATGTTCACCTGTACGCTGAAAAAGCCACTGCATAGGATCAGAACCAAGGCGCTGCCTCGCTTGAGATACGCCACTTTTGGCAAGGAGCTGCTCCGACGCTAATCCTTCCGAACAAATATTTAAGCGTCTCGCCACTTCTTCGATCGCTTCATCCCGAAAAAGAGCCATACCTAACACTAGCCAAAGAACTTGATCTTCAGGTAGACGTCGTCGTCTGATGCTCGCTTTTGAAGAAAGGGTTAATGCAGACTCGATCCATTCAACAGGAATATTCTGGGTGAAGGTCGAGTGATCTGAGAATGAATGAAGTTCATCGATGCTAAGAAGTAACTGCTGAATAGACACAAAAAAATCCGATTAAGAAAGCCTAATCGGATTTTCTGAGACTGTTCAATTAAATTCAACCCTTAAGTGAACAGTATTAGGCATATAGCCACCTTTTTTATTCTTTCTACAGCAAAAATTATTAGCTGTGTTCTTTTAAGAATTCTTCGCTCAAGTACAGCTCTTCATTGCTGTTTACTTTTACACCACGGTCTAGAATCATTTTTGCAATTTCTTGTGCTTCTTCTAGGGAGTGCATTTCGTAAGTACCGCACTGATATTCGTTTAGTTCTGGAATATCGCTTTTTGCTTTTACTTTAAGAACATCTTCCATGGCAGACTTCCAAGACGTTGCTACTTTGTCTTCGGAAGGTGTGCCGATTAAGCTCATGTAAAAACCAGTGCGGCAGCCCATTGGAGAGATATCAATGATCTCTACGCCATCACCGTTTAGGTGGTTTCGCATAAAACCAGCAAACAAATGCTCAAGAGTATGAATGCCTCGCTCTGAAAGAATTTCTTCATTTGGTACGCAGAAACGTAAATCAAAAACTGTGATGTCGTCACCGCTTGGTGTGGACATGGATTTTGCTATGCGGACGGCTGGTGCGTCCATACGTGTGTGGTCGACACGAAAGCTGTCTAATAATGGCATAAAACTCTCCTACTTGTGCGTTGTATGCAACGTGAAGTGCGTTGCTCTGTATAAGGTCAATAACAATGGCGACTATTGTACAGGAAGTTTTGAGTCTTTGATGGGGCTTTTTGGTGCTTTCATGTATTCATAACTCAATGCTAGACAGAAAACGATTAAGGCGAACATCATGCTTTGTCCAATAAAAAGCACCATGAAGCTGCAACTGACTAAGGCAATAATCGCGACAGGGCGAATGGTTCGACTCACCAATTTTAGCGCCGCGATGCAGGTTAATGTGTATATGATCAAAAAGCTGCCATTTGTCATTTCAATAAACCACGCCATTTTCCAGCCTGATAATTCGGAAAAAACAATGGAGAGTAGTGTAATTGAACCAACTAGTAATACCGCTTTTGCTGGTGCGCCATTTTTATTCAGACTGATAAAGGTTTTTGGTAATGCGCCTTGTTGTGCCATAGATTGCACCATGCGAGAAAAGCCTAAAATATAAATAGCGACGTTGGCGAACGCGATGGCATAAGCCCCAACCGCGAAGAGTCGACTGCTGGTTTCGCCCATTAATTTACTTACCAGTAAGGCGAGAGATTGGCTGTTAGTAACTTCGTCGCCGTAAGTGTGGTGCCAGGCAATTAACAGTACCAAGCTTAAGTAGGCGAGTATAACAATGACGATGCCACCTAGTAATGCAATTGGAAAGTCACGTGTTGGGTTTTTAAACTCTGCGCCCATGTGTGCCATGACTTCGATGCCTAAAAAACACCAGAATATGACGCCCGTGGCGTATAAAGTTTGTTGCCATTCAAAGGCGTTTGAAGGGGCTTTAATGACTTGGCGGCTGTCTTGAATGTCTCCAATAAAACAGAGCCAAATGATGGTGCCAATCATCACAATGACAATACCGGTTTGAAAACGAGCGGACGTTTGCATGCCTATTATGGCAAAGATGAGCATGCCGACTAATGTTAAAAGACTAAAGATAAGAATCCATTCGTCTGATGTTTTGAATATGATGGTTAAATACGCCGCCGCCACTTTAATGGCGACCGCTGGACCGACTAATAGAATACTCAGAAACAACCAGCCTACAGCTTTTTCGTAGCGTGAGCCGAATGCGCGTCCGATATAATGAGAAGCGCCGCCAGCAGAAGGGTACTTCGAACCGAGTGCTGCAAAAATAAATGCAATGGGGATAATCATGACGGCGGTGATTAACCAAGCGTAAAAGGCAAATGACCCAGCCTGTGACACAGACATGGCGGGTAAGATCATCAATCCGGTGCCAATAAAAGTGGTCACCGTCATCGCCATACCTTGTAGTGGTCCGAGCGTTTTTTTGTAATGGGTCATTTGTTTGCCTTTATCCAGCTGTTATTTTGTATAGCTAAGGATAAAATAATGCGATAAACAATACGCCATACAAGTTGACCCCATTAAGGCGCACTTTGTCTGAGTGGCCGTCAATTTGGATTACACATAATAAGAGAGGAGCGTTGGGTGGCAGATCACTATGATCAAAAAATATTAGCCTTGCTTGTGGATGATGCTCGACTTTCTGTTTCGGATATCAGTCGACAAGTTAATTTGTCTCGTTCAGCAGTGACTGAACGAATTCGACGTATGGAAGATAATCGTACTATTACCGGATATCATGCC
This sequence comes from Marinomonas primoryensis, assembly GCF_013372285.1. NCBI lineage: Bacteria > Pseudomonadati > Pseudomonadota > Gammaproteobacteria > Oceanospirillales > Oceanospirillaceae > Marinomonas > Marinomonas primoryensis. The sequence continues at coordinate 2,897,338 of NZ_CP054301.1, read as the reverse complement.
CATACTTCAATTTCAAAAGAAGACGGTGTAACTGCGTACTTGGCGTTAACATTTCGTCCATTATCGTGTGATCTTGTGCAACCATTGATTGACGCGATACCTGAAGTAAAGCTGGCGCATTCTATTAGCGGAGATTTAGATTTACTACTTTTGGTTCAGGCAAATTCAATGACTCGACTAAATGTCATCCGTAGTGAAATGGACAGTTGGCCAAATTTGAACAAAATAGTGACACACATGTGCTTAGCAAATCGTCTTGATCGATGGTAGATGTCTATTATTTATGCCTATATTGAGACGATTACGAATTTTTAATATAACGGATTGAATGGTTTGGTTTTTTTCTTGCATTATTTGAGTGGAGCCGTGATCTGAAAAAGTTAAATCTAAAGGAAAAATGGTCTAGTGGAGCAAGGTCATACGACGATTTGCTTATACTGGCACTACTGGGCGCTTTGTGTGGTTTGTTAAGTGGGCTCTTGATGGCATTTTTTTATGCTGCGATCTATTTGCCTGCGCGATATATTATTGGAACAGATTTTGATACGTTCGAATCCTTACCTGTGGAATGGCGTGTTGGGCTTTCTTTGCTTGCCTGTATTGTGTTGGCATTGGTGTTTACTCTATTGCCTTCTCGACTTCATAAGGTTGGTGTTCCCTATGTTGTAGAAAGGCTTAATTATCATAACGGTAATTTGCCCTTATGGAATGGAGTCGTTCAATTTTTTACTGCGGCAATTGGTTTGATTGGAGGACTCTCTATTGGTAAAGAGGGGCCAGCCGTTCATCTTGGCGCCACTTTAGGAGGTTATTTAGCAGAAAAAGCGAAATTGCCCCAATATGGTGTTGAAACCCTTTTGGCTTGTGGCGTTGCTGGCGCTATTTCTGCAATATTTCAAACGCCACTTGCGGGTGTTTTGTTTGCTTTTGAGGTGATTTTTTTAGAATACCGACAGCGTTACGTATTGCCGGTATTACTGTCTTCGGTGGTTGCGACGTTGGTGAGTCACTATCTAATAGGGCCTTTGGATATTTTTAGTATCGGCGATTTATCGTTGGTGGTTTTCTCGATGGATTTATTTTTTGCTTGTTTTGCCTTAGTGGTTCTAATTGTTTTGTTGTCGGCGTTGTTTCTGCATACGCAAAAAGCCTTATGGCGTTTAAGTGGGTTGTCTGTTTGGGTGCGATTTATGTCAGTCGCCATCGCAACGTCTTTGGCCGCGGTTTATTTGCCGGAAGCGTTAGGGAGTGGCTATAGCTCGCTTACGCATTTGTTATCTGGCGATGTAATTCTATATTCTCTTTTTTTGTTGATAGTGGTTAAAACGGCATTAACGGCATTTACTATTGGGCTAGGCATTCCTGGTGGGATGATAGGGCCAACTTTCATTATTGGCGGGTTGGCTGGTGTTCAGATCGCTTTGATATTTGATAATGATGTTGCTTTGTTTGCATTGCTTGGAATGGCGGCAATGATGGCAGCTTGTTTCCAGGCACCGTTAACGGCCTTGGTTGCTATTATTGAGATGACTCACTCCTCTGAGGCTATCATCCCTGCTTTGTTTGTTGTCGTATTGGCTTGTTTGTTAATGAGAGTGTTTTTTCATCAAGAGTCGGTATTTGTTGAGCGATTGAGCTATATAGGAATGTCTTCGACTATTAGCCCTTTTCAGCGCTACCTTCGACACCATACTGTCAAGCCCGTTTCGGAAGATATTGTATTGTTGCCTGCACGTGTTCCTCTTGAGCAGGCAAAAAATTTAGCGTCAAGTATGGTAGACTATATCGCATTTGAGAGTGATGGTGATTGGCATTTGGTGCATCGAATCTCTGTATTAGATTCTTTGCAGACTCTGGATTTGGGGCCTCAATTGTGGCTTGTTTTTATAGATGATATTGCGGTGATGGATTTGTCGCTGACTTTGGAGTCGAATATTGTGCCATTGATTGATGAGCCGTCATCATTAGAGTCTATGTGGCATTGGTTTCAAAAAACCGACTCAGTAGAGGTATTGGTGGCATTATCGGATTCCTCTTTTCGTCGTGTTTCTCGACATCGTCTTGATCAGTTTTTATTAAAAAGTGACTAGTTCGTGTTGTACTTTTCAACACAGATTTAGTCATTGGTATTCAGTTATAGAGTCTAGTAAATGAGCTTTAACCGCACAGTGGGTAAACTGCTTATTTTGCTTTAGAGCGAATTAAATTATTAGTTATAGGATTTGAAAAAAATATGAGTCGGTCAGAAGATTTATACACACGAGCTCAGCATCGTATTCCCGGAGGCGTTAACTCTCCAGTACGAGCATTCAATGGTGTGGGTGGAACGCCTATCTTTTTTCAGCGAGGCGAAGGTGCTTATGTTTATGATGAAGATAAACAGCGTTATGTAGATTATGTAGGTTCTTGGGGTCCAATGATTCTAGGTCATTCTCACCCAGATGTATTGGATGCGGTTAGGAAGCAGCTTGATTACGGTTTAAGCTTTGGGGCACCGACAGAAGTCGAGATCACTATGGCTGAGAAAGTCTGTGAGCTTGTGCCCTCTATGGATATGGTGCGCATGGTGAACTCAGGTACCGAAGCCACTATGAGTGCGATTCGCTTGGCTCGAGGTTATACAGGACGTGATAAAATCGTCAAGTTTGAAGGGTGTTATCACGGACATTCAGACTCATTATTGGTTAAAGCGGGTTCAGGTGCTTTGACACTGGGTATGCCTAGTTCTCCAGGTGTTCCAGCTGACTTGGCTAAGCATACGATTACTTTGCAATATAATGATATTGAAGAAGTGAAACGCTGCTTTTCTGAGATAGGCGATCAGATTGCCTGCATTATAGTGGAGCCTGTAGCCGGCAATATGAATTGCATTTTGCCAATAGATGGTTTTTTACAAACCTTGCGTCAAGTATGTGATGAGTCTGGTGCTGTTTTGATTTTTGATGAAGTGATGACTGGTTTTCGTGTCGCTTTAGGAGGCGCTCAGGAATATTTTGATATCGTTCCAGATTTAACGACGTTGGGTAAAGTTATAGGTGCCGGAATGCCCGTTGGTGCTTTTGGTGGAAAACGAGCGATTATGGAGTGTATCTCACCATTAGGGCCGGTCTATCAGGCGGGTACTTTGTCTGGTAATCCTGTTGCGATGGTCGCTGGCTTGGCGGTTCTAAATAAAATTAGTGAAGCAGGTTTTCATCAGACATTAGGCGCTAAAGCGACTCGCCTTGTTGCTGGATTGAAAAAAGCTGCAGACGACGTAGGTGTGCCTTTTTGTGTGGTGAGCGTTGGAGGAATGTTTGGTTTTTTCTTCACGGATGCTGAATCTGTGCAGGGTTTTGCAGACGTGCAGCGTTGTAATTTAGAGTATTTCAAGGCGTTTTTTCATTATATGCTTGAAGAGGGTGTGTATTTTGCTCCGGCTGCTTTTGAGGCTGGATTTATATCCCAAGCACACACAGAAGAAGATATTGATTTTACGATAGAAGCGGCTAAGCGTTCTTTTGCTAAGCTTGTATAAACAATTCGCGAGTATATAAAGGTTTTTGATATGTCTATAGATGATGTGAAAAAAACACCGGTCGAAGATGTCGATGTTGGTGATGATAAAAAGCAACCCCATAAAGGGGTGTATTTATTGCCGAATTTATTCACGACTGCCGCATTGTTTTCTGGTTTTTATTCTATTATAGCGGCTATGAACGGTGATTTTACCCACGCTGCTGTCGCTATATTTATCTCGATGGTTCTTGATGGTTTGGATGGTCGTGTGGCTCGCATGACAAGAACTCAAAGCGCGTTTGGTGCTGAGTACGACTCCCTTGCTGATATGGTGTCTTTTGGTATCGCTCCAGCTCTAGTTGTTTTTACTTGGTCCTTAGCGCCGCTTGGTAAAGCGGGTTGGATTGCCGCTTTTGTTTATGCTGTTGGTGCCGCGCTTCGACTTGCTCGCTTTAATACGATGCTGGCGGTAGAGGAAAAACGCTATTTCACAGGTTTACCCAGTCCAGCGGCTGCCGCAATTGTGGCAGGGGTTATTTGGGCGGCTAATGATAAGGGCGTTTCTGGAGAGAGTTTAGCGACTCTTATGGCATTGTTAGTTCCCATTGTCGGTTTGTTAATGGTCAGTAATGTAAAGTACCGCAGTTTTAAAGATCTTAATGTGAAAGGGCGCGTTCCTTTTGTGGTGTTCTTGATAGCGGTGCTTGTTCTAGTGTTTATTGCGCTTGAGCCTGCATTAGTGCTGATGAGTGTTTTTTGCCTTTATGGTCTATGGGGCCCGCTTGGGATTGTTTTTAAGCGATTGCGCTAGTCTGTGTAAAAAATGATGATTTAGTTGTCTTATACAGAACTATTTTGAACTAGCTGCGTGAGCCCCTGTCAATATCTAAAATATTAAGAGGGGACACGCACATGCTTATTCGTAACAAAAAAGCTTCAGATTGCTCGGAATCTCAAATAACAGATGAGTCTGTTTACTTAAATCGTCGTCAATTCATGAAAGTAACCGGTGGTGTTGTTTTAGGTGTTGGCAACATAGGTCATGTCGCTGCTGCTTTACAGGAGGGGAATCCTTTGTCTCCTTCACCCTCGCTCAAATCCTCATTCCAAAATATAGTAGAAGCAGCTTATGGTCGAAGTGAAAAAGTGTCGCCATATGATGTTGCGACCTCGTACAATAATTTCTATGAGTTTGGCTACGGTAAAAGTGATCCCAAAGAAAAATCTTCTCAACTCCAAACAAGACCTTGGACTATTACCGTAGAAGGTGAGGCTGGTAAAACAGGCGTTTTTGATCTGGACGATATTATTAAAGAATCGTTACTTGAGGAGCGCATCTA
>NZ_CP054301.1:300000-415000 GCF_013372285.1 Marinomonas primoryensis | reverse complement strand
AGACGCCCACATACGTTCACGAGGGTCATGTTTGTTCCACATATTGAAGTCCCCAACTTGCGGCCCTTCTGAAACACGAATACGAAAAATATGACCAGCAGGAACTTCCCAAGCTTTTCCCGAACGCATAGGAATTTTAATGGTATCCACTAAGGTCCGCTTGGCTTCAGTTCCTTTCAGAGAATTATAAAACGCCTTATCTACAGACAATTTTGACCCTGGACCTGCTCTGTACGCTGCTTCCACATTACTCATCACCGACTCCACTTTGTTTAATATTTGACTTAGGTTAGTGAAACTGGAAACTCAAATAAAATGATATTATTTAAATATACATGACAAATACTAAAGTGAGTTGATAATGGGTCACCCCTATACGGCACTACATACCTTTCATTTAGCGGTTCGTTTTCAAAGTTTAAAATGCACCGCTGATCATCTGCATTTAACAGAGTCCGCTGTTAGCCATCAAATTAAGCGACTAGAAACTCAGCTGGGATATACTTTATTTTATAAGTCAGGCCGGCAGCTCAAAGTCACATCTGAAGGGAAACGACTATCCTCAGAATTATCAGCCTCTTTTGATCACATAGATCAAGTACTGTCAGACCCCGCCAATACACCCATTAACGCTATTACGATTTATTGCCTGCCTTCGCTCATTGAGTTTTGGTTACTTCCCCGCCTATTAAAGTTTAAAGAAACACACCCCAACTCTGAGCTGGTCATTAATTACCACTCGTCATCACCAGACTACTTGGATGAACACAGCCTTCGTATTGGCAGCCATGAAAAAGATAAGCACTCTCCTTATGTGCGCTCCAAAATTCTATCTGGGGAAACCATCCCTGTCTGCAGCCCCATTTACATGAAGCAACATCAATCTTTTTCCAGTAAAGATTTACTAGAAGCAGATTTGCTACATGATCATACGGAACAGAGTTGGAAAGATTGGTTTGTCCTTCAAGGGCTCGCTTTAAATAAACCACCTCAGCTTTTATATGAAGACTTCCATCTATTAAAAATGGCCACTGTTGCAGCGCAAGGGATAGCGCTTTGCCCAGAGGCACTTATACAGAATGATTTAGAGGACGGAAGATTAATTGCACTGTCGACACAGAGAGGAAATATCGGTCGCTATTATGCAATTGAACGCAATAAATACGCCGACACAGGTATTAACACGCTAATTAAGCACCTTATTTAAAACAAAAAAGCCCTCTAATCTTTCGATTAGAGGGCTTTAAAAATCAGTAGTTAACTAAATGTTAACCCAACCACTTTCTCGCGTTTTGAAATAAACGCAACCATGGTGCTTGCTCTTGCCATTCGCTTGGATGCCAGCTGTGCTGAACAGTACGATAAACACGCTCAGGATGAGGCATCATGATGGTCACTCGACCATCTTCCGAGGTTAACCCTGTCACGCCTTGCGCCGAACCATTTGGGTTAAATGGGTAACGCTCAGTCGCTTGACCGTAGTTATCCACATAACGCAATGCAATCTGAGAAGAAGACGCCAATGCTGCCATATCTTGCTCATCACGGTATTCGGTTTGACCTTCGCCATGCGCTACAGCGATTGGCATACGAGAACCTTCCATTCCCGCCAGCAAAATAGAGTTCGATTTCTGAACTTCCACTTGTACGAAACGAGCCTCAAACTGTGCAGATTCGTTACGAATAAACTTAGGCCAATGACTCGCACCAGGAATTAACTCATAAAGGTTCGACAACATCTGACAACCATTACACACACCCAGTGTAAAAGTATCAACACGCTTAAAGAAGGCTTCAAACTGCTCACGAGCAATCGGATTGAAAAGGATAGATTTCGCCCAACCTTCGCCAGCGCCTAATACGTCACCGTATGAAAATCCACCACAAGCCACTAAGCCGCTAAAACCATCAAGTGTTATGCGACCTGATAGAATATCACTCATGTGAACATCAACAGGTATGAAGCCGGCTTTATGGAAAGCCGCTGCCATTTCGACTTGACCGTTAACGCCTTGTTCACGCAATACGGCAATCTTTGGTTTAACGCCCGAAGCAACAAACGCCGCTGCTATGTCTTCGTTTTGATCAAATCGAACATCAGCAGACAAGCCTGGATCTTTTGCATCCAACAAATTATCAAATTCTTGTTGTGCTGATTCTGGATTGTCACGCAACGCCTGAACACGGTAACTCGTTTCAGACCAAACACGCTGCCAATTAATACGTGTCTCTTCTAAGACAGTTTCGCCAGCAAAACGAACACGGATATTGTCATCATCAGAAAGTGTCGCAATAGGAGAAACTGTAACACCTACTTTTGCGTAAGCCGCAACAATGCCAGACACATCAGACTCATTCACCTGGACCACCGCACCCAACTCTTCGCTAAATAATGCAGGCGCCAGTTGAGCACGATCAGAAACTGTGTCATCTAGATCAATATTAAGACCCAAATGGCTAGCAAACGACATTTCTGTCAGAGTCGCAAACACACCACCGTCAGAACGGTCATGGTATGCCAACAACTTACCTTCAGCATTTAGCGCCTGAGTGGTATCAAAGAAGCCAGCTAAAGTCGCCGCATCGTCCACATCTGGTGTTTGCTGACCCAGCTTGTTGTAAACCTGAGCAATAACCGAGCCACCAAGACGATTCTGACCTGCACCCAAATCAATCAACAACAAACGCGTATCGGCTTTATTTTGAAGCTCTGGTGTTAATGTTTTACGAACATCAGAAACCGGCGCGAACGCCGTAATCACCAAAGACAATGGAGACGTCACGGCTTTTTCTTCGCCGTCTTCTTTCCAAACCGTTTTCATCGACATGGAATCTTTACCAACCGGAATAGCAATGTCCAATGCAGGACACAACTCCATACCCACCGCTTTCACGGTTTGATAAAGCTTTTCGTCTTCGCCTTCATGGCCTGCCGCCGCCATCCAGTTTGCGGATAACTTAATGTGACTACGTTTAGTAATGTGCGCAGCTGCCAAATTAGTTAACGCTTCACCAACCGCCATACGACCAGACGCTGGTGCATCAAGCAAAGCAATCGGCGTACGTTCGCCCATAGTCATGGCTTCGCCTGTATAACTATCTAAAGATGACGTTGTAACCGCCACATCCGCCACAGGCACTTGCCAAGGACCGACCATTTGATCGCGAGCTACCATACCGGTAATCGAGCGGTCACCAATGGTGATCAAGAAGTTCTTGCTCGCCACCGTTGGTAAGCTCAATACACGATTTGCTGCATCCGCTAAATCCACATCAACGGCAGTAAAATTATCCCCAGCGATAACCGCTTTTGTTGCTTCACGATGCATTTTTGGTGCTTTGCCAAACAAAACAGACATTGGCAAATCAACAGGCTTATTACCGAAGTGCTCATCGGCTACTTCTAAATGCATTTCTTCTTTGGCTTCCCCCACAATTGCGAACGGACAACGCTCACGCTCACAAATAGCCGTAAACTCTGCGACGCGATCCGGAGAAACCGCCATCACGTAACGCTCTTGCGATTCGTTACACCAGATTTCTAACGGTGACATGCCAGGCTCATCGTTAAGCACCTTACGCAAATCGAAACTGCCACCACGCTCACCGTCTTTTACTAGCTCAGGTAATGCGTTGGACAAACCACCAGCACCCACATCGTGGATAAAGCTGATTGGGTTATTGTCACCAAGCTGCCAACAGCGGTCGATTACTTCCTGACAACGACGTTCCATCTCTGGATTACCACGCTGTACAGACGCAAAATCAAGATCTTCATTGCCGTCAGCAGACGCCATTGAAGACGCCGCACCACCACCAAGACCGATCAACATGGCAGGTCCGCCCAGTACAATCAGCTTAGCGCCTACTTTAATTTCTTTTTTCTCAACGTGCTCACGACGAATATTCCCCAGACCACCCGCCAACATAATTGGCTTATGGTAACCGCGCACTTCTTCTTGAGATGCGCCTTGGATTTTTTGCTCGTAAGTACGGAAGTAACCTAATAAGTTTGGACGACCAAATTCGTTGTTAAACGCCGCACCGCCAATAGGGCCTTCGATCATGATATCCAAAGGCGTAACGATACGAGAAGGCTTGCCGTAGTAACTCTCCCAAGGTTGTTCAAAACCAGGAATTTTAAGGTCAGATACCGTGTAACCACTCAATCCTGCTTTTGGTTTTGAACCAATCCCCGTCGCGCCTTCGTCACGAATCTCACCACCAGAACCCGTTGCCGCACCAGAGAATGGTGAAATCGCCGTTGGGTGGTTATGCGTTTCAACTTTCATCAAAATATCGATATTTTCTTGGCTGAAATCGTATTCACAAGAACCCGGCGCTGGAAAAAAACGTCCCGCAAAGTTACCTTCCATGACCGCTGCATTGTCTTTATAAGCAGACAAAGTGCCATCAGGATTGTGTTCGTGAGTGTTCTTAATCATTTTAAACAAAGAACGCTCTTGCTCTTCACCATCAATGGTCCAAGACGCATTAAAAATCTTATGACGACAATGCTCTGAGTTTGCCTGCGCAAACATCATCAATTCGATGTCAATTGGGTTACGCCCAAGCTCAATAAAAGACTCAACAAGATAATCAATTTCATCTTCAGCAAGAGCGAGGCCTAGCGTTTGGTTTGCCTCAACCAACGCAGATCGTCCACCACCAAGTACATCAACACTCGTCATAGGCGCAGGCTCTGCATGAGAAAACATATCAGAAGCGTCGCTTAATGCCGAAAGTACGCTTTCTGTCATGCGGTCATGCAACATCACCGACAACAAATCTAACGCCTCAAGCGTTAATGGCTCAGAGCTATGAATAAAGTATTCCACGCCACGTTCAACGCGAGATACGGCCGCAAGGCCACAGTTATGAAGAATATCGGTTGCTTTCGATGACCAAGGCGAAATCGTTCCTAAACGAGGAACCACTAAAACACTTTGATCCGATGAACTGACTTGGGAGGATTTAGGACCGTAGGCCAAAACACGTTGTAAAACAGTTTCCTGTTCAACAGTAAGCGTTTGATTATCAGCCAGCTCCACAAAATGGAGAAATTGAGCATCGACATCTGTAACAGTAGCGACAGATGATTGCATATTGGCTAATAACTTTGCCTTGCGAAACGCCGATAGCGCAGCGGAACCATGCAGAGTTAGCATGTTGAGTATTGCCTCACTTGGTAGTTTTGGGGAAATGGTGCGGGTATTTTAAATCAATGAAGCAAATAGAGGCCAGCAGAGTATGAATTTTCTACACAAAATGAACGAATAAACTGCCTAAATCGCCTTTTTTGCCCGTTCTTTAAGTTTCTTTTTCTGCTCACGGCGATATTGGAAGAATTGCGTCAGTTGAGTAGATGCCTTTTCCGCCAATACGCCGGATTCAACATTCACTTTATGATTAAGGAATGGCGCCTCAAAAAAACGTCCCTGACTTTCAACAACACCACTTTTAGGTTCCATCGCTGCATAAACAACACGATCAATTCGGGCATGAATCATTGCTCCTGCACACATAGAACATGGCTCCAACGTCACATATAAAGTTGCACCAGGTAAACGGTAATTCTTCATTTTTTGACAGGCCATACGAATCGCTTGAATTTCTGCATGCGCCGTCGGGTCGCAAAGAGAAATCGGCGCATTATAACCCTCGCCAATAATCTCATCGTTCAACACAATAATGGCACCCACTGGGATTTCATTTTCAGACGCCGCTTTCGTAGCCAACTCAAGCGCCCGTTCCATCCAGTATTGATCTTTCATTCTTGATTTACCTCAAGGCGATTATTTTGTCTTTCATACATAATTGCCTTTAATACATAACCCGCTCTACACTAAAATTTAACGCAATGATAAATAAAAGGAGTTCTGTTTATGAACACAGTGGCAGATCTAATGACAACAGATTTAATCACATTAAGGGAAAATGATTCTTTGGCAAAAGCCAAAGCATTGATGCACGAAAAAAACATTAGAAACATTCCCATCATCAACGATGAGGGAGAATACGTAGGCATGCTAACCCAGCGTGAATACTTACGTCATGCATTTCACCTAGTTAGCCAATTTGGCACGCAATACATATCCAAAAAAGAACAACAAACACCGATTGCCAACGCCATGAACAAGGACATCTTAACCATTAGCCCTGAAACAGAATTAAGCATGGCTGCCGAGTTCTTCATTGAAAACAAGTATGGATGCTTACCCGTTATTCAAAACGACAAACTCGTCGGCATTCTCACACCTGTAGACTTTGTTAAACTTGCACTCAAAATGCTAAATGAGTCTACTTAAGCTAAGCCTGCTCGAGATACTGATTAGAGCCAGAGGATGCAATTTGCGCCTCTTTCTCTAGTTTCACATCAATCGCTTGCACGCCAAAATCCGTTTCTGACAAAAGGAAGCTAACCGCTTGCCCTTTTCTAAGCGTTTTATGACCATCACAAGCAATCGATTTGTAATGAACAAAAACATCGCTGCCTTCTACTCGCTTAATAAAGCCAACGCCTTTTGCGTCATTAAACCATTTAACCTTTCCCGTTAATCGTTCCATAACCATTGCGCCTCTTTTTTTTATTTTTATTAAAGTAAGCGTAAAGTCAGAAACCAAAAATGGCTTCTGACTTCTATTTATCTACAAAGATTCAATACGAATCTTTTGCTCTTCTAGCTTGTTCACTGCCAACTGCAAATCATCACACTTAGCACGTTCTTTTTCGACCACTTCTGCTGGCGCTTTCGCCACAAAACTGTCATTAGAAAGTTTGCCTTGTATGCGTTGTAGTTCTTTGGACGTTTTATCAATTTCTTTTTGCAAGCGAGCCAGCTCAGCATCTTTATCAATCAAACCCGCCATTGGCACCAATACTTCCATATCGCCAACCAATGCTGTTGCCGACATAGGCGCGTCATCTCCTACTTCCAGCCAAGTTACAGTATCCAACTTCGCTAAGGTTTGCAGAAAGGTTAAATTGGCATCAAGACGAGCTTTATCTTGCTCTGAGCCATTGCGACACAAAACAGTCAACGGCTTAGCAGGCGATATATTCATTTCGCCGCGAATATTACGAATGCCTTCAATCACGCCTTTTAGCCACTCTACATCTGCTTCAGCCTGAACGTCTTTTTTACTTTCATCGGCCGCTGGATATTGAGCCAACATAATCGTCTCACCTTCGACGCCTGCCAAAGGCTTCACTCGTTGCCAAATTTCTTCGGTTAGGAAAGGCATCATTGGATGAGCCAAACGCAAGAAAGCCTCTAGTACGCGCACCAAAGTACGGCGGGTACCCGTTAACTGAGCGGCCGTTGCGTTCTCATCCCAAAGTACTGGCTTAGACAATTCCAAATACCAATCACAGTATTCGTGCCACATAAACTCGTAAAGTGCCTGTGCTGCCAAATCAAAACGGTGGGTATCGAAAGCGCGGTTCACGGCATCTTCCGCATGTTGTAAGCGAGAGATAATCCATTTATCAGCAAGAGACAATTCTACTTCTGCGCCGTTTTGGCCACAGTCCTGATCGTCCGTGTTCATCAAGACATAACGCGTCGCGTTCCAAATTTTGTTACAGAAGTTGCGGTAACCTTCTAGGCGATTAAGATCGAACTTGATGTCACGACCACCGGATGCCAAAGAACAAAGCGTAAAGCGTAGCGCATCGGTACCATAAGCCTGGATTCCTTCAGGATAAGTTTCGCGTGTATTTTTCTCCACTTTCGCCGCCAAGCGTGGCTGCATCATGCCGGTAGTACGCTTGCTAACCAAAGATTCAATATCAATGCCGTTAATTAAATCCAGCGGATCAATAACATTCCCTTTGGATTTAGACATTTTGTCGCCACGTTCATCACGAATAAGACCCGTAATGTAAACCGTCTTGAACGGTACTTTATCGGTAAATTTCAACGTCATCATGATCATTCTGGCCACCCAGAAGAAGATAATATCGAAACCCGTTACCAATACATCAGACTCACTGAATTCTGCGAAGTCTTGCGTTTCTTCTGGCCAACCTTGCGTTGCAAAAGTCCATAGCGCAGAAGAGAACCACGTGTCCAATACGTCTTCATCTTGAGTCAGCTCAATATCCGCAGCAAGATTGTATTTAGAACGCACCTCAGCTTCGTCTTTACCTACATAGAATTTGCCATCCACATCGTACCAAGCAGGGATCTGATGCCCCCACCAAAGCTGACGAGAGATACACCAATCATTAAGATCACGCATCCAAGCAAAATAGGTATTTTCCCATTGTTTTGGCACAAATTGAATATCGCCATTTTCAACCGCTTCAATCGCAGGCTTCACTAGACTTTCAACAGCCACGTACCATTGCTGCGTCAAATAAGGCTCAATGACTGTATTACCACGCTCACCACGTGGCACTTTCAACTTATGATCAGCAATTTTTTCCAGTAGCCCTAGCGCATCAAAATCGGCGACCACCGCTTTACGTGCATCAAAACGATCCATGCCGCGGTATTTTTCAGGCGCTTCATCATTAATCGCCGCATCGTCCGTTAAGATATTAATCAACGGCATGTCATGACGCTTGCCCACTTCATAATCATTAAAGTCATGAGCGGGAGTGATTTTCACACAACCGGTACCAAATTCTTTGTCTACGTATTCGTCAGCAACGATAGGAATCCGACGACCAACCAATGGCAGTTCAACGAACTTACCAACAAGATCCGTGAAACGTTCATCGTCTGGCGCAACCGCCACAGCGGCATCACCAAACATGGTTTCTGGGCGTGTCGTTGCAACAACAATGTGATCCTTACCATCGGCTGTTTTCACACCGTCTGCCAATGGATAGCGGAAATACCACATGAAGCCGTTCTCTTCTTCCGAGATAACTTCCAAATCAGAAATCGCCGTGTGTAGCACTGGGTCCCAATTTACGAGACGCTGGCCACGATAAATAATGCCTTCATCATAAAGACGAACGAACACTTCCTGAACGGCAGAGGACATGCCGGGGTCCATTGTGAAGCGCTCTTTATCCCATGCAACAGAGTCGCCCAAAACGCGCATTTGATCTGAAATGGTTCCGCCAGACTGGTCTTTCCATTCCCACACTTTTTCGAGAAATTTCTCACGACCAAGATCATGACGGGTAATATTCTGAGCCGCCAATTGTCGCTCAACCACCATTTGTGTCGCGATACCCGCGTGATCACTACCTGGCTGCCATAAAGTTCGGCTGCCTTTCATTCGCTCACGACGAATCATGGCATCCATTAAGGTATGCTGAAAAGCATGTCCCATGTGCAAACTACCCGTGACGTTCGGTGGTGGAATCATGATAGAGAAAGGAGAACCGTTGCCTTGAGGGGTGAAATAACCACCCTCTTCCCAACGTTGATAAATAGGCTGTTCAATACTCTGAGGTTGGTAGGTCTTTTCCATTATGGTGTCTTAAAGCTCTTATGTAGCGGTCAATTTGAATTTAGGGAATTATAACGTGTCATAACAAGATAAAGAACAACACGTGCACAATTAGGCCATCAGTGAGAGAACCAGTCTGATAACTAACTGTTAATGGCTTATTTACTCTTTTTTCGTCATAGCGCCAGCTTCGTGCAACGCTTGCATCACTTCTAACACCAACTCTGGTAAACGCTTTTCAAGTACGTCAGCGATTGTTTTGGCAATAAGTTCTTGCGATACATTGGATGAAGCAAGCATGTCCGCGGGTGCAACCGCCTCGACTTGAGTATCTTCATCTTGCTCACTTTCGTTTCGAGCTTGAGAACCATCAAAAGACTGCGTCAAATGCATTTCCTGACCAGCAGAGAAAGGCGTTTGATCGGCGACAATATCCATCAAAATTGGAATGTCATCTTGATTGCGCAAAGCAGACATCAATGTTTCTTCATCTGGCTCGAAAATACCATCATCATGCTGAGTGGCTAAATCTGACATAGGAAAAACCAATATTAAGAAAACAAAATACAACGATTAAACATATATTATTGTTCAACCAATCATTCATAGCCTTCAACTTTCGCACTGAAAAACCCAAAAGTCTACCCCATCCCAACGTAGACAAAGCACTCAACATCGCAGAGATAAAAATAACACTTTGATCGGACTCGCTTTCCTACTAAAAATAGCCATAAAAAAGCAGCGATAAAAAATTACCACTGCTTTTTAAAAGAAAATTATTTATGACTAAATAATTCAGCCACTTGTCCCTTAATAATTAAGAGACTTTACCTAACAAATAACGCGTCAGTAGAGCAACAGGTCGACCACTTGCTCCTTTCGCTGCGCCGCCCGTCCATGCCGTACCAGCAATATCCAAATGCGCCCAAGGATAAGACTCAGTAAAACGAGACAAGAAACACGCAGCCGTAACAGAACCGGCTTCAGGACCACCAATATTGGCGATATCCGCAAAGTTACTGTCCAATTGCTGCTGGTATTCTTCGTCTAACGGCATTTGCCAAATTTTATCCGCCGCCGTCTGACTTGCAACCTTCAGCTCAGTTGCCAACGCATCGTTATTGGCGTACATACCAGAGTTCACACTACCTAGCGCAACCACACACGCGCCGGTCAATGTCGCAATATCCACAACCGATTTAGGTTTGAAGCACTCGATATAAGTCAAGGCATCACACAACACCAATCGACCTTCTGCGTCGGTATTCAAAATCTCTACCGTTTGACCAGACATGGTCTTCACAATGTCACCAGGCTTAGTTGCACGACTGCTTGGCATATTTTCTGCGGCCGCAATCACAGCGGTAAAGTTCAACTTAGGTTTTAGCTCACAAATGGTTTTCATGGTACCGAACACACTGGCTGCGCCACACATGTCATACTTCATCTCGTCCATTTTCGGGCCAGGTTTCAATGAAATACCACCCGTATCAAAGGTAATACCCTTACCTAATAACACATGAGGTGCATCACCTTCTTCACCACCGCGATAATTCATCACGATCAAGTAACTTGGCTGATCGCTGCCACGACCCACAGACAATAGGCAATGCATGCCTAGCTCATCCATTTTAGTTTCGTCTAGCAACTCAACACCAATACCGTACTCTTCGCCCAACTGCTGAGCTTTTGACGCCAAATAACTTGGTGTACAGACGTTTCCGGGCAGATTACCCAACTGACGAGCAAAAGCCGAACCACTCGCTGTTGCTGTGCCAATGGCTAAAGCTGCTTCATCAGTGCCTTCTAACAACAAACTCGTCACTTTAGTGGCTTTTTCTGCATCGTCTTTTTTGAAGCCAAGGAAGTTATAAAAACCTTCGTTTAGCCACTGTGCAACCAACGCAAGAACATCCGATTGAGAGCGACTCTTCAATACCAGCCCAGCGCTTGCTACCGCCACAGAGGCAAATGGCAAACCTTTAATTTGAGCCGCAACCGCCGCCATCACTTTGCGAGCATTCATATCGCTCAACTGTACATCTTTACCTATACCGACCAACAATACCGCCTGAGCAAAGTCTTGCGTCACACCCGGTAATAACAAGGTCTGCGCAACGCCCGCTTTAAATACGCCGGTTTCGCGTAATTGGGAAACTTGCCCATTGGCATTTTCATCTACCCAAGCGGTGGATTCAGAAAAATCCCCTTCGCTAGGAACAAATACAACAAGCAAATCAGCTTGCACTGTGGATAAGCGATCAAATAGCGCCATGTTCATGAAAAAACCCTCAAAAAATAACTTTTTAAAAAAAACTGGATAATGTCCTTCTTACCACGAGATAATGGGGGCTTTAGATGTGTAATCAACTCTACGCTTAAAAAGCAATATTCATCCAGAGGTGACCTTGAGACTATTCAGATACTTAGCGAAAGAAGTGCTAGTGTCAACAGCTGGTGTAACGCTAATACTACTACTCGTTATTCTAAGCGGTCGATTCTCCAACTATTTAGGGCGTATTGCCGAAGGTAAAATGACCTTTGAATTTTTATTCGTCATTCTTGGTTATCACATTCCCAGCTTCATTCAGATGATTTTGCCTTTGGCTTTTTTTCTCTCTCTCTTGCTGGCTTTTGGGCGTCTATACATAGAAAACGAAATGTCGGTGCTGTTTTCAAGTGGCGTGAGTAAAATCAAGCTTGCGGGTTATACACTAGGAATAGCCTGTATCATCAGCCTCACCAGCGCATCGATCAACTTTTGGCTCGCCCCTTTCAGCGAATACCGTGCAGCAGAAGCCTCACAGGAACAAAACCAACTGTCTGCCTTCGATTTTCTCATTCCCGGTCGATTTGAAGGTAATGGACAACGCACCATTCACATAGACAGTTTCACGCCGAATGAAGGCTGGATGAACCAAATATTTTTATCGGATGTGGTTCGCAAAAAAAACGTTAGCATTCCAACACAAACATTCGCCGCCTACGCAGAACAAATACGCGTCAGCTCAGAAGACAATCAAAACTACCTTATTTTCAAAAATGGCACCCGCTACGAAGGCAAACCAGGGACCGCAAATTATCGCATCACCCAATTCGATACCTATGCAGTCCGCATGGCAACCAAAGACAATAGCGTCATAGACGAGCCTTATACCAAAAGCACATTGAGCTTAATCAAAAGCACAGCCCTTTTAGACAAAGTAGAGCTGCAATGGCGAATTTCATTGGTTGTCGTCATTCCGATTCTTGCCATCATTGGACTGTCACTTAGCCAAGTTAACCCAAGACAAGGCCGTTTCTTTAAAATGTTACCCGCTATTATTTTAATGATTCTCTACATCGCCCTTCTAATCTGGGGTCGAACTGGTCTAGAAAAAGGCAAACTCCCCATTCAACTCGGCCTGTGGTGGATTCATGGCGTCTTTGCACTTATCGCGGCAGCACTGTTCATTCAATACAATCAAGTCTTTGAGCGTCGCAAAGCCAGACTTCCCGAAGTCACAGACTCAAATGAGTAACGGATATGAGTAAAATAGATAAATACATTGCCAGTAGCGTTCTATGGGCATGCTTAATTGTCGCGGTGGTACTGCTGGGGTTAGATTTTGCCCTGACATTTATTGAGCAGATCAAAAAAGTAAACGACAGCTACACGATTCAATCCTTACTACAAGTCATCATGTATCGCCTACCCGGAAAGCTGGCAGAGTACATTCCCATCGCATCACTCATAGGCACACTAATGGGCTTAGGCACACTTGCTGCGACCTCAGAACTCACCGTAATGCGAGCTGCAGGCATGCCAATTTGGCGCATCGGCTTCGCGGCCTGCCAACCAATTTTGGTGGTTTCTTTATTAGGTATGGGGATCTCTGAGTTTGTGGCACCGATGGCAGAACAAAAAGCCAATTTAATCGAAAAATTTCAAGGTCAAGAAAGTGATACCTTTTCTCTCACTGGTGGAGTATGGCTAAAAGCCGATAGCGATTTTGTTTACATAGACGCTGCCGACGCAACAGGAAAACTGTACGGGATACAAATTTTCTCACCAAACGAACAGCAATTAAAATACATAATAAAAGCCACCAGCGCACAGCATGTCGATGGTTCATTATGGCAACTCAATGGTGTAACGCAGACTATATTCGCGCCAGATCATATTGAAACAAACAAAATGAAACACGCAGACTGGAATGTGAGCATCAAGCCAGAACACCTATTTCTTGCTTCTCAAGAGCCTGACACATTGTCCCTTAGCCAACTAATGAGTTATCAACAGTACTTACGCCAGCAAAAACTCGATGCCTCGCAATATGAATTAGAGTTTTGGATCACCGCCCTTCGCCCAGTCGCATCCCTGGCTCTTGTTCTCGTCGCACTGTCGAGCGTGTTCGGACCGCTGAGATCATCCACTATGGGCGGTCGCATATTTTCAGGGGTTATTATCGGCTTGGCATTTCAAAATGCGCTAAACCTATTTGGAAGAATGAGTGTCGCTGTTAATTTCCCACCAATCATCGGTGTCAGCATCCCTATCCTCATCTGTTTATTAGCAGGCATAATATTAGTGAGGCGCAGAGGTTGACCCTTTCGCCTCACAGCAATTAAGACACGATAAAACGAGCAATCCTCGCCAAGGCTTCTTGCAATCTAGGGCCATCAGAGGTGTACGCAAAGCGCACATATTTATGCGCATCCTTGATACCAAAGTCGGCACCTGGTGTTAACGCCACCTTCTCTTTTTCAAGCAATGCCAAACACCAAGCCATGGCATCCTGAGTGACTTCCGACACATCCACATAGACATAAAAAGCGCCGTGCGCGGGTGCCACCACAGGCAATCCAATCTCCTGCAAACCTTCAAGTAGAATAAGTCTGCGAGCATTCATTGTTTGACGACGCACTTCACACTCAGCCAACACGTCCGGTAAAAACGCACGAACCGCAGCGTGTTGAGACACGCTTGGTGCAGAAATATACAAATTTTGAGCCAGTTTTGTGGCGCCTTCAATAGCCCATTCCGGCACAACCAACCAGCCTAATCGCCACCCTGTCATCGCAAAATACTTAGAAAAACTATTAATAACAAAAATATCGTCATCAATAGAGAGCGCCGAAAAATCCTCACCTTCGTAAACCAAACCTTGATAAATTTCGTCCACCAACAAATGGCCACCAAGCTCACGAACTTTTTCCCATGCCTCAGAAATGTAAGCTCTGCTTAACACCGCGCCCGTTGGATTAGAGGGCGAAGCAAGCCAAAGTCCTGCGGTGCTATCACTCCAATTGTCCGCTAAGGCACCCAAATCCATTTCAAAGCCATTACAAGCGTTAGTTTCAACCAGCTTAGCTTTCGCGCCAACTTGAATAAGAAAATGCCGATTACATGGGTAGCAAGGATCGGGCATCAGAACATCCTCAGCAGGATTCACCATGAGCGACGCCATTAACAACAAAGCCCCCGACGCACCAGGCGTGACAATAATTCGTTCCGGCGACACCTCAACCTGATAACGAGTACGATAATAATCACTAATAGCACATTTCAGCTCAGGCAGCCCTGTAGCAGAGGTATACCCAGTTTTGCCCTGTTGAATTGCCAACACTCCGGCGTCTGCAACGCCCTCTACCGCTACAAAGTCAGGCTCCCCTATTTCAAGGTGGATAACATCCTCACCTTGTGACGCCAACTCTTTCGCCCGCGCCAGAATCGCCATCACTTGAAACGGGGCAATTTGCCCAACTCTTTCTGCCAATTTATGCTTTTTCATCCCGCTTTCTCTACCTAATTCAAAATTTCGTGACATTTTGCGCAAAAAATGTGGTTAACCATCACATTATCTGGTAAGTTTCCGGCCGAAAATAAACCACCTAATTTTATCGTTTACAGGTTACCACAATGGAAACCTGCGAAGTGAGGCAATGCGTATGCCAAAAATGAACCCTGATTCATTAATGAAAGACTTCACTCCTTATGTTGCTAAGGATGGCGAAGAATACATGAACGAGAACCAGTTGGCGCACTTTAAGAGCATCCTACTCAACTGGAAACAAAACCTTATGGAAGAGGTTGACCGTACTGTTCACCACCTTAAAGAAGAGGCCGTGAACTATGCCGATCCAAATGATCGAGCCAGTCAGGAGGAAGAATTCAGCCTAGAACTTCGCGCTCGAGATCGCGAACGTAAACTGGTTAAGAAAATCTCTCAGACTGTAGAATTGATCGATGCAGACGATTATGGCTACTGTGAAGAGTGTGGCATCGAAATCGGCATTCGCCGCTTAGAAGCTCGCCCAACAGCCACCATGTGCATTGATTGCAAAACACTGGCTGAGATCAAAGAGAGACAAATCGGCGGCTGATGTTCAGTGCTTAACCGCAGTGTCTAATCACGCCAACCCGATGTATAGCCTCTATCGCGGCCGTTTTGCTCCTTCGCCAACCGGCCCACTCCATTTTGGCTCGCTAGTCAGTGCATTAGCGAGTTATTTGGATGCGAAAAAACATCACGGCAAGTGGATCATTCGCATCGAAGATGTTGATGGAACACGCTGTAAAACCAGTTTCTCCAAGCAAATCACCGACACCCTAAATAGTTACCACCTATTTTCTGACGAAACAGTTCGAGTTCAAAGCCAGCATACTGAAATGTATGAACAGCGACTCTCTGCACTCAGAAAACAGCAGGCGATATTTCCATGCAACTGCACACGCCAATCTCTCGCTCAACATAATGGCAATCACCCATTTGTGTGTGAAAGCTCGTTAGACCAGCCACACTCATGGCGATTAAAAGCCAGCCTGGCGACCTATCAATGCCAAGATAACATTCAGGGTACACTGCATTTTACTGACGATTTGAAAAACAACTGCCCTGTGCTAAAAAGAAAAGATGGCTATTTTTCTTATCAACTGGCTGTGGTAATCGACGATCACCAGCAAAACATAACTCACCTAGTCAGAGGTGCGGATTTAATCGACACCACCGCTCAGCAACTCCATCTTTACCATTTGTTTGGATGGACGCCGCCAAGCATCTGCCACATCCCTCTTATTACCAATCACTCAGGCGATAAAATAAGCAAACAGAATCACGCCAAACCGATTCAGGACAATAATTTATCGACACTTCTGCGCGCGCTGCATTATCTAAAGATCGACCTTGTATCACCACCATCCATCGCTGAGGCATTATCATTAGCTATCGAGGCATGGGATCCAAACAAACTGAAGAGAATGAAACACCTGTCTTTAGAAGAACAAGATCTACACTTCATCTAAACCACCTTTCTGCACTTCACAAAATTCAGTATCGGTACATCTCGACCAGCAAGCTTCTGTATGTATAATCGTTACACTAGTTACAAGAGGTGACAATTCATGCACAGCATTATGATCATTTGCCCAGATAATTCCCCACTTAAAGAGTCCGAAAAGTGGCTATCCCGGTATGGCTTTCAAGTAAACATCAGCAACACATTAGAACAAGCCAATAAATACTATGAACTGTCTGAGTTTCACCTACTCCTTATTGACCAAGAAGCTATCAATCATATAGAAGCCAGCAGCGCAGAGCTCCCTAGCGCCCCGCATCGCATTATCCTTGATGCAAAGCCTAGCCTTAGTATAGGAATCAACAGCATGGCGCAGGGGGCAGCGTATTACCTTCCCCTGCCAACTGATTCCGAAACACTACTCAAACACGTAGTAAATGCACTAGAACAAAACGACCACCCTGATCCAGCCTCCACTCAAGACCAAACACCACAGGTGTATTTTTCCAACACCGCAAAAGAAGAAAGATTAACGCTCGGCACACAAGGAAGCGGAATTATTGGGCAATGCCCTCCAATGCAAAGCCTATTTAGCGATATGAGAAAAATAGCAGGAACCGATGTAACGGTATTGATTCGCGGCGAGTCTGGAACAGGTAAAGAACTGGTCGCAAAAGCACTGCACAACTTAAGCCAGCGCCACAATCATCCCATCATCAGCGTTAACTGTGCCGCCATCCCCGAAAACCTCATTGAATCAGAGCTTTTCGGTCATGAGAAAGGCGCATTTACCGGCGCCAACTCATCCCATGACGGCCTAATTTACGCCGCTGACAAAGGCACCTTATTTCTCGACGAGATAGGCGAACTACCACTAGAAGCGCAAGCGAGACTATTACGCGTACTTCAAGAAGGCGAAATACGTAAAGTGGGTGCCACCCAATCAACCAAAGTAGACATTCGATTAATTACAGCAACCCATAGAAATTTAACCGACATGATCCAACAAGGGCTTTTTCGAGAAGATCTATACTATCGTCTTTATGTCATGGAACTACTACTTCCCCCCCTAAGAGACAGAGGTGACGACATCTCGATGTTAGCAAAAATACTCTTGGAGAAAGCCTGCCAAAAACACAGCAAACCAATTTGCAACTATACCAAGACTTTCGATAAAGCCATTCGCTCACATCGCTGGCCCGGCAACGTACGAGAGCTTGAAAACGCCATAGAAAGAGCCGTTATTCTCAGCCCTCCTGAAAAAATAGAAGCTGCCAATCTCAAACTTGCCAGTCAGCAACCCCCAAACAACACGACAAACCATTCACCAATGTCGGACACCGATAACAAAAACTTAGTGGGGACAACGCTAGACGATTACTTCAAACATTTCGTACTCTCGCACCAACACAAGATGACGGAAACACAACTTGCACATTCTTTGGGCATATCAAGAAAAAGTCTATGGGAAAGACGACAAAAACTCGCTATACCCAAAAAAGTAACAGCAGAAAAGTAACACTTGATACTAAAATACCCAAAAAAATAACGCAATATTGTAAAAAAAGTGTACAGTATTTTCTCAAACCTTAACAAAATCAGCACTTTATTGTTTTTGGCACAACAAATGCCTTATAGATGGTACAACGATAATAAGATTGACCAAGAATAAAAATAAGTTAATCGTCGTATGTAGGTTCTTAACAATAAAAATAACAAGTAGGAACACTGTGACCTCTTCAAATAAAAATAAAAATTTGAGGTCATGGATGGAAAATCGCTTTGGATAATTGATCTTTTTAGATATGCAAGCCTTAGGGCGATGAAAACGATGCAATAATAAAAATAAAACCTGAGTAGAACTGCAGAAGCAGCACCCACTTTGTTTTCGGAACTAGTATCTTCATGTATCCAAAGCGATTATTTTATTTACTGATAAGTAAATAATTAATCGCTTCACATTCTCTTCTACTTCAACACACCAAATTAGTTCATATTACCTCATACATGGCCATTATTCGTGTAACTTTAAGTCCATCACGTGTAGAATGTCTTTATCGTTAACTTTAAAATTTGTTGTCTAATGCTTACAGGATTAAAATCTCTGGTACGTAAAGCTACCTCTCTGTTTGCCTCACCACAGGCTCAGACTTACCCTATTATCATCCCTCGCAGCGATCACAGCTTATCTCGCCAAAATTTAAGCCCCAATGCCGTAAAAGTATTATATCGCCTAAATAAAGCTGGCTATGACGCTTACCTTGTCGGCGGCTGCGTTCGAGACCACCTCATCGGTATTGAGCCAAAAGACTTTGATGTCGTAACCAACGCGACACCCGAAGAAGTTCACACCATTTTTTCTAACTCAAGACTCATTGGTCGTCGGTTCAAATTGGTTCATGTGACCTTTGGTCGTGAAATTATTGAAGTCTCTACATTTAGAGCGGGCGCATCCCAAGACGATGACAGCGAAAAGCAGCAGCCACAAGAATCTCTAAAAGGTAAAGACTCCGCGCGATCTGCCCATGGCATTGTATTACGCGACAACGTGTACGGCAGTATTGAAGAAGACGCAGAACGCCGCGACTTCACTTTTAACGCGCTGTATTACAATGTTCAAGATTTCAGTATTCACGATTACTGCGGTGGCCTAAAAGACATAGAAGACAAACAGATTCGTATTATTGGTGACGCTCGTCAGCGCTATCAAGAAGATCCTGTGCGTATGTTGCGTGCGATTCGCTTCGCCGGAAAGCTCGGCTTTGAACTTGAAGCCAAAACAGCGGCACCGATCAAAGAAATGGCGCACCTGCTAGACCATATTCCGCCAGCGCGCCTTTTCGAAGAAGTGTTAAAACTTATGGGCAGCGGCAACGGTATCCAAACCTTTGCTTTACTCCGCCAATATGGTCTATTTCGTTATTTATTTCCCGACACTGACGCTTTACTTAAAAGCGGCTGGAAACGCGATGATATCGATCCGGAAGCCTTTATCCTTCAAGGCCTAAAAAACACAGACGATCGCATACAAAGCGGCAAAACGACAGCACCTTACTTTTTATACGCTGTACTACTGTGGCCAAGCGTCGCGTTACGCCATGATGAATTTCAAGCGCAAGGCATGCCAGCGACACCCGCACTGCACCAAGCTGCGAACATGGTATTAGACAATCAAGTCGCATCGACCGCCATTCCACGACGATTTTCAACACCCATGCGTGAAATTTGGGACATGCAATATAGACTCCCAAAACGCTATGGGAAACGTGCCTTTTTACTACTAGAACACCCTCGCTTCCGCGCTGGATTTGATTTCTTATTAATCAGAGAACTCAGCGGCACAAAATTGGATGGCCTAGGTGACTGGTGGGAAGCTTTTCAGCATGGTTCAGAAAGCCAGCAAAGAGAGCTCATCAAAAACATTGATACTCACGCCAACGACAAAGAAGGCCCAAAAAAACGCCGCCCACGTCGTCGCAGAAAAAGTAATGGCAATAGCATAAGTGCAAACACGCCAAGCGAAACATCTGACGAATAAGAGGATGCGCTGTGATACAAGCTTATATCGGCCTCGGCAGCAATCTTGACAACCCAATGGCGCAACTTGATCGCGCCATTGAAACCCTAAAGAAGCACGATCGCTTAAACGCTTTTCGTGTTTCTTCTATTTACGGCAGCAAGCCCGTTGGTCCTCAAGATCAACCAGACTACATTAATGCCGTCGCATCATTCGAAACCGACCTAACCCCTATTGCTCTACTCGACATATTACAAAGCATAGAACAAGCTCAACGCCGAGTAAGAGAACGCCATTGGGGTCCGCGCACCCTTGATTTAGATCTGTTATTGTACGGGTCAGAAAAAATACAATTACCTCGACTAACTGTACCGCATACCCACATGCTAGAAAGAGGGTTTGTCATCAAACCACTCAACGATCTTGCACCTAAGATGCGCTTAGAAAATGGCAAAACCGTTACCGAGCAGTTACACCAACTTGATACCAGCGATTTGGTTCTTATCAAAGAAGAATAAACTATGTATTCAGATAACTCACAAAGAAAGCTTACCAAGCCAGTTACTTTATCTACTCTCAAAAAGATGAAAATTGATAAAGAAAAAATCACCTGCCTCACATCCTATGACGCGTCATTCACCAATGTCATGAATGTTGCTGGCGTTGAAACCATTCTTGTTGGTGATTCCTTAGGCATGGTCATACAAGGCCAAGACAGCACGCTTCCTGTTACTATTGAAGACATGTGCTATCACACAGCGGCCGTGAAACGAGGCAACACCAATGCCTTCATCCTAGCCGACATGTCGTTCATGAGTTACAGCAAACCTGAGCAAGCACTCGACAATGCCGCAAAACTCATGCAAGCCGGTGCGAGCATGGTCAAACTAGAAGGCGGAAGCTGGCTTGCCGACACTATAAGACTATTAAGCCAACGCGGCATTCCAGTGTGCGCCCACTTAGGATTAACCCCTCAGTCTGTGCATAAATTTGGCGGCTATAAAGTTCAAGGCAAAAGCCAAGAATCCGCTGATTTATTACTGAAAGAATCTCTTGAACTGGTTGAAGCAGGCGCTGACATCTTGCTTTACGAATGCATCCCAACCGAACTTGGTAAAACACTAACCGACGCCGTTCCTGTACCGACCATAGGCATAGGCGCTGGACACCACACTGACGGCCAAGTTTTGGTAATGCACGACATGCTCGGCATTAACTTAGGCCACACACCAAAGTTCGTCAAAAACTTCTTAACCGATGGCCGTAATGTCACAGAAGCCTTTGAAGCCTATGTTAAAGAAGTCAAAGACACGACATTCCCAGGACCAGAGCACGGATTCAAACAATGAAAACTTTTCACACCATCGCCGAACTTCGTGCTGCCCTGAAAATAGAGCGCCTACAAGACAAAAGCATTATTTTTGTGCCGACCATGGGCAACTTACATGACGGACACATGTCACTGATTCGTCGTGCTACCGAAGAAGGCGATGTGATCGTTTCCTCTATTTTTGTTAATCCAATGCAGTTTTCTGCAAACGAAGACCTAGAGCGCTACCCAAAAACGCTTGAAGAAGACAAACGCGTCTTACAAGCAAATGGCTGTCATTATCTATTTGCACCCGATGCCCTAGAAATGTACCCAGATGGCAAACGTAGCCAAACTCAAATTGAAGTCATTGGCCTATCCGATATCCTTTGTGGCGCATCACGCCCAGGGCATTTTGTTGGTGTCTCTACCGTAGTGACCAAATTGTTTAACATTGTTCAGCCAGACTGTGCCATATTCGGCAACAAAGACTTTCAGCAATTAAAAGTCATTGAAGACATGGTTCGAGACCTAAGCTCTAACGTACGAGTGATCGGCATCGATACTGCGCGTAATGACGACGGCCTTGCTATGAGTTCACGCAATGGCTATTTAACCAAAGAAGAAAGGCACATCGCACCGACGATGTACCAAACCTTGTTATGGGCGAAAGACGCCCTAATAACAAACAGTGCGAGTCACGAGGACATCCGCGAACAAGCTCTACAGAAGCTTGAAGCGGCTGGATTCCGTCGTGATTATTTCGAGATCCGCGCACAAGATAATTTGCAAACACCGTCAGAGGAAGAGAAAAGCCTAGTCATTTTGGCTGCGGCATACCTAGGAAGCGCACGCTTGATCGATAACTTGCGTGTAGAACTTGCTTAACTCACTTTAAGACCGAGGGAGATTGTAATGCGCTCACCCACAGAACTAACAGCTTGGAAAAAGTTGGCCGACCACCAACAAGAAATGAACTCTGTTGATATGAAATCCTTGTTTGAAGCAGACCCAAAACGTGCTGAGAAATACACCACTCACGCGGCAGGCTGGACTCTTGATTACGCCAAAAACCGCGCCAACGAAAAAACCTTATCTCTACTCACAGATCTCGTAAAAGAAGCAGGACTAGAAAATGCCATCAAAGGTATGTTCAGCGGCGCGCACATCAACAACACAGAAGACCGCTCTGTTTTGCACATCGCCCTTCGTGCTAGCCAAGCTCAAGAATCGCTCATGGTGGATGGCGTTAACGTCTTAGAAGAAGTCCGTACCACACTAAAACAAATGGAAAAATTTGTTGCGCAACTGCACAGCGGCGAATGGAAAGGCCATAGCGGAAAAACCATTACGGATGTAGTTTCTATCGGCATTGGCGGCTCTTA
The DNA here is from genome assembly GCF_013372285.1 of Marinomonas primoryensis. Lineage (NCBI taxonomy): Bacteria > Pseudomonadati > Pseudomonadota > Gammaproteobacteria > Oceanospirillales > Oceanospirillaceae > Marinomonas > Marinomonas primoryensis. The sequence continues at coordinate 392,100 of NZ_CP054301.1, read as the reverse complement.
CCTTGGGCCAAAAGTGGTTGCAGAAGCTCTGACACCGTACAAAAAAGACGACATCAAAGTACACTTTGTTGCCAACATCGATGGTTCTGACATTACCGGCAAGCTAAAACAGCTGAACCCAGAAACCACTGTTTTTGTTATCTCATCGAAAACCTTTGGTACATTAGAAACCTTATCTAACGCCAACGCAGCACGTGATTGGTTCCTAAGCAATGGCGGGTCTGAAGCGTCAGTAAGCAAACACTTCGCGGCCGTTAGCTCGAACGTGAAAAAAGCCGTTGCCTTTGGTATGGCAGAAGAAAACATCTTCCCAATGTGGGATTGGGTTGGCGGACGTTACTCACTTTGGTCAGCGATTGGCTTGCCAGTAGCAATTGCCGTTGGCATGGACAACTTCTATGAATTGCTAGACGGCGCTCACCAAATGGATGAGCATTTCCGTACCGCACCGTTTGAAGAAAACCTCCCCGTTATCATGGGCGCACTTGGCGTGTGGTACATCAACTTCCACAACGCACAAACCCATGCCTTGATCCCTTACGATCACTACCTACGCGCCATGCCAGCTCACATACAACAGCTCGACATGGAAAGTAACGGTAAATCTACACTATTGAATGGTGACGGTGTAGAAACCGACACCGGCCCCATCATTTGGGGTGGCGCTGGCACCAACGGCCAACACGCTTACCACCAGTTATTGCATCAAGGCACCCGCCTTGTTCCTGTGGACTTCATTGTCCCATTGGCAAGCCACAACCCAATTGGCGAACACCACACACAATTGTTTGCTAACTGCCTAAGCCAGTCGCAAGCCTTGATGGTCGGTAAAACCCTTGAGCAAGCACAGCAAGAACTTCGTGATGCCGGTGCAACAGCTGAGCAAATCGCCAAGATTGCACCGCACAAAGTGATCAAAGGCAACCGCCCAAGCAACACCCTACTAACGGATAAAATGACACCAGCGGCCGTTGGTGCCTTGATCGCCCTCTACGAGCACCGTACTTTTGTACAAGGCACGATTTGGGGCATCAACTCATTCGACCAATGGGGCGTCGAACTTGGCAAAGTATTGGGAACCGACATCTTCAACCACCTTGTTAGCGACAGCGACAACAGCGCACTGGATGCTTCTACCCAAGCACTGATCCAAGCGTTCAAGAAAGCTCAAGCTTAACAGCTCAACCTTTCATACAGCGCCAATAAAAACACCAGCCTCGGCTGGTGTTTTTGCTTTCTCTGTTCCCTCCCCTTCTCTCTTCAAGGGGAGGGTTAGGGAGGGGTTATTGAAAGCGAAGCTTTCATGTAAGTCACGGCTTCAGCCCGACAACCTCTCCACATGGCACCAAGCCAAGTATCGTTTCTCTCTCGAAACTACCGCCTACCTCATCAAAACGCCGCTTGGCTTTTTACCCAAGTATCGTTAAAGTGTCTTTAAACTCAAATATATTAAAAGACCCATTCATAATAGCATTAGGTATTTATGAGTCATTCTGAGAACTAAATAATGAAAGATTTTATCAAAGAGCTACTAGAGCGTAATTCACATTTAACACTTCATAATGCCAACGAAGCAGAAACGAGAAAAAAATTAATAGATAAAATTATTGAAGAAGTTTTAGATTGGAAAGATTTTGATATTTCATATGAAGAAAGGGTATCGGAGGATGGAAATACAACTTTTGCGGACTATATAATAAGAACTGCAGATATATCAATATTAATTGAAGCTAAAAGGATCGGAGATTCATTCAACACAATACCAAATCAAAAGAGAGTGAAACTTTCTGGTCAAATTATGGAGGGTAAGACTGGGGATGCTATAAAACAAGCCAGAAATTACTGCAGAAAAAAATCTATACCTTTTGCAGTTGTTACAAATGGTAGCCAATGGATTCTCTTTCCTGCTGTTCGAACTGACCAAGTTAGTTTTTCATCGTCTTACGCAATAGTTTTCGACTCTCTAGAAAGAGTCTTAGGTGAAGAATCTGAATACTTTAAAAGTCTCTTATCTAGAGATGGAGTCATTGATGGTAATTTGGCAACCGAACTTATAGGGAGAAATACAGATCAATTTGAAGAACGAAGACTGAACAGATTTTTTAAAGGGTCTGGGACAAGATCAACAAACCCGATATACCCCCTAATAGAAAACGAAGTTATAAGTGCTTTTTCAGACTCAATAATAAATTCAGATAAAGATCTGCTCGAAAAATGTTATGTAAAAAATGCAGATAGACAAAAATTTGATAACAGAATAAAAATGCACTTACAGAAGAGAGAGCCTTTATTTTCATCTCAACCTAAACGACCTATGAGAAAAAGAGAGTCAGCGTCATTATTTAACTCTATTACTGCCGCCTCTTCAAATTCTCGCCCTTTAGCAATATTGATTTTAGGTACTGTAGGAACGGGTAAAACTACCTTTTTACAATATACAAGAAGAGTTGCATCAGAGTCATATTTTGAAAAATCTAATAATGAATTATATCCACATTGGATTGATATAGATTTTAGAAACTTCTCGCAAAATGAATCACCAATAAATTTCATATATTCCTCATTATTCGAATATATTAAAAATGATGATTATTTTAGTGATTATAATAGGTCAATTAAAAATGCTTACTCAGAAGATATTAAAGCATTAAAAAGTGGCCCTATGTTCCTTCTTTCTAAAAACCAAGACAACTTCAATGAAAAAATCACTGAAGTTATTATGGATGATTACAACAAGGTTGCTCCATATGTCGACAAATTAATAAAATACGGCGCAGCACAGAGCCCAGTTTTTTTGGTAATTGATAATATTGACCAATTTGAAGATGACGAAACACAGTCTAATATTTTTTCTGATGCAATAGCACTGGCTGGCCGGTTAAATATTAATTTAATCATTGCTATGAGAGAGTCGACTTATGTAGATCATAGAAACTCACCTACATTTGATGCTTTTGACTTCGATCCGATTCATATTGAGCCTCCAGAGATCCCAGCGGTACTTTCAAGACGCTTTTTCTTAACCGGACAAATGTTATCTGAAAAGAAAGGAAGTTTCACTGCTTTAAATGGTGCAGATTTCAAGGTAGATGACCTATCTGTATTTATAGATATAGTAAAAAGCTCAGTACTTGGAACCGAAATAGGCGATAGAATTGATGTTTTATCTAATCATGACGTTCGTCTTGCATTAAGAATGACTCGAGAATTTTTAGCTAGAGGCTATACTGACCCTGCAAAAGCATTACAAACATTCGGGTCAACAAAAAAATATACTCTACCTAAGCAAGAAGCTTTTAGATCAATACTGTTAGGAAATCAATCTGTATACAGTGAAGAATATTCTGTTATTGGTAACCCTTTTGATTCTAGACTAGGGAGATCAAACGGAGAATTACTTCGTATGTTTGTGCTTGGCGCATTAGTTAAACACAGTAGCAATACTGGAAGTGGATCTCTTGATGGGCCAACTATCAGAGATAATTTAAAAGCTATAGGGTTCTCTGAATCAGATACAATCGATGTATTATCCGATTTATGTGAAAAGAGGTTTATTCATACTAAATCACATGGAAGAGCAGATCTTTCTAGTAGTTATTTTGCGAGTAGACTTGGTGGTCATATAATAAGAAGTTTACTTTCTGACTTTACCTTTGTAGAGAATATATTAATGGATACGTTCATTTCAGATAAAGCAGTTTGGGAGGTATTAAAATTACTCTCTCAGCAGATTACAGATGAAAGGAATGTTGTAGATAGACTTAAACTCAGAGCATCTAGGTGCAGAAGTTTTTATTCTTACATGATCACTCAATATAAACCTCTACTGGAGGAGGCAACCAGAAGAAGTCTTGACCCTACGTGGCTAAGCAACCCATTGGAGGAAATGCTTAAAGAACTGGAAGACAATATGCAGAAAGCTATTGATTCTGCTGAACGTAATTACGGAAATAATAAGCCTAAGAAAGCTTAAATCACTATTCAAATAGTGTCTAAGTCGGTCAAATAAACTATATATAAAAGATTCAACACTTTTACAACAGATCTAATAAAAAAGGACGGCTCCCTTAACTCTTCGACGTAATAAAAATTAAAGACCAAAGAAAAAAGTGCGAAAACTAAAACCTCAACCCATATCTCGCATTCCTGCCGTCACCTCCTAAGCGACATAAACACTCTTTCTCAACCAAGCCAACAAGATCACGAGTTGCGGTGGCTTTGGAGCTACTGGTGATGCCCATGTATTTTTATCGATATTGAGCCAATTATGCTGTTATTCGGCTCAATATATGGTGATTTTTTGGCCGAATAAATTAGATTTTCTAGCTCAATCTTCTTTATTCAGTATTAGGGTAGATACAGCTCCCCTCCTTTCAGTGCTATTCTTTCACTTAATCGAGGAGGACATACAATGACTCAAGTAAACAGAAACATCGTTGAAGATGCATTATCACTCTCAATGAACGAACGGGTAGAGCTTGTCGAAAAGCTACTTGAAAGCTTAGATACACCGAATGCTGAGCTAAACGCTATTTGGGCGCAGGAGTCAGATGCTCGCATTGAAGCGTATGATAAAAAGCAACTTAACTCTAAACCCCTCTCTGAAGTGCTAAGCAAATATAAATGAACGTGGAATTTTTAAGCATTGCTAGAAAGTCACCTGTTTACATCAATTTCAACCCATATCTCACATTCCTGCCGCCGCCTTCCAAGCGATATAAGCAATTTTTCTCAACTAAGTCGACGAGGTCTCGGGCTGCGGTGGCTTTGGTTCTTAGGCTACCGCCAATAACATGATTTTCTCATTGAGTAGTGATGCGCATCACGCTACACTTCACTCATGATTAAATCATTTAAACACAAAGGCCTTAAGAAGTACTTTGAAACAGGCAGTGCTTCCGGTATTCAAGCAAAACATAAAAGTAAGTTACGTATGCAACTTACTGCGATTGATACCGCCCAAGAAATTGATGACATCAATTTACCCGGTTTTAAGTTACATACCTTAAAAGGTGACCGTGATGGGATTTGGTCTATTACTGTAAACGGTAATTGGCGCATTACTTTCGAGTTTATTGATGGCAATGCTTATATTCTAAACTATGAGGACTACCACTGATGAGTATGCATAACCCTCCGCACCCAGGTGAATTCATATATGACGTCTACCTTGAACCTTCAGGCCTGAGTTGTCGGTATTTAGCCAAACAACTGGATGTTGCTTCTTCGACCTTGAATCGAGTTTTAAAAGGTCAAAGTGCTGTATCACCAGAAATGGCTCTGCGTTTATCAAAAGCATTAGGCAGGACTCCCGAAAGCTGGTTAGCTATGCAAGACAATTATGATCTTTGGCATGCAAAGCAGCATCTAAATTTAGCCAATGTCCATGAAGTGAATTTCGCAATGACTTGAAACCTAAAAGGCTAGAACCCTTTGCTCGATTTGCTAATTCAAATAGCCACCCCATATCTCGCATTCCTGCCGCCACCTTCTAAGCGGCACAAGCACTCTTTCTCAACCAAGTCGCCAAGATCACGAGTTGCGGTGGCTTTGGAGCTACTGGTGATGCTGATGTATTTTTTTGCGCTTAGCCCGCCTTCAAAGCCGTCAGAGCCAGCATTGAAAAGCTTATTGAGCACTTTCTGTTGGCGTTCGTTCAGTTCGGTATGTTTATGTTTTTCCCAGAATTTGGCTTTCTTCAATGCAAAGTCAACTTTCTGAGCAGCTTCTTGTTGCGCCAGCAGAACCGAGTCGACGAACCATTTCACCCAGTCGGTAATGTCTAAATTGAACTGGCTGGCTTTGTTCAGTCCGTTGTAATAGGCGTTTTTGTCTTTCTCTATGATGGTCGACAAGCTAAGTAATGGCGGTCGATTCAGGTCTTGAGCCAACGCCGTTTCGGCAATCGCTCGCCCTACTCGGCCGTTGCCATCATCAAATGGGTGAATAGTTTCAAACCATAAATGCGCAATAGCCGAACGTACTGGCCCAGAAAGAACGATATCTCGCTCTACTTTTAATGGGTTAGAGCGGTTAAACCAATCTAGAAATCGGCTTATTTCTGCATCGACTTGATTTGATGGTGGCGCTTCGTAATGCACTTTTTCATAACCAATCGGACCAGAGACGATTTGCATAGGCTCTTCGGAATCTCGCCATTGACCAACTTTTAGGTTACGAGGCAGTAGACTATTTTCTTGTTGTAGAAGAACTAATTGATGCCAATGAAACAAAGTAGATTTTATGAGTTCGCCAGCAAAGCCATTACGCACGTCGACCATCAAGGCCGCCACTCCTTCTGCCAGCGGATCAGCGACTCGTGTTGGAGGATTACTCAAGCCTAAAAAGTTTTTGATGGAGGAACGCACGTCTTCACGATTCAAACGCTCGCCTTCTATCTGGCTGGTGTTGATGGCTTCGCTCACCATGAGATCGATATACGCATCATACTGCAAAGTATTTTCAAGCTGACTCATTCCACCAGACAAACGCCCAGCCTCTAACGCGTACCGATACAAAGCGTCTCGACATTGCGTGTCATCAAAGGTGAAGTTTGGCCAATCAGGGTGCCGCCAGCTGTATTTCATAGTATGAGCCGAATAAAGTAATTATTCGGCTCATACTTTTACTCCACATTTCTCAGACATAAAAAAACCACGATGTTTTCGCATCGTGGCTTTTAGAAGTCAGTCTAGTATCAATTACAAATACTGAACTTTCTCAATTTCATACGTCGCTTCGCCGCTTGGAATTTTGACAACAACTTCGTCGCCTTCTTCTTTCCCAATAATGGCTTTTGCGATAGGTGAAGCGTAAGAGATTTTCTTAACCTTCACATCCGCTTCGTCGTCGCCGACTATTTTGTACGTTACCGTGTCTTCAGTATCAACATTAAAAAGTGTGACTGTGGTGCCAAAAATCACTTTAGACGATGCTGGTACAGATTTCACATCAATAACTTGTGAATCAGACAGCTTGCCTTCGATCTCTTTAATACGACCTTCAGCAAAGCTCTGTTCTTCACGAGCGGCATGATATTCTGCGTTTTCTTTTAAGTCGCCATGCTCACGAGCGGTTGCAATATCTGCAATCACGCGAGGACGAACTACAGTTTTCAGGTGGTTCAGCTCGACTCTAAGGCGCGCTTCACCCTCTACTGTCATTGGTACTTTTTTCATTATTTCCCCAAGTGCAAATCTTGCAATCTTCTGACTTTCGTTTCGCCAGTTAAGCCAATCGCCAAGCTAGTCGCCTCTGCGCCAGCCAATGTTGTAGTGTAACAAACCTTACGCTGTAATGCTGTACGACGAATCACAGAAGAATCTGTAATCGCTTGCGTACCAGACGTGGTATTGATGATGTAATCAATCTCGCCGTTCTTCATCATATCAACAATGTGTGGACGACCTTCGTTCACCTTGTTGACTTTACGCACAGCAACACCGTTTTCAGTTAGGTATTTCGCGGTGCCTTCGGTGCCGACCAAGTCAAACCCTAGGTCCGCTAAGCGACGAGCAACTGCAACCGCGCCTTCTTTGTCCACATCACGAACACTGATGAAAGCACAACCAGACGTTGGTAATACCGTACCACCACCAAGCACGGCTTTACCAAAGGCTTCAGCGAACGTATCGCCAACACCCATGACTTCACCGGTAGATTTCATTTCAGGCCCAAGGATCGGATCGACGCCTTGGAACTTATTGAATGGGAAGACGGCTTCTTTCACGCTGTAGTAAGAAGGAATAATTTCTTTAGTGAAGCCAAGCTCTTCCAGTGTTTTACCCGCCATAACCAAGGCAGCCACTTGCGCCAAAGAACGACCAATACACTTAGAGACGAAAGGTACTGTACGTGAGGCACGAGGATTCACTTCGATCACATAAATTTCGCCATCTTGCACTGCAAGCTGAGTGTTCATCAAGCCAATAACACCAAGTTCAAGCGCCATGTTTTTAATCATGTCACGGATGTCGTTTTGAACATCGTCGGACAATGAGTAAGGTGGCAAAGAACACGCCGAGTCACCAGAGTGAACGCCCGCTTGTTCAATGTGCTGCATGATGCCGCCGATCACGACTTGATGGCCATCAGAAATACAGTCGATATCGATTTCAATCGCCGCATTCAAGAAGTGGTCAAGCAATACTGGACTGTCATTAGACACTTTAACAGCGGTTGTCATATAACGATTTAGATCTTTCTCGTTATAGACGATTTCCATCGCCCGGCCGCCCAATACATAAGAAGGACGAACCACCAGCGGATAACCAATCTCAGCCGCTTTCACAGCCGCTTGTTCAACACTGCGAACCGTCGCGTTATGTGGCTGTTTGTAGCCCAAACGCTGAATCATGCTTTGGAAACGCTCACGATCTTCTGCACGGTCAATAGACTCTGGCGTTGTACCAATGATTGGCACGCCTTCATTTTGCAATGCGCGAGCAATTTTAAGAGGTGTTTGACCGCCAAATTGTACGATCACGCCTTTTGGTTTTTCTTTACGGACGATTTCTAATACGTCTTCTAGCGTGACTGGCTCGAAGTACAAACGATCAGATGTGTCGTAGTCCGTCGATACCGTTTCAGGGTTACAGTTCACCATAATGGTTTCGTAACCTTCTTCGCGAAGGCCTAATGCTGCGTGGACACAGCAGTAGTCAAATTCGATGCCTTGACCAATACGGTTTGGGCCGCCACCAAGGATGATGATTTTGTCTTTATCCGTTGGCGCCGCTTCACACTCATCTTCATAAGTGGAATACATGTAAGCCGTGTTGGTCGCAAATTCCGCTGCACAGGTATCCACACGCTTGTAAACTGGGTGGACGTTCATCAAGTAACGACGCTCACGCATCGATTTTTCAGTCACACTCAATAAACTTGCAAGACGTGAGTCAGAGAAGCCTTTACGCTTCAATCGACGAATCACATCGTACGTCATGTCCATCAGACCTTTGTCCGCCAATCCGGCTTCTTCTTTGATCAAATCTTCAATCTGTACCAAGAACCAATGATCAACACCGGTCGCTGCGTAAATTTCATCAACCGTCATACCGGAACGGAAGGCGTCACCGATGTACCAAATACGATCTGAACCCGGAGACTGAAGCTCGTAAGAAAGCTTTTCTTTGCTGTTTTCTTCAGAAAAATCCAACTGAGGATTGAAGCCATCAGAGCCCACTTCCAAACCACGCAAGGCTTTTTGCAAAGACTCTTGGAAAGTACGGCCAATCGCCATCACCTCACCAACCGACTTCATTTGCGTCGTTAAACGATCGTTCGCTGTCGGGAATTTTTCGAAGGTAAAACGCGGAATCTTCGTTACAACGTAATCAATTGCAGGCTCGAAGCTGGCGGGTGTTTGACCGCCCGTAATGTCGTTCTGCAATTCGTCTAGCGTGTAACCAATCGCCAATTTCGCGGCGATCTTGGCGATAGGGAAACCCGTTGCTTTGGACGCCAATGCCGATGAGCGAGACACACGAGGGTTCATCTCGATAACCACCAAACGGCCTGTTTTTGGGTCCATACCGAATTGTACGTTTGAACCGCCAGTCTCGACACCGATCTCACGCAATACCGCCAAAGAGGCGTTACGCATGATTTGATATTCTTTATCCGTCAAGGTTTGCGCTGGCGCCACAGTAATGGAATCACCGGTGTGAACGCCCATGGCGTCAAAGTTTTCAATCGCACAAACGATGATGCAGTTGTCTTTTTTGTCGCGGACAACTTCCATTTCGTACTCTTTCCAACCGATCAAAGATTCATCGATTAGTAATTCGTTGGTTGGAGACAAGTCCAAGCCACGCGTACAGATTTCTTCAAACTCTTCCATGTTATATGCGATACCGCCGCCGGTGCCGCCCATGGTGAAAGAAGGGCGAATAATACAAGGGAAACCTAAATCCGCTTGTACCTTGACCGCTTCTTCCATGTTGTGCGCGATGCCAGCACGTGGACAATCAAGACCAATCGCCTTCATCGCTTTGTCGAAGCGATTGCGGTCTTCCGCTTTATCGATCGCGTCGGCTGTCGCGCCGATCATTTCAACATTGTATTTGGCAAGCACGCCGTGACGCTCAAGATCCAACGCACAGTTCAGTGCCGTTTGGCCACCCATGGTTGGTAGCACGGCATCTGGACGCTCTTTCTCAATAATTTTCTCAACCGTTTGCCACTCAACCGGCTCAATGTACGTTGAGTCCGCCATCGCTGGATCTGTCATGATAGTGGCTGGATTTGAGTTCACTAGGATAACGCGAATGCCTTCTTCTCGAAGGGCTTTACACGCTTGGGCACCAGAGTAGTCAAATTCACAGGCCTGACCGATAACGATAGGACCTGCACCTAAAATTAAAACGCTCTTTATGTCAGTACGCTTTGGCATAGTGTTTCGTTCCGCTCCTATTTAGGTTTTGGGTTAAGCTTTAGAAGCTTTGATGTTTTCAATGAACTGATCGAACAAAGGCGCAACGTCGTGCGGCCCTGGGCTCGCTTCCGGATGTCCTTGGAAGCTGAACGCGCTCTTATCAGTACGGGAAATACCCTGCAAAGAACCATCGAACAAAGATTTGTGAGTCATCACAAGATTAGCTGGTAATGTGTCTTCATCCACCGCAAAACCATGGTTTTGGCTGGTGATCATCACGGTACCTTTTTCAATTGCTTGTACTGGATGGTTAGCACCATGATGGCCGAATTTCATTTTTTTCGTTTTCGCGCCAGACGCTAACGCCAACAACTGATGACCAAGACAAATACCAAAAACAGGAATCTGTGTGTCTAAAATTTCTTTAATGGCTTGAATCGCATAATCACATGGCTCTGGATCACCAGGGCCGTTAGAAAGGAATATGCCATCTGGATTCATTGCCAATACATCGCTTGCTGGTGTTGTCGCCGGTACAACCGTTAAGCGGCAACCGCGCTCAACCAACATGCGAAGAATGTTCCGCTTCACCCCATAGTCATAAGCAACAACATGGAATTCAAACGTCTCTGGTGTCGTATGGCCTTTCACAAGATCCCAAGTAGACTCCGTCCACTCATACGCTTTTTCTACCGTCACTTCTTTCGCTAGGTCCATGCCTTTCAGGCCAGGGAACGCTTTAGCCGCCGCAATAGCCGCCGCTTCATCTAGGTTTTCACCTGCCATGATGCAACCCGCTAGCGCGCCTTTCTCGCGTAGGATTCGAGTAAGCTTACGAGTGTCGATATCCGCAATGCCGACGACGCCTTTGCGTATCAGGTAAGCGTCTAATGACTCTTGTGAACGCCAGCTGCTCGCGACCAAGGGAAGATCACGAATGATCAGACCGTCACACCAGATTTTATTGGATTCTTCATCTTCAGAGTTAACGCCAGTATTCCCAATATGGGGATAGGTCAAGGTGACCATTTGTCGAGCATAGGAAGGATCAGTAAGAATTTCTTGATAACCAGTCATCGAAGTGTTGAATACCACCTCGGCTGTTGAGGAGCCATCTGCCCCGATCGACACGCCTTTAAATACAGTGCCGTCTTCCAGAGCTAGAATCGCTGATGTTGCCAAAGGAACCTCCCATTTAGAGCCTATCAGGTTGCAAAAAAGCGAGAAGAGCCAATAGCCCATCTCGCTTTTAAGATATTGCGTTTTTGCCGTCCATCTATTAATCGATAATTAATAGATCTCGCGTTCAAAAAATCTGCCCAATTCTACTCCGATACGACTTTTGCGTCCACCGAATTGCCAAGAAAACAGGCAAAAATACGGAGGTTGCGCGTATTTTTTCTTGACTTCTTAGTCAAGAATAAGGAAGCCGTGGCAAAGCCAATTAGCACAACAATCCATCCGCTACACTTTGCGCAGTTTCATAGCCTTTTAAGTTACCTAGCACGGTCAATGAAAAGACCATTGCGGCAGCAGGCCCTTTGCCCGTCAAAATATTACCATCCATCACCACAGGTTCATTAGCAATGTATTCAGCGCCGCTCAAACCGCTTTCAAAACCGGGATAGCAGGTCGCTTGTTTATCAACGAGAAAACCATGCGTACCAAATACCACCGCAGGCGATGCACAAATAGCCGCCAAAAGCGTGTCTTGAATGTCATGTTTTTCCAGCATATCAATCAGCAATGCACAGTCGCGCAGATGCTCAGCGCCCGGCATACCACCTGGCAATACAATGGCGTCAAACATTTGATCCGCCACGTCCGTTAACAAAACATCCGCTTCTAGTTTAGAACCGTGTGCCGCCACTATATGTTTGGACTCATGCACACTCGCCACGGTTACCGTTAAACCACCACGGCGCAGTACATCGATAATCGTAATGGTTTCAATATCTTCATTGCCATTGGCAATAGGAACCAACACCTTACTCATAATTACTCTCCTTATTAGGATAGAATTCAAACGTTCATTTTTAACGTGAACAAACAGGCCGCTTCGTGGCCTTGTTCGGTTTGTCCTTTTTTTTCTATTTGATAATAATTTTTACGGCGCCCGACCAACTCAAAGCCCAAAGACTCATATAAAGAGATCGCACCAAGATTCGACTCGCGCACTTCCAATAACAGTTCACAGGCTCCTTGCTGCGCGGCGGCTTGCAACCAAACTATCATCAACTTTCTTGCTAGCCCCTGTCTACGGACAGCCGAATCAATCACAATTAATTCTAATTCAGACTGATCAAATATCGCCGACGCAGTGAGCCAGCCCAGCACATTATCAGCGGGACTATTAGCCGACGTATTAACGGATTCGCTGGCAGGTTCAATGACCCAGTTTCGCCGTGTCTGCAACGCATCAACGACCAAAGCCTCGCCCCAAGGGTAAGGATTAGACAAGGCATCAAGTCGAATAATAGAAGGCAAATCAGACGCAAGCGCCTGACGAATAAAAACGGAAGGAGTCATAAAATTCAGTGCCAAATTAGCCGTGAGCGAGGTTAACGAAAAAGACAAGACTGCATGACTTCCCATGCGTCTTTGCGTAACTCAGGAATACGATGCAGCTCAGACAAACTCACGATACACGCGGTAGGATAGTGTTTCAATGGGCTTTCTGGCGGCAAGTCTTCCACCATCTGAGTAATCTGCGAACCCGCAAGCACCAACATTGGCGTATCAGGAAAACCTTTTACCAACCGCGCCACATAGCTTTCTAACGCACCAAAAAGCCAATCTGTACGTCTTAGAAAATGCTGATTTCGTAACGCACCCGGCCAAGAAAATGCACTACCCTGCCATTCATCTATCGGTTGCTTTAAAAGCGCCTGACCCATTTTCAATGCAAGACGCTCAATCTCTTCTTGCTGTGAAAATACCGCTGGTACATCACTTAAAATCAACAATTTATTCGACAAAGCATAAGCGCGGATATCAAGACGAGTTATTTGACTGGTAACTGCAGGATCGGGTTCAACTACAATATCCACAGCCAGTTCTTCAATTGGCTGTAAATCTTCAACCACGATTTCCGGTCCTGCGTTCAACTGTTCGCGGAGATGATTCACTAACGGATCTTTTGTGTCCATCAACAACTTAGCCACAGGAACAGGTGCAGGCTCCGCCGCTTTAAACCCCGTAGAATAAGGGTCAACCACGGTATCGGTGGAAGAAAAAGTCGCTTCTATCTCGGTTTCTATGTACCAAGGCTGAACCGGCATATAAACCGTACCTGACACACTGTCCGTCGAAGACAACCAAGACACCACGCCCATTTGCGCTAAGCAATGAGTTTGAAAAGCCTGTTGAGGAGGTAATTCGCGGGACATAAGAACCTTAAGTAGTAGCCTTGAATGCGAGCATTCAGCGGTTTGAATATGAGAAAGTAAATATACTCGTTTACGCTTCGACATGCCACTTGATGACCACAAGATTGCATGGTCTAGTCTTTATCGTCTATGTATAATCTCTACCATCTTGAGCAAACTCAAAAAACGTCTTTTAAAAGGTAAACACCCATGATTTCTTTGTTATCTCGTTTGATGGTTATCGCCGCTATTTCTATCAGTAGCGCCAGTTTCGCCGATAGTTTACCAGACCTTAAAGGCCGCACTATTTTAGCCGTCACCGAAAACGCCTACACGCCACTGAACTTTGTGGACCCTGCAACAGGTGAAGGCATTGGCTGGGAATACGACGCCATGAACGAAATAGGCAAACGCCTAAACGCCAAAATAGAATGGCACTTAAGCAGTTGGGACGCGATGATTCAGGCGGTCAAGCAAGCACAATACGATGTTGGTATGGATGGCATCACCATTAATGAGGAACGCGCACAGCAAATCGATTTCACTGTTCCCTACCTGACATCGCAACAGTTCATGTTGGTTCGTGCCGACGAAAAGCGCTTCACTGATGCCGAGTCTTTTGCCGCCAATGACGACTTTCAATTTGGCGCTCAAGCTGGCACCACCAACTTTTATGTCGCTGTTTATGACGTATTGGATGGCAGCGAAGATAATCCTCGCATCACGCTACTCGAAACGTTTGGCACGTCAGTACAAGCACTTAAATCTGGCGATGTAGACAGTGTATTAATGGATGCCGCGTCGGCCCGTGGCTACATTGGCGCCAATCCAGGTTCATTCAAAATCATCGGCGGCCCGTTAGGTTCCGAAGATTTTGGCTTTATCCTAACACCAGGGTCGGACCTTCTTAAACCAATAAATGCTGCGATCAACAGCATGAAAAAAGACGGCACACTTGATGCACTCAATAAAAAATGGTTTTTCGACTACAACCAATAACGCGTCACTAATAGCCCAACTTGGTAACGGATCCTCTAATTAAAGGCGATCCGTTTTTTATTGATATCGACCAAGGAATGGTCCAGCTATGAATCGATTATGCCCTTTAAAAAAACCTTAGAACGCACGCCATGGTGGTTAGTCACCATCATCATTATCGCTCTTGTTCTGTTATGGAACATGGTGGCAGAGCAAAGCTACCAACGCATAGCGAATGCACTGAGCGAAGGACTGCTGACCACCGTCGGCGTCACCTTTATGGCTTTTATTCTAGCCAGTCTAATCGGCTTATTAATCGCGCTGGCTGGATTTTCTCGTCATCGTATTCTTCGTGAATTCGCGCGTTTTTATGTAGAAGTATTCCGCGGTGTTCCCGTTCTTGTGCTGCTGTTTTACATCGCCTTTGTCGGCGCACCAGAAATGGTAAAACTCTACAATTGGGCATTACAAATACCAATTGAAGCTGGCTGGCTAGAAACCGCCAGAACTCGAGACTTCACCCTTCTGTGGCGTGCCATCTTTGCTCTCGCCATCAGCTACAGCGCGTTTATTGCAGAAGTGTTTCGTGCCGGTATTCAGGAAGTAGGGAAAGGACAAATAGAAGCGGCAAAAGCATTGGGATTGTCTAACTGGCATCGATTTCGCCTTATCACCTTGCCCCAAGCCATGCGGAAAATTTTACCGCCACTGGGCAACGACCTCGTCGCCATGATCAAAGATTCAGCGCTCGTATCCGTACTCGGCGTTCAAGACATCACCCAACTAGGCAAAATATACAGCTCATCGACTTTTCAGTTCTTTGAAACTTACAATGTCGTTGCCTTTATGTACCTTGTTCTTACCTTAAGTTTATCCTTGTTAATTCGTGCCTTTGAAACACACTTAAGGCGCAATGATCATCATTAACTAAAGACACTATTCACTAGATAAGTGAGCAACTAAGCTCTAATGAAACGCGTTTGAATCGAGTAATCTTTTTTCGGGCCGACCACGGTAAAACTCAGTTCAAATTCATCGTCTGATAAGAATACAAACTCGGCGTCGTAATGGTCTTGTATGCACAGATGATGGGACGTAAGTATGCTAGCTTGGGCAAATACAAAGCTCAAAAACAGCTGACCTTTGGTCGCGCCGTCAGAGAAGAATATATCAAAGCCAGCGTCTGTCATCCGATATTCATACTCTCGAAAGGCATTGGCTTTTTGCTCACCTAATCTGGGTAACATGACGGCTTCTTTATAATCGAGACGCTGATCACTTTCGCCATTAAGGCGAAACGTTGCCCGCCCTGTTATTTCGCCAAATTCAGAAATCACTCGATGCATTTCCCAATCTCCCAGAAAATACGACAAAACGGCTTTTGCTTCTATTGCATACATTTATATAAGCGCTCTATTTACCATAATGATTAACCACTCCAAGCATAATCAGCATTCAGACGACATAAAAACGGCGTCAAAATAGATTGTCACACAAAGAATTCTCCAACAGAGCATTTTATTCATAAAAAACATTGTGCAAGAGGAAAATTTTTTACTCGATATCCATGGCTCTTTTGAGCCCTTATATCAATTTTATTGATTTGAATAATGTGTTTTTTAGAACGGTTCATTCTTACTCTTCAACATAGTTCGTTGAATTTTGAGCTTTCCATCCTCATTTCAAAAAAATGACCTAATTCATACTTAATTCACTAAAAATCTGCATATTTAAACGATTATGGACGCACAAAGTAGCATTCGGCAAAGACAATGGAAGCGTCTTAAATACTATTTCAATCTAATTTTTTTCCTCTAATATGAACTCCATCAGACGGGGCTTGCTCGGCGGGCTTCACTTTAAACGAATACTTAAAAGGTACATTATTATGAAAAAATTAACCGCTATTGCAGCCACTCTTATTACCGCTTCTGTTTTATCAACGTCAGCGTTTGCATCCGACGATGATAACGCTTCCGATCGCTTTCAAAGTGCTCGTGGTGGCGTTCAAGCATTGACCGTTACCTTAGAAAACCTAGGCGCAACAGTCGATAAAAGTGTTGATTTGAATGGTGCTTACACCTACAGCCAAAAAGAAGCTGTTTACAATGCTAAGCATGCAGATCTTCAGGCACAATTTGATGAATTACGAGCGAATTCTGCAGAGTAATCCCCTCGCAGCTTAATTCAATATTTGCTCGATAAAAAGCGTCAATGTTAAAATAACATTGACGCTTTTTTCGTTTAGTGCCCCGTCCTAAAAGAGGTTTGCTTAGAGAGAAAGAAGTCATCGCTTAGATGTGTTGATCAATGAGAATCATATTTCCATCAGGGTCTTGTAGGGAAATATGCGAGGGACCACTTTCACCATGAATGGATTTATCGACTATATTAATGCCTTGCGACTCAAACTCTTTTAAAAGATCTCTAACGTCAGTAAATGATTCTAAAGTGTTACGGCTTTGATCCCAGCCAGGGTTGAATGTCAGCATGTTCCCTTCAAACATACCTTGAAACAATCCGATTTTATGATCACCATTTTGTAGTATTAACCAATTTTGAGATTGATCCCCACCCACTGCCTCAAAACCCATTTTTTGATAAAAGACTTTCGATACTTCAATGTTTTTAACCGATAAACTGATTGAAAATGCCCCTAATTTCATTTTACACCTCATTATTTAATAACCACATTCACGCTAAATAAGCTTAGTGGAAAAATAAAATTTGGCTGGAGTACCTACTGCAAGAGCATTCTATGCGATTTTTTCCAGTGTTTTCATGGCTAAGTACTCTTTACTCGACAATTCAACCAAAATATCAGACGCTTTATTCACAAGACATTCGTCATTATGCTTCCCCGCGCGATCCAATAAACTTGCCACATCGGTCCATAACTCAGCGATCTCCACAAACTGCTCATACGCATCACTAATAGGAGCAAGCTTGGTAAGCTCGTAAGCTTCTTTGAGGAAGTCACGGTACATATTTCTAAAAATAGCGATTGAATTGGGCGGTACTTGTGAAGGCGAACCCAATCAACGGGGACCTGAATTTTCTGCCTATGTGAGAGATTTAGATAAAAATGAAATAGTCTTTTCTGCGTGAAAAATTGGACTCTTCACAACCTTAACGTTTCGATTAGTTAGTGTTTAAAAACATGTAGAACTTGATCCACTGACGTATAGTTCCTTCCCCTTTCTCCAATTAGGAAGGAACTATAGATAGATTTTTATCTATTTATCAGTCATTCAGATTACTTCTCACCATTAAATACGGGAATGATTTCTCGGCCGTATTTGGCAATAATTTCTTCTTCATCACCGTTGTCTAGGTAGATATTAAATTGCGTTGTACCAGCGGCTTCTAGGTCTTTGATTCGAGTAATGTGGTCTTCAACCGTTCCCAGTACACAGAAGCTTTTGATAATGTCTTCTGTGATGAAGTCTAGGAATGGGTTATCACTTTGGCCATGTTTCGAGTAGTCGTAGCCTTTACGGTTTTCGATATAGTCTGTCAGGCTTTTTGGCACCAGACCAGAATCCGCTCCGTATTTTTCGACGATATCGGCAACGTGGTTACCCACCATTGCTGGGAACCATTTAGTGTGTTCGATGCAGTAATCCATGTCACCAAAGTAAGCCGGCGCTGCGGCTTGTACTTTGAAGTTAGACATATCACGACCCGCAGCTTCACCTGCGGCAACCGCTTGGTCTCTAAACCATTTTACCAAAGCAGGATCACCTATTTGTAGAATCAAACCGTCACCTACTTCTCCTGCCGCCGCTAAGGCTTTTGGTCCGTACGCGCCAATCCAAACAGGCAGTTCATAGCCTGTTGCCCAAGGTAATTTCACTGGCTCTGGGCATTCGCCGTATTCTACTTCGTCACCCCGAACCATGGCTTTTACCTTGGTGGTGAATTCCGTAAGGCGCGCGATGGTTGCCGGTTTCTTGCCCATAACACGCATAGACGAATCACCACGTCCAAGGCCAATGTCAAAACGCCCCTTACTTTGATGCGCCAAGCTTGCGTATAAGCTGGCAGCCAATGACCAATCGCGAATGTTTGGGTTGGTGACACAAGGACCAAAACGCATTTTTGTGGTGTGTTCCATACACATTGCCATCGCAACAAAGGATTCGCGCCATAAAATGTGTGAATCGTAAAACCAGCAATAAGTAAAACCGGCGGCTTCTGCCTGACGAACCAAGTTACGAGCGCGATCTGGGCTTACAAAACCCTTAAACGTGATACCAAATTCCATGATGTGTTCCTCTTATGATTATACTTTTAATAGTTTTCTAATTTTTAAAACAACCGAATAACTAAACAACTTGTCACGATGTGCCGAGCACAGTGGTTAATTAATGCTCGTCTGGAGGACAAATACGTATACCCGCATGACTGAACGGCACGTCTTTCGAGATATTCAAACGAATCAGAATCGGCGTTAGCGCTTCGATACAACGAGCACTTTCTGCAAGGCCTGCGTTATAAGCTTTGGTGCCCATTTTTTCGATCAATGCCATCACTTGCTTCTTCGCATTTAGGTCATTGCCGCACACCAAGATATCGCAATTAATAGAACGAGAAAGATCGTTCAAGGTAATCGCCGACACGTTATGCAACGCACCCACGACAGGTATAGCATCGCCCAATAACAACTGAGCCGATTCCGTTACCGAACCTGCTTCTGGCATGACCACGGCTTTCGGATTACCCGGTGCCAAGGGTACGACAATGTCGACCAAGACTTTGCCGACCAGTAAAGGCGCAAGCTTAGTCAATGTTGCGTCGTGACCTGCATAAGGAACCGACAAGATGACAAGACTGTCTGCGGCGTTGGTCGCGTCTTCCATCGACATACCCGTAATGTCCGCCTGACAATCCAATTCTGCCAAGGTACTCACCAATTGCAGCGCGGTTTCTTGTGCTTTCGCTGGATCACGAGAACCCAACACCACACTCACGCCAGCTTGTGCCAAACGCAGTGCAAGACCTTTGCCTTGTGGGCCCGTTCCGCCAATGATGGCGACTTTATTTGTAGCGTCATTCATAGTTTTTCCACCATTTTTCCCATTGATTCAGTCATTGCTGTTTTGATCGCTTTTTTCATCGTTGCTTTCATCGAAAGAGATCCTCATTGTGAGCACGAATAAGATCGCGGCTGGAGCTGTCTGTTTTTGGCCAAGATAAGCCACGGAAAATAATCACCGGAGATTTAGCGCTTTTCTCCATCAATAAACCCGACGCGGCGGCGAGCTCGTCGGCGAACGCAGGCGCGGTCACACTCAAAGGTCGTCCAAAGGCGTCTTCTTCGCCCAACATGTACATCACCCCAGGCACATTGGCTAAACCAATCGCTACGTTGGTTTGCCCCAGTCGCCAAGGACGACCAAAGGTATCGCTGATCACCACCCCTAACGCACAGCCAAAGTGTTTTTCTAAGACGAGGCAAAGTTCACGCGCGCTTTTGTCAGGGTCTTCGGGTAATAAAATAAGCTGTCCTGGATGATCCGCATTGGATTCATCCACCGCTGCATTGGCGCAGATGTAACCGTTTTTATGCTCGGCGATCAGCACGCCTTCTTCTTGATCAGGTCGTTTCATCGCTCGAACTATGCGATTAGACTGAGATAAAATGACTTCCACTTTACGTGGGTCTTTATTAACAGTTTTTGCCAGTTCGATCGCTTCTTCACTGGGTGTGATCTCGTCTAAATAGGCGCAAGCCCCTTCGCTTTTAGAGACCACTTTGTGCGCAATCACCAAAATATCACCTTCCATAAGGGTTTGGTTTTGCGTGATTAAGGTGTCAATAATGCTTTTCGCTAAATCATCGCCTACTTGAAAATCCGGTAATCCCATTAGACGAAACATGCTCATAGAATCAGGCATAATGATGCTCCTTAATGGGTAATAGAGAAGGTTCTTTCCATGCTTTAAACCGCTTAGGTTGGCGTATCACCGCCATTTGAAGGTCTTCGCTGTGATCAATATCCAAGGCAAGGTTGTCGAAATGTAAACTGCGACAAACCAAACGATTATTCAGCGCATTGGCTTTGTGGGCCGACGCCGATTCATAACCGTATTGAAAATCGATGGCATCAGGTGGCGAGGTCAACAACGCATTCGTGCCACCATCTTTGGCTACTGCAATCACCACTTGCGCCTCATTAATCGCGGCGATTAACGAGGTAATCTCTTGATAATCTAGTACTGCAATATCACTGGGCACAATAAGTTGACTGTCGTATCCAGATTGCTTTACCCAATCGCAAGCAAAATCCAGCGCGCCGTTTAACCCTTTCGATCCGTCATCAAACAAAGTATTTGTTTCATAGGATTGAGCAAGACTAAGCACATCAAGCGATTCGCTCACCACCAGCACATCCAGCATTGGAAAGTGCCGCTTAAAAAATGCCAAGGTGTTTTGAAACAAGGTCAAAGACAGACTTTCGCGAGACGAATCCGACAAACTACCGACCAAACGTTGTTTAGAACGCGTTGGTGATTTCATTGGAATCACCACACAAAGCTTATCGATCAGATGATGGACGTTGGGGTGATTAGAAGTCGAATGCTTTATCATTAGGCGGCTCTCTGTTTCTGGGAAGCTAAGGCAAACTCAACTACGCGAGACATTAAGTCTGTTTTTTCCTCTGGGGTTTTCATCAACGTCGGCGTCACCAACACATCCAACCCCTGCTCTTTCAACCATGTTGTGTCTTGCTGGTCTTCTTCGTCGATTACCATGGCGTTCAAAAAAGTGTAATAACAGCTATAAATCCCTTTCGAATCGATACTTTTACCCGCGCTTTCAAGCATTTTATCCGCGGGCCCTTTCACCGTTTTGCCGCCAATTAATGGCGATACGGCGATGACATAAGCGCCGCTGTGCTCAATCGCTTGTTGAATTTCAGGTACGGCGAGAATGGCGCCGATGCTCACGATTGGATTGCTCGGCGCGATAATAATCACGTCGCTATTAGCAATTTGGTCCAAGGCAGCTTGAGTTGGTTTGGCGCTTTCAATACCTTGATACTCGATGTCGATCACGTCCAGCTGACAATGCTCGCGCACAAAAAATTCTTGGAACGACAACCAACCTTTTGACGTCTTTACTCGAGTTTTCACCACATCGTCGGTTGGCAACAAAATCGGCAGAGTCACACCGTGTCGCTTTGCTAAACGTTGAGTTATCTCGCTGGCACTGACACCTTGATGCTTCAGATTGGTACGATAAATGTGCGTGGCTAAATCCAAGTCGCCTAAGGTCATCCAAGTGTCTTGCCCCAAGGCATTTAGCTCACTTAAGACTTGATGCGTTTCGTGTTTTCGGCCCCAACCTTGCTGTCTATCAATCTGATCACCTAGAGAATAAATCAGCGTATCAATGTCTGGTGAGACCCAAAGCCCATGAAATTCGTCATCATCGGCAATGTTGCCAATGATCTTAGTTGAGTTAGCGTAATGGCTTTTAGCCAAGCCTTCGGCCGCTTTTGCACCGCCTACGCCACCGGCCAATAAAGTGATGTTTAACCCAGTCATTACGCCACTCCTCGAATCGCAATGCGGTCCGTTAATGGCGTTTTTGCGCTGTTTTCTTCAACAACGTAGGTTCTCACCACCTCATATTTCGTACTACGTTGCACCGCGTTCAGACCGGCGGCTTGAATGTTTGCCACCATGTCTTCAGGAAACACTTCTTGGCCGTGAGTCGCACCGGCAGCACGAGAAATACTTTCGTTCATCAAGGTGCCACCCAGATCATTCGCGCCAGAGCGCAGCATTCTGGTTGCCACTTCTGGGCCCATTTTCACCCAAGAGGCTTGAATGTTATCGATGTGACCTTGCAACATAAGTCGCGCAATGGCGTGCATTTTGAAATGCTCGTCTTGCGTCGGTCCAGGACGAACTTTGTCTGGGTTATCGTTATACAAACGTGTTTCATAATGGATAAAACCCAGCGGCACGAACTCGGTAAAGCCACCGGTTTCTTTTTGAATATCACGCAATAACGCTAGATGGTTTGCCCAATGAATCGGCTGATCTACGTGGCCGTACATGATGGTAGAGGTTGTCGGCACACCCACAGAGTGCGCGGCTTTAATGATTCGTACCCACTCTTCTGTGGTGAGTTTGTTCTTGGTCAATTTTTTGCGAACTTCGGTGTCCAGAATTTCTGCTGCGGTGCCCGGCATGGACCCTAAACCCAGCGCTTTTAATTCAGTCAAAAACACTTCTGGCTCAAGGCGCCCTTTTTTACAGCCATACCAGATTTCGAAGGGTGAGAAGGCGTGAATGTGAATCTCTGGCACGCGTTTTTTCACCGCGATAATTAATTCTCGGTAATAATCCGCGCCTATGTCTGGGTGTAATCCGCCTTGAATACACACTTCTGTCGCACCACGAGCCCACGCTTCTTCTGCTTTGTCTGCTACTTGTTCAACGGTTAAAAACTCCGCCTCTGCATCGCCTTTTTCTTTGGCAAAATTACAGAAACGACAGCCCATATAGCACACGTTGGTAAAGTTTATGTTTCGCGTAATAACAAAAGTACCTGTGTCACCAACTCGTTTTTCACGCACCTTGTCGGCGGTGTCTAATACCGCTTGAGCTTCTGCACCTTGCGTTGCAAAAAGCACGCACGCGTCTTCTACATTCAGCTCTTCTCCCAGCAGAGTTTTTTCCAGTATTGCCTGGACTGGAGCACTAACGAGCTCATTACATTGAGTAGAATGAAGCGTATCTAATGAAGAAAAATTTTCTGACGCGGCATTGCTTGACGTTGCTTTTGTTGACGTTAAAGACGATAGATTCATGCGATGTCTCCCTGTAACTGACGACTGGCTTGAGCGGCACGACTCATAAGTGACGCGACTCGTTGCGTTAAATTGGGTGTTAAATATTTGTGTTCTTGATGCTGAAAGCGGTCATAAATGGTGAGGCGTTCTGCCAACGAATAGCCCAGACCTTCGCACGCTTGCGCCACGCTGCTGATCTGCGGCCATGCTCTTTCTGGGTTAATGAAATCTTTGGTGAGTGGCGAGATACCACCCCAGTCATTGATACCGGCATTGATATAACTGCCGTATTCAACTTCTAAATTTGGCGGCGCTTGAATACTGATGTCATCCGGTAAGATCAAACGCGCCACGGCGATGGTGCGTTTCATGTCGTCTAGATCCGGTTCTTGGCAACCCGCCATGGCGGTACCCGCTTTGGCGCGAAAGTTTTGAATAATGACTTCTTGGACATGCCCATAAGCAAGATGGCGATCACGAATGGCAATCAGGCTAAGCACTCGCTCTTCCCAACTTTCGCCTATGCCGATTAAAATACCGGTGGTAAAGGCGATATCAAGACGACCCGCTTGCTCGATAGTATCGAGTCGACGTTTTGGCGTTTTGTCTGGGCATGCATAATGCGCTTGCCCTTTTTTGAGCAATTCATTGGAAACATTTTCCAGCATCATCCCCATACTGGCGGCAACAGGCTTTAGTCGTTTCAACTCATCAAACGACAATGCACCGGCGTTCACGTGTGGCAATAATGTAGTGTGTGTTAAGACGCTTTCACATTGGTCATGCAGATAATCTAACGTGTTGTCATAACCTAATGCCGCCAGCAAATCTCGTGCTTTTTGATGACGTTCTTCTGGTCGTTCGCCCAAACTAAATAACGCTTCTTTACAATCTAACGCGGCGCCTTCGTGTGCAGTTTTCAGCACTTGCTCCGGTGTCATGTAATTAGAATGAATAGAATCTGGGGACTGTACAAAGGTGCAATAGCCGCAAGAATCGCGACACATATTCGTTAATGGGATAAATACTTTTTTAGAAAAGGTTAACTGCATACCCCAAGCGTTATCACGTGCGCTAGCGGCTTGCTGGCAGAGTGCATACAAGTCTGGCCCAGTAGCAAATTCATAAGATATGGCTTCAGAAACAGAGATCATATTTACTCCACGTTTTAATGATTAAATTAACTTTTTTACCATTTGGTATAAAAATTAATAGCAGTCATTTACGAAGGAGTAAATTGTTTTTTTTGGTTCAACGCTCGCACTAAAAAATAACACAGTTGTTAAAGCTAACTTAACTAAATGCTTAACTAAAGAGTTAAGACTATGAATATATAGATTTTTTTAGTTAATCATTATCAATAATCACGCTACTTTTAAGAAATAAAGAAAGGAAATTGGAGAGGAATTTATTTTAAATATTTTTTTTAGCACCAAGAGCGCGCACAACAAATTCGGTTACCGCGTTTTCAGCCCGTTCGAAATCCGTTTGGTCCAAACTGGTCTTACCTAATAGAATTTCCATTTGAATAGAAAAATCGGCATAGGTTTGAGTTGCAGCCCAAATAGTAAAAAACAAATGTTCAGGATCAATATCGTCTATTAATCCCTTATTTATCCATGACTTAACCAATTTTACATCACGGTCAAATTGAGGTTTAAGGTGGCTTAAAAGGTAGTCTTTTAAGACTGGAGCGCCGCTGATAACCTCATGAGCAAAGACTTTAGAGCCATTAGGGTACAAACGTGAAAGTTGCATTTTTTCACGCACATAACCACGTATTACGTCTTCTGGCGTAGCACCATCACTTTCAAGTAAAGACAGCTTTTCAATCCAAATATCGAGTATCTCTTTCAACACCCTTTTATACAGTAAGTCTTTGTTTGGAAAGTAATAAATTAAATTCTGCTTGGATATTTTTGATATCTCTGCAATACGTTCCATAGATGCGCCACTAAAGCCCTTAGCCGCAAAAATGATCTCTGCAGAGCGTAATATACGTGATTCTAACACTTCTCTATTCATCGATTGCTTGGTACGTCTTACTCTTTGATCAGCCAAACTGTATGCCTACTCTCATTGAAAAAAATTATATTGATAAACCACTGTTTTTGCTTACTTTTACGGCTTTTATCAGGCGTTAAAATACCATAAGAAAGCCATAGGAACGAGTCAAATTAAAATAAAGTATAGAAAGTTGGCCTATTTATTGCTGACCAAATAGACAGCATCTATATTTTTTTCTATTTAAATCACGATTCAGTATGAGAGTAATACATTCTATTTTTTTATGAATGGACAAATGATTGGCTTTTTTTAAAAAAAGGTTTTACCTTTTGGTCAATATTCATTCAAAACAAAAATCATTAATGAATATTTATTTCTCTTTGATAAATACTTATTTCAATAAATAGTTAAGTATTTTCAAAGAGATATAAATTATATTGGGAGAGAATTATGCAAGACCTTCGTATCAACGAGAAACGCCTTTGGGACACATTAATGGAAATGGGCGATATTGGCGGAACGAAAAAAGGCGGTTGTAATCGTCTTGCTGGAACGGACTTAGATAAGCAATCTCGCGATCTTTTCGTTTCTTGGTGTAAAGCTTGTGGCTGTGACGTAGAGGTCGATAAAATCGGAAACATCTTTGCTCGTCGTCCTGGAAAATACAACGACTTACCCGCCGTCGGCACCGGAAGCCATCTTGATACGCAACCCACTGGCGGTAAGTTTGATGGGGTCTTTGGCGTACTTTCCGGTGTAGAAGTTTTGCGCACCCTTCATGACAACAACATTGAAACCCCAACCGCCATGGAATTTTCCGTGTGGACCAACGAAGAAGGCTCACGCTTCCAACCTGCAATGCAAGGTTCCGGCACTTATGTTGGTCGTTTTGACCTAGAAACCGAACTAAACAAGACCGACGTAAATGGCATTCGTCTTGGCGACGAGCTAGAACGTATTGGTTACTTAGGTGAAATGGAACTGGGCAGTCGAAATATGGGCGCCTTTTTTGAAGCACACATAGAGCAAGGTCCCATTCTTGAAGACGAAAAGAAAGCCATTGGCATCGTCAGATTAGGCCAAGGTATTCGCTGGTACAACATTGAAGTTATAGGCCGCCCTTCTCACTCTGGCACCACGCCAATGCACTTGCGTAAAGACGCCATGTTAGCGGCGGCTTCGATCGTTACAGAAATGAACGCCATCGCGCTTCGCCATGAAAATGGCTTAGGGACCGTTGGTTTCATGCAAGTATGGCCAAACTCTCGCAACACGATTCCGGGCAATGTGAAATTCAGCGCGGATCTTCGCAACCCACGCCCAGACATTTTATTAACCATGCATGAAGAACTGATCGCCTTTTGTGAAAAAATCGCCAAAGAACACGATTTAGACGTCAATATTGACCCTTTTTGGTATTTCGCCCCAGTGGAGTTTAATGCTTCCGACGATGTGAAAGCCGCCACTGAAAAACTCGGCTACAGCCACATGGACATTTACGCTGGCGCCGGTCACGACGCTTGTTACATGGCGGACTTAGTCCCTACCGGCATGATTTTCACACCCTGCCTAAACGGCATCAGCCACAACGAAGCCGAATACAGTTCGCCTGAAGAATGCGCTGCCGGAGCCAACGTGCTGCTGCATACTATGTTAGAAGCCAGCGAGCGCATTGCTAAAGAACATCAGTAACAAAATAAACGAATACAAGAGAAGAAAAAACGAGGGCTGTGAATCATCAAGCGGCTCCAATCGAATGAAATAGCTCCTATTAAATAAAAGCTATCAACCCACAATAGAAGAGGTGGTAAATATGACCAGTAAGTCCGTTAAACAAGGTGAGTTTTATGAGTTGGAGGTCGATACCGACCTTCAACAGAGTTCAGCGTATAACGACGATTTAGCGCCAACAAAAGTAAAAGATCGTACTTGGAACAAGTGGAACATTGCAGCATTGTGGGTTGGTATGTCTATTTGTGTACCTACTTATACTTTAGGTGGCGTATTAACGGCTTACTTTGGTCTTTCTGTGATGGAAGCCTTATTCACTATTCTTATCGCTAACGTAATTTTATTGGTGCCACTGACTTTAAACGCGTATCCGGGCACTAAGTTCGGCATTCCTTTTCCGATATTACTGCGTTCTTCATTCGGCATGGTGGGATCTAATATTCCTTGCTTGATTCGTGGCTTTGTTGCCTGTGGTTGGTTCGGCATTCAAACGATGTTTGGTGGCCTAGCAATTCATTTGTTTCTATCCGCCATTTCTTCTGACTGGGCAAGCTTAGGTGGCGTCGGCGAAGTCATCGGCTTCTTCCTATTTTGGGCTATCCAAATGGTTGTGGTGATTCGTGGTGCTGAATCTATTAAATGGTTAGAAACACTATCGGCTCCTCTATTGTTGATCGTTGGTATTGGTTTAATGCTTTGGGCTGGCGGGAAAGTGTCTTTCACTGAAGTACTCGCCATTCCTGCAAACCGTCCTGAAGACGCTAATTTTTGGGGGTATTTCTTTGGTGGTTTAACCGCGATGGTTGGTTTCTGGGCAACCTTGTCTTTGAATATTCCCGATTTTAGTCGTTATGCAAAATCTCAAAAAGATCAGATTATTGGTCAAATCATCGGCTTGCCTGCGACCATGTTCTTCTTTGCTGCTTTGGGTGTGGTTTTGACGGCCGCTTCGACAAGCTTGGTTGGTGAAACCATTTCTGATCCCATTTCTTTGATCGGTAAAATTGACAGCCCTTTCTGGGTTGCTATTGCCATGGTATTGATCGTTATCGCCACAATATCCACCAACACCGCAGCCAATATTGTTTCTCCTACTAACGATTTCCAAAACATTGCACCTAAACTCATTAACCACACTCGTGGTGTGTTGCTTACAGGTATTGTGGGTATTGTTTTAATGGGTTGGGAATTATTGAAAAAAATGAGCTGGATCGAATCCGATGTCAGTGTTGAAAGCATGTATTCAAACTGGCTCTTAGGCTATTCAAGCTTATTGGGTCCGATTGCCGGCATCATGATTGTCGATTACTTCTTAATCAAACGTCAGCATTTGGATTTGGTCGCGCTTTACAAAGAAAACAGCTTATACCCAGCATTTAACCATGCAGGTTTAATCGCTTTTGCTGCGCCTGTAGTGCTTACTTTAATCGCGCTAAATGTGTCTTCTTTTAGCTGGTTCTATAGCTACGGTTGGTTCACTGGAGCCTTTACCGGTGCCATTTTGTATTACCTTCTTGCTAAATCACAAGCCGATCCTGTCAGTGAGACAGAAACAGCCTAGTTGAAACATGAGTTGCTTTACCTGCTGGCGATGCCTTCTGCATCGTCAGCATTTTTTCTTCCATTATTTTATGAGTGTAGGTAGAAGCGCATCCATACTGTTTTTTTTGATGTTCTTTTGATCCGCACTTACTGTTTATTTTTTCTTAGAAAAAGGACGAAATCATGAGTTTATTAATTAAAGGTGGGACGATCGTCACTCACGAAGAAACCTTCAAAGCCGATATTCTTTGTAAGGACAACAAAATCGTCGAAATCGGTGATATCAGCGAACAACCAGAAGACGTTGAAGTCATTGATGCTACCGGCAAACTCATCATGCCTGGTGGCATTGATCCACACACTCACATGCAATTGCCTTTTATGGGCACCGTCGCGAAAGACGATTTTGCTTCTGGCACCGCCGCCGCACTGGCCGGCGGCACGACAACCATTATCGATTTCGTCATCCCCAACCCTCAGCAGTCGCTCTTAGATGCCTATCATCAATGGCGTGACTGGGCGAAAAAAGCCCACTCAAATTACAGTTTCCATGTAGCGATTACTTGGTGGGATGACACTGTTGCCGAAGAAATGAACATACTGGTCAAAGACCATGGCGTAAACAGCTTTAAGCACTTTATGGCGTATAAGAATGCCATCATGGCGACCGATGATATTCTGGTGGCGAGCTTCACCAAATGCTTAGAACTCGGCGCGATTCCAACCGTCCATGCAGAGAATGGCGAGCTGGTGTATCACTTACAAAACAAACTCATGGCAGAAGGCATGACAGGACCAGAAGCGCATCCGCTGTCTCGTCCCTCTTCCGTTGAAGGCGAAGCCGCAAACCGAGCCATCAGCATTGCCAATACGCTCGGTGCGCCAATTTACCTTGTTCACGTCTCCACAGAA
This sequence comes from Marinomonas primoryensis, assembly GCF_013372285.1. NCBI lineage: Bacteria > Pseudomonadati > Pseudomonadota > Gammaproteobacteria > Oceanospirillales > Oceanospirillaceae > Marinomonas > Marinomonas primoryensis. The sequence continues at coordinate 362,377 of NZ_CP054301.1, read as the reverse complement.
GAAGCTGTCGATGCCATTCGCTACGCTAAAGACCACGGCCAAACCGTATTTGGTGAAGTCTTAGCGGGCCACCTAACCGTTGATGAAAGCGTCTATCAAAACCCAGATTGGGCCACCGCAGCAGCGCACGTTATGAGCCCTCCTTTCAGACCCAAACATCACCAAGATGCACTCTGGAAAGGCGTACAAGCCGGTACACTGCAAACCACTGCCACCGACCATTGCGCCTTTTGTGCCGAACAAAAAGCCATGGGGAAAGACAACTTCACGCAAATACCCAACGGCACCGCCGGTGTGGAGGAACGCATGATGGTGTTATGGGAAAAAGGCGTTAACCAAGGCAAGATCACCATGAACGAATTTGTCGCTTTAACCTCAACCAACACCGCCAAAATCTTCAATATTTACCCGAGTAAAGGCTGTATTCGCGTTGGCGCAGACGCAGACTTAGTGATCTGGAACCCAGCGGCCACAAAAACGATTTCCGCGAAAACGCATCACTCGAAAATTGAACACAGTATTTTTGAAGGAATGGAAATTCATGGTGTACCTGAAACCACTGTTTGTAACGGGAAACTTGCATGGCACAACAATACCTTGATGGTAAAATCGGGAGAAGGAAAATACGTAGATCGCCCTACTTATGCGCCGTTTTACGAAGCGTTAAGAAAGCGTCAGGAATTAAATAAACCCGTCGCCGTAAAACGCTAGGACAAGTTTTTTACAGGTGTTTTTTCAGCGTTAATAACCACAGATAACAAATCTTAGTGTCAGGGAATAAATGCCACTCGCGCGCGAGCACTACCTGATCCGTTATTTGTGGTTTTTTTATAGAAAGACAGAGGTTTAACCGAGACTAGGGAAGATGCGAACAAGCCCTCTTGGCTCAGCATCTGAGATAAAAACCTACTATTTGAGGTGAGTGCCGAATGTGAATTCGTGTACCTATTTAAAAACCGCATAGATTATGCAAATTACAAGAAACGACCGAGTTTTCCGCTTCATGTCCTTTCATTTTCAATCATTGCCCATAAGAATGTTATTCAACGACATCATCAAGGTCATTATTTATGAAAGAGTCACTAGACATTCAATTTGTTTCCGACATCATGTGCCCTTGGTGCGTCGTCGGTCTTGGCAATCTCAATAAAGCATTAGACGAACTAAAAGACACCGTTAGTGCAGATATCACCTTCCAGCCATTTGAGCTCAATCCAGAGATGCGCCCAGAAGGACAGGACTTTAGCGAACACATCACAGAAAAGTACGGCATTACCAAAGCGCAATCAGACGAAAATAGAGTCATGATTCAAGCCCGCGGCAAAGAAGTCGACTTTGATTTCAACTTCACACCGGAAAGCCGTATGCGCAATTCTTTCGACGCGCATCGCTTATTGCATTGGGCAAATTTAGAAGGCAAACAAGCTGAGCTTAAAATGGCGTTATTTAAAGCGCATTTTACGCACAACCAAGATATTAGCGATTACAGTACGCTGGCAAATCTAGCAGCCAGCGTAAACCTTGATCCAGCGGCGGCCAAAGGTATTTTAGAAAATGGGCATTTTATCGATGAAGTGCGTAAACAAGAAAAAATGTGGCAACAACATGGCATCACATCAGTTCCCACTGTCATTATTAACAACAAGTACGCGATTTCTGGCGGGCAACCTGCGGAAGTCTTCAAAAACACCATAGAAGAAATTCTTAAAAAAGAGGCGGAGCAAAAGGCTTAACGCAACAAGCCTTTTGCTCTCACAATATCCCCCCATGTTAATGACAGCATGGGGGGATACGCTTTTTTATGTTCATAGCACTAAAATCAACCAAACATAGCGTTAGGAAGAAAAAGAACAATCTGCGGGAAGATAATTAGCAAAGCGACCGCCAAGATCATCATCAACCAGAAAGGAAGCACTCCTTTGAAAATGTCGCCTAACTCCACGTTCGGTGCGACAGATTTGACGATGAAGACATTAATACCAACAGGAGGAGAAATTAAGCCCATCTCAAGAGTCAGAACCGTCAGCACGCCAAACCAAATCGGATCTATACCAAGTGACATAATGATAGGGAAGAAAATCGGCAAGGTCAGAACCAGCATGGCGAAACCTTCAAGAAAGCAGCCCAGCACAAGGTAGATTGCAAGGATAAGAATAAGCGTTCCCGTTACTCCCAATCCCAATCCAGACAACAATTCCCCTACTGCCGAAGGAATATGACTAAGCGCCATAAATGGGTTGATAAGGTGAGCAGCAATCAAAATTAACATCACTGTCGCCGTGGTAACAACCGCGTCCCTAGACGCATGCCAAAGGGCTTTTAGCGATAAAGATCGCGTTACAAATCCGACTAAGATCACAATCCCTGCGCCAACGGCAGCCGCCTCAACAGGTGAAAATAATCCACCATAAATGCCACCAATCGTCAGAAGTATCACAGCAACAATCGGCCCAGCACCCAACAAGGCTTTGCCTTTATTACGCCAGCTTGTCGCAGGCCCAGCAGGCCCTAATTCTGGACGAAACCAACAAACTACCGTGATCACTAAAATGAACAATAGCAGCAACATAATGCCTGGCAGAACACCGGCTAAAAACAATCGTCCGATACTTTGCTCGGTGAGAATCGCGTAAATAACGAATCCAGTCGACGGTGGAATGAGTATCCCCAGTGTGCCACCTGCAGCAACCACGCCAGTAGATAGCCTTTTATCGTAATTGAAACGATCCATCTGCCCTAACGCGACCTTCCCCATAGTCAATGCTGATGCAACCGACGAACCAGATAGCGCAGCAAAGCCGCCACAACCAATCACCGTAGCCGAAGCCAATCCGCCACGTAACTGGCCTATGATGGCATAAGCGGCGTCGTATAGTTTCTGACTCATTCCTGTGATGGAGGCGACATTCCCCATCAGAATAAACAGCGGGATAACAACCAATTCAGGCGACGAGGCTAAAGTGAAGGTTTCCGATGCCAGTAAACTGAATGCGGATCGGCTGCTGTCAAGCACCGTAATACCCACAAATCCCACAGAAAACATGGCAAAAGCCACCGGAATACGCAACACCAACAGACCGAACATGATCAAGATGCCAACAAAACCAATCATTGATGCACTCATGCAGCGTCTCCTTTGTCCGTGTCTACTTTACGAATGTCACGACCTGACAAGGTTAATTCAACAGCACGTAATGCCATTCCAGCCGCAGTGATCAAAGCAAAGATAGAAAGCCCATTTTGGAACCACGCCTTAGGTATAAGCAAAAGATTGGTCGAAAGGTTCAACATAGTTGAAATTTTAGCGCTTTCATTTACCGCATAAGCAATGCCTACAAAGATGACAGTGCCCAGTAACGCGGAAAAAACATCGATTAAGCGGTTAAGCACCGCCGGATAGCTTCGTTCGAAAAGATCAACCGAGATGTGACCGCCCTGACGGTCACACAGTGCCATTGCACCAAAGAGCAGAATAACCATGGTCATGGTAACTATGTCCTGCGATCCATAAAGTGGTGATCCCATCGCACGACCAATGACATCCGCGAGAATAATGATCACCTCGAAGATTAGGCCTAAAGCACCCAAGGCGGCGGACAGGGAAATAATCCCATCCGCCAGTTTACGAATAATGACAAGCATGGGTTACTTGCCTTCCATTGCCACAAGTGTCGCTGCGCCATTTACGCTTTTTACATAAGACTGAACCACACCAGAAACCGCCTTGGTAAACGCAGCTCTTTCATCATCAGTTAGGTCCGTTATTGTATTTGCACTATCGCCCCGAGCCACTTCGAGCGCTTCTGTAGCCGTTTTCAGCCAAGCGTCTTCCGCATTTTTAGACAGCCCAACACCACTTGCTGCGTCAACGGCGGCCTTTTGACTCGCACTTAGCCCATCATAAACTCTGCCATTAAGCACCGTGTAAAAGACAAGACGACCTAGTGGAGCGCCCAAAGTAAGGGAATCAGCCACTTCGTCAAGTTTAAAGTCTATTAGGGTTGATGCTCCTGTAATAACACCATCAATCAGGCCAGTTTGCATGGCATTATAAATCTGACTGGCTGGCATTTGCACAGGGGTTGCACCTAAGGCACTCGCGACTTTTGCGGCAGTTGCACCAGCAACACGAATTTTAAGCCCCGCTAAATCTGCAGGTGTGCGAATCACTTTATTACGCATGATGAAAATATTAGGCTCGGAGGTCCACAATGCCAGTGGTTTAGTACCCGGAAACTCACCACTCAAATGTTTATCATACGCCCGCCATAACGCTTCGTAACCTGGCATATCTTCAGGAATTGCGCCAGGTAATTCCGCTATCATGGTTTTACCAAACTGTGACGAGGTATAACCAGGTAAACCCCAAGACATATCCGCTGCACCTTGCAAAACACGCACATACTGTTCCGCAGGTCCTGCACCTAGCTCTCCGCCATGATAGCCGCGCACGGTCAAAGCACCATTAGTCGCTGCCGATAAATCAGTATTCAACTTTTCAATCACCGACGCATTAATGGTATGAAACGGTGGAGTGAAGCTAGCGAACTTTAGCTCCTCAGCAAAGACTTGAGTGGATAATGTGATAGCCGCTGAAGCAGCAATAATGAATTTATTGAATTTCATATCTGTTCTCCCAATGTTGCTTTAGTGCCTTGCTTGAAGGCTTTATTATTTTTTTATAGAACAGACCGAATCACGGAATGTCTTTTTTATATATAAACTCTACTCTCAATCATTTGCCAAGATTTCAAACGACTCTTTTCCTCGCGACTCCTTTTGCTATTTAACAGCTACTCTGTTTTGTCTGAAGTTCCTTTGTAGTGCAGTTCAATCGAGCCCTGTCTTTTGGCTATTAGCCATTCACCATTTACGTTTTTAATTTCATCCACGAAACGACCAATAAAAATGTCCGCATTCGCCTGCACCATGCTTTCGATGCCTTCGGCCTTTTTATTCGCGGCAAACAGCACCACTCTCGACGTTACGACGACAAGACCTTGATCAATAATATTAGCTTCTATATTCGTCAGTGCATGACACGTTTCTTTTGCTGGACGCGAGGTAAAAGACTCAAGAATCGAGTCGCGTCCTTCAATTTTTACGGTCGGTGCACTCGGGCGATATAGTTCGCCATCTTCGGCATAGCAATTTGCCAATTCTTGCCAACGTCCTTGATCTAGCAAGTTAATGGAACGAGTTACCAGCTTTTGGCACTGCCACTCAATCAGCATATTTTCGATCGTTCGATTGCTCATAATCCCCTACTTTTTCTGTAACCATGTGTGCAGTGCCGCTGCGACATTTTCTGGATCTTCCGCCGGTGCCATGTGTCCAGCGTCGTCGATCACGACAAGTTCACTACCAATAATTTGTTGTTGAATGGCCTGATGCTGAACCGCTGGACTCCAAGTATCTTGCGAGCCGGAAAGCAGTAAAGTTGGCACTGATATCTGTGAAAGTAGCGCTTCGGCATTGGGGCGATTTATCAATGCATGAATCTGCTTTTCAAAATCTTCAACCGAGTAAGACTCGACCATTTTTGTCAAATCAGCCATCAACTTTGCGTTATTTAATCCTTTTGGAGACATCATGGGGATTAGCCATTGCGCTGCTAACACTGAAATGCCACTCGTTTTCGCGGCTTCAATCAAGCGCATACGCCCCGGAATTTCTTTGTCTGACTTGGGATGAACACCTGTATTTAAAAGCGCTAGACGCGTTATCCGCTGCGGTGCAAGACGATATATTTCCAGAGCTACTCGTCCTCCCATAGAGTGACCCGCCAACGCAAAATTGCCTTCGATATTGGATAACACAAACCGAGCCATGTCGGTCAGATCATCAAAACCAGCAAAGCTAATAATTTCAACGTCGGCGTCATTCTCTAATTGAGCTGCGACGTTTTGCCACATTCGTTGATCACATAGCAAACCAGCTAAACAAACCAATTTGGGTCTAGTTATGCGCACATTCATTGTGATTTACTCTCCCTTTTCATCAACATTTTCGTATATCAGATGACCCAGCGCCGTATTAGAAACAGGCACATGGTAATGACGATGTATTTCGTTAACCTGATGATTCAGCGCACCACGCATGATCAACCACATCACCATTTCAGCCCCTTCTGTGCCGGATTCGCGGATGTATTCAACTTGAGAAATCGCCCCTAGCTTCTCATAATCACTCTTTAAATCGTCCAGAAAGGCGAGGTCCCACTCTTGGTTAATCAAGCCAGCACGTTCGCCTAATAGTTGGTGACTCATGCCACCGGTTCCCCACACTTGAACATTTATGTCTTCTGGAAATTGCTCTACTGCGGCTCGAATCGCTTTACCCAAAGCTAGGCAGCGATCTCCCGTTGGTGAGGGATAAACCACGGTATTGACGGCCAAGGGAATAACTTGGCAAGGCCATTCTTCCACTTCCCCAAACACCATAGATAAAGGCACAGTAAGACCATGATCCACGTCCATTTCATTGACAATCGTCATGTCAAAGCCTTGCTTTATCAAAGACTCGGTAATGTGCCAGGCCAGTTTAGGCGCGCCTTTTACCGTTGGAACAGGACGTGCACCATAACCTTCATCAGCTGGGTGATATTCTTCCCCACAGCCAATCGCAAAAGTTGGAATTACTTTCATATCAAACGCTGTCGCGTGATCGTTGTAGACCAAAATGACAACATCTGGTTTTTGCTCACGAATCCATTTTTTAGTGAACTGATAACCATCAAATATTGGCGCCCACTTCTCATTGCCACTATCGCCCTTATCAATAATATGTCCAAGCAACGGAATATGAGAGGTACCTAATCCACAGGTGATTTTGGCCATTATTGTTTCTCCTCAGATGTGTTACTTACAACATAACGATTCCCTTCCGGTGAACGGCCACCACGGCGCATCATATCGATGTATTCATCAACGGATAAATTGGTCATGGTGGAAACGGCTGCCGCCACGCTTAGTCCATCGCTCGAACTGATTTTGACAAGATAATAAATGTTGCCACCAAGGGCGATAAGCTGACTAAAATCCCGAGCAATCACGGCACATTTTTGCGCTTCCGTCATGGGCCATTTGTCTAGATAGGTACGTTCATTTTGCTTAAACGCCGTTCGATTAGATTCTTGCATTAAGGACATACAAAATTGATTGAGGTGAAAGCCTATTCTGGCCATATCGCCGTCGAACACGGTCGTGCCAGGAATATCACTGTAAGGCTTATTGTTATTATTCATTCGCGTCTTACCTTCGCTCGCTTCTTACCCTCACTAAAGAGGAATTAACTAAGTAGAACTTATTTAATTAAAGGTACACAGAAAAAACCAACCTTACATATGCACAATCAAAAACATGGCTAAAATTCTGGTTATATCATAAATTATAGATAACGAGCTTTTACTTACCACGACCTCACCAAACGACTTGTTAAAAGGACACCAAGGATGAGCAAACCTAATTTAAACTTTCCACTGACACTCAAACAATGCCGTGTTATCAGGGAAATAATGAAGAAAGGTACCGAAAAAGAAGCAAGCTCGTCGTTAAACCTAAGTCAATCCAGTGTCTCGCGTTCACTGTCACAAGCCGAACAAGCATTGCAGGTGGATATTTTTACGCGCGGCTGGAGTGGGGCTGAACCAACGTCAGCAGGGGAAGTGGTGATCTCGTCTTGCAATAGCATTTTACAAGCGATCTCTGGCACAGAGTGCCAATTACAAAGCAACGTTACTGCCTTACTAAAATTAAAAACCTACGTTGAGTGGCGACATCTACTGATCGTTGAAGCCGTCGTAAAAGTTGGCAGTGCCTCTGTTGCCGCGCAAACGCTTGGCATGACACAACCAGCGGTCAGCAAAACATTAAAAGAAATCGAAAATATGGTACAGCAGCCACTATTCTCAAGAGCGCGTCGTGGTCTGATCCCGCAAGCTGCAGCCAAACAACTGGCTTCGTTATTCCTAAGAATTTCACCTGTGGCTCAATCGCTACAACACAGTCTTCAATCACTGCCAAACGAGTTAACCGGCAGATTGTCCGTAGGAATGCTGTCTTTTTCCTGCCAAGATATTGTTCCCATTGCGTTTGCTTCTATATTTAAGCAACATTCAGGGATTCGTCTGCAAGCCATGCAAGGCCCTTATCACATGCTGGCAAATGCTCTACGACAAGGTGAAATAGATTGTTTTCTGGGTCTCATGAGAAAAGGCCCGATTCACCCAGAGCTAATTGAGCTGCCATTATTACCAGCTCAATACGCTTTGATAGCTCGTGCCGATCATCCGATACACAACGACGCAAAGACACTCAATAATCTGGTTAATGAACGCTGGATTGTAGCGCGTCACGGCACGCCGATTCGGGATTATTTCGAAAGCCTGTTCCATAGCATAGACAACAAACCGCCCATTCAAGCACTGGAAATGCTGACCTTCGCCTCTTCAGAAGAGCTGGTTATCCACAGCGACGCCATCGCGCTGTTATTCTATGACGATTGGAATATCAGCAAACTCAACCCTCGCCTAAAGCAAATTTCTATTCCACTCCCAAACCCAGAATGCACCATAGGTATAACACTGCATCGCGAAAGACAATCCGCCATTATTCAGACATTTATTGAAGAGTTGAAGTTAACCATTAAGCATAAGTCACCCTCGACTCAGCTTTAACCTCTGCCGGATTCGACTCAATGCCACTGGAGTGATACCAATATAAGTCGCAATTTGCTGCTGTGGAATAGAATCTTTTAACTCAGGATAGGCAGTACGAAAATCTAGATAACGACGTTCAGCGGAATGTTTTACAAAGGCATTTTCACGCTCTTCTTTGACAATAAAGATGCGTTCAAGGAATTTAGCATAGCACTCTAAAAAACCAATATCGTGGCGCATTTGAGCATAAAAATCTTGCCAAGGATAAGAAGAAACCATGCTATCTTCCAAGGCCTGGATACCGAATAAAACTCGTGTCTCGGTCACCATCGCCTTGGTTGAGCCAATGATTCTCGGGCTCTTCGCAAAGGTTTGCGTGAACTCTTTCCCATCATCGGAAACACTTACATAACGCACCAATCCAGAATGTAAAAAATACAAACGATTCGCAAAGTCCCCTTGCTGAAACAGGTAATCACCTTTGCGAATCACATGGACATCCATTGGCACCGTCAATCTTTGCCAACCAATCTCGTAACCTAATTCGTTAAAATAGGTTTCAAAACTATTTTTCAGTTGAGTTCGATCCATCAGTGATTTTCACCTTGCTTAAATTACCATCAATAAGAAACAGTGCGACACTCAAAAACACAATACCAGAAGCAAAAGGCCAATCCACCAAGCTTAATAAACGCGACTGAGTGAGCGCGGTAAATAAAGCGACCCAAACTGGTATCGTATAAGAAAATGCCAACAACCGACTGGCCCCTGCGGTCATCACCAAACGTTGCTGCAGTACAAAGGTAAACAGCGTTGTAAACACCGTCAAATACAAGATGGTCACCCAGAAGTCTTGCGACAACCATTGCACCTGACTAAGCTCACCCCATATTAAAGCGACAGGCAACAACCAAAGTGTACCAAATAACATAATCATAAAAGCACCAGACAACGCGCCTAAAGATCGCCCCCACTTTTGTACCGACACCACATGTAAGGCCAATAAAAAACACGCACCAACAAAGATATAGTCACCGGAATGCCACTGAAATCCGTCGATGCCTTGTGTAGAAAAGCCTTGTGTAGAAAAGCCCTGTGTAGAAAATAACACTGTCATCGCGCCGATTGAGCCAAGAACAAAACCAATTACTCGCCACAAAGGCGCGATTTCTTTAAGCCAAACCCTTGTAATAAGCACACCGATTAAGGGAACCAAGGTATACAAAACAGACGTATTCAATGGCGTGGTCGATTGCAACGCCACAAACAAACCAATAAAAAATCCCACCAGAGCGCCGCTTATCACCACATAATGAAAAAGCCGCTGACGAGAAGCAAACAACGCCTTAAACTGCTCAGCTTTACTCAATCCTGCACGCTGCCAACTAAATAACAACACCGGAAACAAAATCAATAACGCCAATAAAAAACGAAACGCCGACGTCGCAATCGGGCTAGCAAACGCCTCCATATAACCTGATACAATGAAAGACGACGCCATCAGCCAAGCCCACAGCAACAAGGTAAAAAATGAACTCATGACGTTGCCCCGACTTCATCCGCGGCCAACATAGGCGCCAAAAAGCGGATAAAAAGATGCTCAACTACAGCAGGCTCAAGGACAATATCAAACTCAGAGTCCAAAATATTACCAAGTAATTCGTGGCTTTCAACCAACTGTTTTCGCTCTCCTTGCTGATCTCTCGTAATAAATTCAGCATTCACCAAAGCAACCGTCTGATCCGCTTTTTTCAAAGTCACCATAAGATTCTTTAAAAATACGGCCTGCGGATTTTTATGGGAATAAAAATGCCCTAGCGCACAATCTGCATCCGTGTAAGCCGCACTATCAAAGCGATAAAGAGTGAAATAGTCATCTCCCTTACATACCTGCAAATCATATTCACCCTTACCTTTAGCCAACATACGATAGCGGTCTAAACCAACCACTTGTTGCGTGTTTATATCTAACCGTAATGGTGCAATAGGCCCATTACCACCAAAGCCGGTATCAACCAAATAGCTCACACCTTCCAGCGTTAACAACGTCACTCGATGCGTTCTGCCCGCTTCGCGCTCGAAGTTATTATTCAATACTCTTGCCAACTTAAGCTGTACGTCATAACCCAAGGCTTTTAATAGCTCAAACGTCAGCTTGTTGTGTTCAAAGCAATAACCGCCCAAACCACGAGTCACTATTTTCTGGCTGATCTCTTCAAGATCCAAAGAAATCTCTTCACCCAACACCACCGCCAAACTATTAAAACTATAACGAGCCACATGCTCAGCCTGCAGAGCTTGAACAAACTCAATAGTTGGCTGTTCTGGTACAACCAACCCAAGATCAGATAAGTAATTTTGTAAACTAGATGACAACGACATACTGCGCCCCTTTAAAATAATCAACAGATACGGAATACAACCAAGATTACCGGAGTCAGAAGAGTAAAGAATTAACATAGGTTAAGAGAGGTATTTTGATTTCGGGATCAAATTCCCTCCCCAATGCCATCTTTTCAGGGTTTGGGGAAGTGATATTAAAATGAGAAATGCGTTTTTGACTGGCTCCGCCATTCGAGCGTTTGCGATGGTCGCTCCCCGAAGAGCTGCTTATAGTCTTTGGCGAATTGACTCAAATGCCAAAAACCCCATTGTGCAGCGATGTCGCTTACCGATTGACTACTTGGCGCTTGAACCAATGCACGGCGTACGCCGTTTAATCGACTAATACGCAGATATTGAATGGGACTGATGCCAAGAATACTGTCAAAACTGTATTGTAAGGTTCGTCGACTCACATTAGTGATTTTACACAATTGTGTGACGGTAACCGGCTCATCCAAATGATGGTCTAAAAACTGACGAGCGCAATCGACCACCTTTTTACGGTGTTTATAGCTCTGTGTTGTCGCCGGTTGCGGCGTTTCCACTTTGAGCACTTCAAGCAGAGCCATCATGACAATATCATGCTGCAACCGCGATGGTGATTCCTTGCTTTCAACTAAGAGCAAGCGCCCTAACAAAAAACGCACTTCCTCCAATATTTTATCAGGCACCCCAAGACGACCATGTTCTGTCAATTCTTTCCAATTCAAATCTACGCCATGGATCAACGCCATGTCCGTCAAAGTCGACTTATCTACGACTAAACCATACAAATCATAATCTGGCGGGGTCGACAGCTGAAAATCACAACCACCAGGTCGGCACATAATCGTGTCTTGATGGATAGTTAAGCCATTGATTCGACTACTTTCTTGATTCGCATGTGGAATGCCTAACCAAACCGAGTCCGGCCACACCACACACTTTTGTTGTAATGCCTGACTGGTATGCTCACAAAAAACCTGTAAGCCATTAAAAGGCAGCTCTACAATACGACCATAAAAACCACCTCGGCTTGTTTGATCGTACTCTTGCTGCCACCCTGTAAGATTACCAGCGTGTAAATCCGCATCAAAAGCCTCCGACACTCGAACCAAAGAGCCCTTATTTGGTGCATCGATCCCTGAATTCAACATAATCCTCCCCTAAAAAAGATGCGTTTTAAGCCGGTTTTTAAAATAAAACAAAACAAGCATTTGATATATATGGCTTTTTCATTTTTGCCATTATTCGATAACGACAGTTTATGGATTTCCGTAAGGTAAACTTACATTCAAATTTCAAACCTTGGACTCAGATCTTAAGTCCAAATAAAAGTTGCAATATCTATGCCCTTTTATACTTTGCTTTTTGGGGCCAACACAATACTAGTAAAGCGTGAGAGACGGTTATGAGCAACCCACAATCTACTTTTCAATTTCGTCACATCGTGGGCGAACAAACTTTTGGCTTCGTCGACCTCGCCGATTTAATGGCTAAGGCCACGCCAGCTCGATCTGGCGACCGGTTAGCGGGCGTCGCGGCACGCACAGCTGAAGAACGCGCCATCGCACAAATGACGCTGGCTGATGTACCGCTGTCACTTTTCCTTGAGCACGCCCTTGTTCCTTACGAAAAAGATGAAATCACGCGGCTAATACTAGACGATCATGACAAAATGGCCTTTTCTATTATTTCGCATCTGACAGTCGGTGGTTTTCGAGACTGGTTATTAAGCGATTTGGCGAGCAGTGACATTCTCATACAGATCCGCCCCGGCATCACTCCCGAAATGGCGGCAGCGGTGAGTAAGATCATGCGCAATCAAGACCTCATTCTTGTCGCCAAGAAATGTCATATAAAAACCGCTTTTCGTAACACCATCGGTTTACCGGGACACCTTTCAACACGCTTACAACCCAATCACCCAACCGACGATCTAACCGGAATCGCGGCCAGTATGCTAGACGGTTTACTCTACGCCAATGGCGATGCAGTGATCGGAATCAATCCAGCGACCGACAACGTGCAACAAGCCACACGTTTGATCAAAATGATGGACGAAGTAATCCAGCATTATGAGATTCCCACGCAATCTTGCGTGCTGACCCACGTGACCAACACCATTGAATGCATAGAACAAGGGGCGCCAGTGGATTTGGTTTTCCAATCCATCGGCGGCACCCAAGCCACGAACGACAGTTTTGGTTTTAATCTCGCCAATCTGGCCGAAGCCCAAGATGCGGCCTTGTCGCTGAATCGCGGAACAGTCGGTAATAACGTCATGTATTTTGAAACTGGCCAAGGCAGTGCGCTGTCTGCCAACGCGCATCACGGTTTGGATCAACAAACGTGCGAAGCCCGGGCTTACGCGGTAGCTCGTAAATTCAATCCCTTGTTGGTTAATACGGTTGTTGGCTTTATCGGCCCCGAGTATCTGTACGATGGGAAAGAAATCACCCGCGCGGGCTTAGAAGACCATTTTTGCGGCAAGCTGCTTGGTTTGCCCATGGGTTGCGACGTGTGCTACACCAATCACGCTGAAGCCGATCAAAACGACATGGATAATTTACTGACTCTTTTAGGTGTCGCCGGCTGTACATTTGTAATGGGCATTCCCGGTTCCGATGACATCATGCTGAACTATCAAACGACCTCATTCCACGATGCGCTATACGCTCGCCGCGTGTTGGGTTTAAAACCCGCGCCAGAGTTTGACATTTGGCTAGCCAAGATGGAAATCTTCAAAAACAACGAGAAATTCATCCTCAACCACGAGTTACCAGACGCATTTCATAAGTCTCTCCACCGCATGATTGGAGGTCATTCATGAGCACCGATAAGTCCTTTCCGACCCATCCGCATGCGCCTATTACCACTGGAAAAGAAGAACCCGTCACTGAAAACATAGAGCCCGTGACTGAAAATGCATGGCGTAAACTCAACGCATTCACAGACGCGCGCGTTGGTCTAGGACGTTCTGGCATCAGCGTACCAACTAAACACCTGCTGGCATTTCAATTAGCCCACGCACAAGCCATTGATGCGGTTCATACACAACTCGACTCAGAGTCTTTGGCAAAAGACCTTATGGCACAAGATTGGGCGCCACACAGCGCGCCCCTCATACTGCACAGCCGCGCAATAGACCGCGCCTCCTATTTGCAACGTCCAGATTATGGCCGACGACTCGACGAAGAATCCGCCAATACACTAGACGAACACAGAGCCGCCACGTCACAACACTATGACCTTGCCATCGTGGTGGTGGATGGCTTGTCTTCTCTAGCAATTGAACAAAACACCTTGCCATTTTTAGAGGCGCTTTTCAGTTATATCCACATTCAGCAAGAGCCCACACAGCAAAATACAAAAAACAGCCATAAAAACGATTGGAGTCTAGCGCCGATTTGTTTTGTGAAACAAGGTCGCGTTGCCATTGGTGACGATGTATGCGAGCGCCTAAACGCTAAATGCGTATTAGTGCTGATCGGTGAACGCCCCGGCCTTAGTTCACCGGATAGCTTAGGTTTGTACCTGACATGGGGCGGTAAAGTCGGCCTTACTGACGCCTTTAGAAATTGCATATCCAATGTTCGTCCGGCCGGTTTGGTTTATCAAGAAGCAGCGCGCAAAGCGTTCTATTTATTAAACGAAGCACGCACTCTCAAACTGTCTGGCGTAAAACTGAAAGACCGATCAAACGATGACTTAATCATAGACACCAGTAAAGAATCTAAAAACTTTCTCATATCTTAACCATGAGAAAAAAGAAAAAGTAACCATAAAAAATATAAGCCCATCCGGGTAAAAAATGACTATAAAAACCACAATTAAAAGAGAACAAAGGGAACTACTATGTCTGATCAAATGAATAAGGAATATCTGGCTAAACGCCAGCTTAAAAGAGGCTCCGCTGGCTGGGTTTTGCTAGCGGGCTTGGGCGTATCCTACGTAATTTCCGGTGATTTCGCGGGCTGGAACTTTGGTATTGCGGAAGCGGGCTGGGGCGGTTTTGCCATTGCAGCAGGACTAATGGCTGTGATGTATTTTACCCTTGTATTGGCCTTAGCTGAAATGTCAGCCGCCATTCCTGCGGCAGGTGGCGGTTATAGTTTTGCTCGCCAAGCCATGGGACCAACTGGCGGTTATTTAACTGGCTTAGCGGTATTAATCGAATACGCACTGGCGCCCGCCGCCATTGTTATTTTCATCGGTTCTGCGGTGGAAGCCTTATTGGGTTTTAATGGGCCTTGGGTCTACGCCGCATTTTATATTGTCTTTATCGGTATTCATTTAGCCGGTGCTGGCGAAGCATTAAAAGTCATGATGGTGATTAGTGGTTTAGCGGTCATCGCGATTCTAGCTACCGCCGTCGCATTGATTGGCGATTTCGATACAAGCCGTTTATTTGATGTGCCTGTGACGGATGCTGTTGGTGCAAGTGAGTTTATGCCAATGGGTTGGTACGGTATTTGGGCCGCTTTGCCATTTGGTATGTGGTTGTTTTTGGCCGTCGAAGGTGTGCCATTGGCCGCCGAAGAAGCCAAAGACCCAGCCAAAGATGTACCAAAAGGCATCATCGGCGCGATGGTTTTCTTGTTGTTCACCGCTTTGTTAGTGGTGTTTTTATTGGCTGGTGCTGCTGGTGCAGACGCTATGGGTAAAAGCGCGGTTCCATTGGTCGATGCGCTAAACTTTGCAGGACATGAAACACTGGGTACGGCGGTCAACATACTTGGACTCGCTGGATTGGTCGCGTCTTTCTTCTCGATTATTTACGGTTACAGTCGCCTAGTATTTGCCTTATCTCGTGCTGGTTACATTCCACAAAGTTTGTCTGTCACGGACAAGCGCAAAGTGCCTTCACGCGCATTGATCGTTCCAGGTATTTTGGGGTTCCTTGCTTCTTTGACCGGCGAAGGTGACCTAATGCTGGCCATGGCGGTTGTCGGTGCAACCGTGTCTTATGCCTTGATGGCACTTAGCCACATATTGCTGCGCATAAACCATCCAGACATGCATCGTCCTTATAAAACACCTGGCGGTATTTTCACTTCATCTATTGCGTTTGTTTTATCATTGCTGGCTCTGACGGGTGTTTACGCATACGACCCTCGCGCGTTTTTTTACACCCTAGTGCTATTCGCCATTGGCGCAGCGTACTACTTCTTGTATAGCAAAAACCACCTTGTGGCGAAAACACCAGAAGAAGAGTTCGACATGCTGGCGGCAGCAGAAGCAGATCTCTAGCCACTTCACCTTAATGCGCTTCTAACATGTTGTAATTAGTCGATTAAGTTCGCTAAGAGAGCCCCGCATTCTTTAATGCGGGGCTTTTTCATAACACCAGATAAGACACAGAACCAATAATGTGTATATTAATTGCATAAATAAAACATTCGAAAATGACGACATGCGACAGAAGTGAGACTAAGACAATGAAACATTATTTAGAACGTGATTTCGCAGGTTATGGCCGACACGGGCAGCCAAACGTTAAATGGCCAAACAACGCTCGTGTCGCGCTGCAGTTTGTCTTAAATTTTGAAGAAGGCGGTGAAAACTGTGTTGCTCATGGCGACGAACACGCCGAGACGTTTCTGTCAGAAATATTTGGTGCGCAGCCATTCAAAGACCGACATATGAGCATGGAATCGCTTTACGAGTACGGTTCTCGGTCTGGCGTTTGGCGCATACTCAACGAGTTTGAACGCCGAGGTTTACCGCTAACGGTTTTCGCCATTGCGACCGCATTGGAGCGCAATCCAGACGTGGCCAAAGCCTTTGTAGCAGGCAAACACGAAATTGTCTGCCACGGGCTAAAATGGATTCATTACCAAGACATGCCCATCGAGCAAGAACGAGAACACATGACCAAAGCCCTCGCTCTTATCGAAAAAGTGACTGGCGTAAAACCAACCGGTTGGTACACAGGACGTGATTCGCCAAACACACGCGCCTTGGTCGCAGAACACACGCAGCTAAAATACGATTCAGACAACTATGGCGATGACTTACCTTATTGGGTAAAAGTCCCGCATCACAAGGATACAAGTCAAACCAAACCGCACCTCATCGTGCCGTACACCCTTGACTGCAATGACATGAAGTTTTCCTCGCCTTATGGCTTTAATCATGGCGAAGAATTCTTCCAGTATTTGAAAGACAACTTTGATTGTTTGTACGAAGAAGGCGCCACCGCACCGAAAATGATGTCCATCGGCATGCATTGTCGAACCCTTGGCAAACCAAGCCGCTTTATGGCACTGAAGAAGTTTTTGGATTACGTTCAATCTCACGAGAAAGTCTGGATCGCCCGCCGCGAAGAGATTGCCGATCATTGGATAGAGAATCATCCGCCTGCTTAACCATAAAAAAATGGCGATTGACCTTTCAGGACAATCGCCATTTTCTTACGAAGAGTTCGTTAAAAAACCACGTCATCCGATACGGTCACAAAGATGGAATGCCTAACTTCATTAAATAAGGCTTTGCTGCAGTGCCCTTCGCCTTCTGTGTCTTCTAACAAGACAACGTCGCCAGCGCCGAATTGGCGAGTTTCACCGGACGACACTTTGAACTCGCAGCGACCTTTGATGATGAACAATAACTGACGCTGTGGCGCTGGGTGCCATTTGAAATCGTAGTCGCTTGGGGTTTCACGGAAGATCATCTCGCCTGCTGGAAAACGCTCTGACAAAAAGCCAATTGGACCACCATCGCGGACATCGATATTCAAATCACCGAAATGGCTCTTGCCCTGATCATCGTTAAAAATGCGCGTAAATTGCATATCTTAATCCTTTTTGAAATTGGTCTTATCAGCGTTGCTCAGCATAACGCCAGAGCGATTCTTCGAGCTTGCTCGGGGAGCGAGGCGTTATGCTGAGTGAAGCACAACAAGAGCTAGGCGTTATGCTGAGTAACCACAAAAAAATGTTAGCTCAAATTCTGTAATGTGTGACTCAACACAGCGAGACTAACCGCCACATCAGGCGTATCAATCGCTTCCGCTGGGTGATGACTAATGCCTTTGTCACAACGTATAAATAACATGGCCACAGGGCAAATATCCGCCATCGCCATGGCGTCATGTCCCGCACCAGAAAATAAGGTATGCACCGGAATATTTTGTGTTTCGATGGCCTTGCGTAGCACGCTTTGTAGCTTGGCGTCACAATGCACGGCGTTGGCAGCGTGGGTGGCTTTGCGCTCTATGCGCACATTACGCCGTGCGGCAATAGCATCTAATTCAAGCAATATTTCGTCGAGCGCGACGTCGCGTTTTTCGTCAAATTCGCTGCGAATATCGAGGGAAAATCCCGTATTACCAGAAATTACATTCACGCCATTCGGGCGATTTTGAATGCGCCCAACCGTGGCGACAATGCCATGATTTTGTGCGACTTTTTCTATCGCCAGAATCATCTCGCTGCTGGCGCAAAGGGCATCTTGACGGAGATTCATTGGCACTGTGCCAGCGTGTCCGGCCATGCCGATGACATTAAATTCAAAGCGTTTTGCACCCGCAATGGCGCTAACGACACCAACTGGCAAATCTAAGTCTTCTAAAACTGGCCCTTGTTCAATATGCAGCTCAAGGTAACCGAGCAAATTGTCTGTTGAAATAGCGGCATTCGGAATACTCGCAAAGTCCGAACCAAAGCCTTTTAGCGCTTGCGCCAAACTAATGCCATCGCTGTCTTTTACATCCGCCCAGTTTGCTGGCCATTGGCCTGTCAGAGCGCGACTGCCAAGCAATGTGGAGCTAAAACGCGTGCCCTCTTCGTCACCAAAACCGACTACATCGAGATGAAACGGGAGACGAATACCGGCCGCTTTCATTGCGGCAATCAAGGTTACGGGCGTGATAACCCCCAACATGCCGTCGTATTGACCGCCGTTTGGCACCGTATCCAAATGACTGCCCATGATAAAGCGCGGCGCGTCTGGATCTGCCGCTTGCCAGCGCCCCCAAAGATTGCCCGCTTCGTCTTGCCACGTTTGCATGCCTGCGTCTTGCATCCAACCGCTAACTAACTCATTGGCTTGTTTGTGTTCTTTGGTGAGATAACGACGATCTAAGCAATCATCGCTTTGACTGATTTTTCCAAGTTCGTCACAGCGATCCATGACCAACTGAGCGAGTTTATCGCAATCAGTCATTATGATTCTCCACTGTAAACGGCCATCGCCGCATCGACTGCCGCACCCGCTGGTAACGCAAATCCAGCACGTCTAAGCACGGTTTCCAGCGATTGTAAGGTGTGCAATACGGCGTCTTGGCGAGCGTTGTAACCCATGGTGCCGATGCGCCAAACCTTGCCTTTTAATGGACCAAAGCTAGTGCCTATTTCGATGTTAAAAATGTTCAATAAATCATGGCGAATTTTTTCGCCGTCTACGTTGGCAGGAATATGAATGCCAACGACGTTGCTCATCTTATGTTTTAAGTTACCAAATGGCGTCAAGCCCATAGCAAGAACGCCTTGTAGCATGGCATCACCAGCTACCTGATGACGTTTCATCACGGCGCCTTGGCCTTCGTTAAGTAACGCAATCGCACACTCACGGGAACCAAACAACATGGTCGCGGCTTCCGTGTGATGGTTCAAACGCTCGTCGCCCCAATAATCCATAATCATGGGCAAATCAAAATAGTTCGAGCGAATGCGCATACCAGATGAACCTTGATGATGCGCATCACGAATCCCCGCTTCCACATGAGCGCGTTTGCGTACACAAGACACAAAGCGATCGCTTAGCGTCATCGGTGCGCTGCCTGATGGGCCGCCGAGACACTTTTGCAAACCAACCGACACAGCGTCGATTTTCCACGCATCAACTTCCAACGGGTTACCGCCAATAGACGCCGTCGCATCGGTGTAAAACAACACATCGTGAGCGCGGCAAATATCACCTAACGCTTCCAAAGGCTGAAACATAGTCGTCGAGGTATCGCCCTGTACAATCGCCAATAATTTTGGCTGTACTTTTTTGATCGCGTCTTCAATTTGCTGTGGATCAAAGACTTCACCCCAAGGCACTTCGATAGTGTGAACCTCTGCATCGGCGCGTTCGGCAATCTCAGCGAGTAAATGACCGAAGCGACCAAAGATAGGAATCAGCACTTTATCGCCAGGCTCTAAACAAGACACCAAAGCCGCTTCAATTCCTGCGCGCGACGTGCCATCGATCAAAAAGGTTTGCTGGTTTTTGGTATTAAAAACGCGACGATACAACGCCATCACTTCGTTCATGTAGCTGGTCATGGTTGGATCATATTGCCCCACCAGCTGAGTCGACATGGCCGACAACACGCGTGGGTAGCAGTTAATCGGGCCGGGGCCCATGAGTAATCTTGGTGGCAATGAAAGTGGCTGCATAATAATTTCCTAAGCTAGAACCTGATAAAGCATCTTGATGCCAGTGAAAATCAACACCACAGCGAAGACTTTCTTCAACTTAGAAGCGTCCAAACGATGCGCCAATCCTGCACCAACAGGCGCAAATAAAACCGTCAATGGAATGATGCACGCCACGCCAATCAGATTAACCAAACCTATTGTGCCGTATGGCGCATCAACTGGGCTTTGGCCAAAAACCAGCATGGTTAATGCCGCAGGCAATGAAATGATCAAACCAACCGCAGCCGCTGTGCCTACCGCACGATGCGCTGGGTAATTACAGAAAGTCAGAATAGGGACCGTCAAGGTGCCGCCGCCGATACCCACCATTGAACTAAAGAAACCAACACAGGTAGCAATCACACCTTGGCCAGTACTACCCGGTAAGGATTTAAACATGCTGTCTTTTTTACCCAGCAACATATTCAAGGCAGATAAGGTCGCAATGATGCCGAACATCAAAGATAACCACTCACCATCCACACGAGTCACGACAAAACTGCCAACCATCACGCCTAAAAAAATATAAAATCCCCAGCGTTTCAGCAAGTCGAAATCCACATTGCCTTTGGCCTTATGAGCTCGAATCGAACTAATGGACGTCGGGATAATGGTCGCCAACGACGTCGCGGTTGCCACCAACATAGCCGTATCCGCACTGACACCCAATCCTTGATACAAGAAAAACAGTACCGGCACGATGACAATTCCACCACCAACACCCAGCAAACCGGCTAAAATCCCGCCCACCACACCAGTGGCCATCATGGCGAGAATCATGGAATAGTTTTCCATTATGAATGACATTTTTCTGTTCGCTCCTAAGTTGGATAATTACTAACTAAAAGTATTACTAATAAAATACGTCTTAAAAAAGTGTTACTAAATAAAAACACTAACGATGGCTGAGCCATCGCTTCGTGGATCCGTCGCCGCGTCGGCATGGCCGTCTTGATGAAGCACCACCGCGCCAGCGTGACCCATTAATTCATTGCACGAATCGACGATCACCAAATCATGTCCGCGTTTCACCAGCTCATCAGCGGCGATCTCGGCAAAGTCTCCCTCGACTTTCAAATTATGACTCACATCACCCCATGTACGTCCCAGCAACCAACGACCTTCGCTGATTGCCTGATCCAACGGCATACCATGATAAACATAACGACTAAACAGCGCCGCTTGAGTCTGCGGTTGACCTTCACCGCCCATGGTGCCGTAACTCATGCGACGACCATCGTTTAATTCGGAAAAAGCAGGATTCAGTGTATGAAATGGCTTCAAGTTCGGCGAAAGCGCTTGTAATGAGTCTTTATCTAACGAAAACGACGAACCGCGATTATTCCACACAATACCAGTGGAAGGACTCACCACACCGCTGCCGAATTCCCAATACAAGCTTTGAATGTAGCTGACCATTCGACCTTCACTGTCACACGCGCCCATCCAAATCGTGTCGCCATGTTTGGCTTGATGCGGCCAAGGTTGCGCTCGTTCTAAGGCGATGTCGTGACACATTTTCTCCAACCGTTCGTCTTCCAGCAAAGACGACAAATCCATTGCTAAACGTGATTCATCAGTAACGAATTGGTTACGGGCGATAAAGGCTTGTTTGGTGCATTCAATCAATAAATGCGCCATATCTGTGGCGGTTTTGCCTTGCTTATAGAGCTTGTCATATAAGGCCAAAATCAATAAAGACGCGATCCCTTGTGTCGGTGCTGGCAAGTTATAAAGAGAACCAACACTGGTTTTAACCTGTAAAGGCGCAACGCGCTTTGCTTGATAGGAATTAAAATCTGCCAAGCGAATCGGCGACTCTGCTGTCGCCAAATCTTTCGACAAACGTGCGGCGATGTCACCATGATAAAAATCGTCTAAGCCTTTTTCAGCAAGCTGTTCAAGCGTTTTCGCCAACACGGGCAAGGTCAGATTATCACCTTCTTTATAAAGGCCTCCCGCCGTCAAAAACGCCTCGTTAAAACCTTGAACATGAACCAAATCAGCAAAGGTTTTCTTACTGGCGTCGACGTAGGTTTTTGTCACCGCGCTGCCGTTTTTCGCTAATTGAATCGCGTCATCAAGCAAGGTCGATAAAGGCAAGTTTTGTGCGTTGGAGGCGGCTTGCCATTCTTGGCTCACAGCTAACGCTTCTTGCCAGCCTGCGACGGCGCCGGCCATGGTCAAGGCGGCTTTGCCTCCTCGTGTCGGAATGCTGTCATGGCCGCAATAAAAACCCAGTGTCGCCAGTTCTGCAGCCTTGCCAGAAGCATCAATACCGACGGGTGTTTTGCCCGGTTCGCTGACCAACCAAAAACCGTCGCCACCCAGGCCATTCATGTGCGGATACACCACCGCAATCGTGGCCGCCGCCGCAACCATGGCTTCTATCGCGGTGCCGCCTTGTTCTAGAATTTTCCGTCCTGTTTCTGTGGCTTTAAAATGCGGTGCCGTAAAAGCTATCTCGTTCTTTTTCATGACGCCGACTCCATTAAGGTTTTTGCGAATTCAATCAACGCCATATCCGTGCCTTTTGATCCCAACAAAGATAAGCCACATGACGCGCCATCTAAGGTACAAACCGGTAAATGTAACTGAGGAAGACCGGCCAACCCTGCAATGGCCGTCATGTCCATCAACTGATTGCGATACGCAGCTAGCTCGTCATCGGAGGCATCAAATAAAGGCGCTAAACCGGGCGTGGTCGGAATGATAAGAACCGACCCTTCGATTTCGCTTTCGAGCCAATCCGTAAACCGTTGTCGTTGTTGTTTCGCCGCAGCAACGTCTGCATCTGAAATGGTTTTACACCACTCAAAGCGCAATTGAATGTCTGGTGCAAAGACTGACGAGGCCTCAACATCATCAAGGCTCTTAAGGCTCTCGATCCACTTGCCATGTTCATGCCAGATTTCTGCGCCTTGCAAGGTGCGAAACGTCTCGCTGGTTTTCCATGTTTGCGTATCGATCTCCAAAGAGGATTCTTTCGGAAAACAGCCTTGCTCGCGCCATGTTTGCAGCTGCGCTTTTAGCGCTTTTTCGTGGGCGACTTGATCGATCAAATTGTTGGCAATCACGACGTTATTGATTCTTTTCGGGGTCTTTATTTTCAATGCACTTTTTTTCAATGCACTTTTTTTCAATGCACTTTTTTTCAAAAGAATGGCAGCGGTTTTTTCCAGCGTGGCTAAATCTTTGGTGAGCCAGCCAACCGTATCGAAAGACGGGGCAAGCGCCACCATGTTGTCGGATGGAATCACGCCATGGGTCGGACGCAATCCAAACAAGCCATTGTAGCTGGCTGGCACACGAATCGAGCCACCGGTGTCTGTGCCCAAGCCAATGTCGGCAAGGTCAGACGAAACAGCCACCGCCGAACCCGATGACGACCCGCCTGGGAGACGATCTGGTGTCACCGGATTTGAGGGTGTTCCGTAGTGAATATTTTGACCGTTGAGACTGTAAGCCAACTCATCAGTGATGGTTTTACCGCAAAAAATTGCCCCAGCATCAAGCAAAGCAGCGACGCTAGAAGCCGTTTTCGTCGGAATCGGATGAGTAGCAAGCCAAGTTGGATTGCCTGCAGAAGTTGGCAGCCCTGCCATATGAAACAAGTCTTTCACCGCCAAACGTAAACCGGTTAACGGTAAGGAATTATCGGCTGGTGTTGTGTCACTCCAAACCGTTTTGGAGAGTGTCAGAAAGGGATTGTCTACCATGAAATGTTTCATATGTCCTCCGCTTGATTAGCACATATGAAACAATCGTTTCACCACCCTGTCAACTGAAACAAAAAAAGAATTCTAATTTTTCTTCAAAAGTGTCGCAAACAGTGTGGATTTAAAATTAAAGCTCTACTCGTCTAAGTTTAAACTTGCAGAGCTCCACTACTTGGTTTCACTATCCTTTACATATTCATCAGTTAGATGTGTCTCTGCTGAACGCAGTTCTTCAAGTCTCTTCAAAACTTCTTTTGTCAGCTCTTCCTCTTGTAATTCTGGAAAGCTCTCAAAAACACCAGATAAGCCACCTAGGTTATCTGCCGACCACTCTGATATGTTCCACCCAGTTTGTTTGAGCAACCAACTTTTGACTTCTTGATAATTTTGATTCATAGCATTATCTAATAAGCTAATCACTTCCATTTCTACAACGTCACTTTCGATCTTCGGCATATCAATAAATGATCCAAAGTACTTTATCACTCTATTTCTTTGTTCTAAATCTGTATTATTTTTAAAGAAATTCGCTGTCAATGTTGCTCTGATTCCATGCTTTTTATACCCACTAATCAACCTTACAAACAAACTAACAAGCTCAACATCATAGGTATGTTGCTGAATCGGAATATCTTTAAGTGCTTGATGAAGAGAGTCCTGATAATTCAAAAGCTGACTTCCACTAGAAAAATAATTTGCAAATTTTTCAATGGTTGGATGGTGTTCTTTCATTCGTTGTAGCCACTGCTCTTTTGTGATATCAGGACTATCAAAACATTCTATGAGCTGCCCTAACAAGAACTCAGGTTTATATTCAAGAATGTCGTTTACTAATTCATCGCTCCATTTAAGCCAAGTTTGGGGAGCTTTAGTATACTTACGCCACCGCCCCATCCAATCTAGTATCTCTTTTGAATTAAGTTTCTCTGCGTTATCTCTTATGAACGCATAGTCACCAAGCAAAAGAGGTTCTATGTTCATTGAGTCGATTCTGCTCGTGGTAATCAGCTCCTCTAAACTGGAAACAAAGTATTTCCCAACTTTATTATCTTTACTCCACGTTAAAATTTTAGCGAACTTGCATGTACTTAAATAATCAACTATGAAACTTTGTGACTTTGGATGCGCCTCAAGTTGCGACGCAAGCCAATCAACAGATGACAGAGAATTACGCTGTCCATTTGTCTGCCTTAAAGTTATATTATCGGCAGGAATAAGTTCATTAACAAATGCTGCCGCACACAAAGCAATAAATGCAGTAACCGTATTCTCATCTGATTCATCAGATTTCGACATTTCTGCTATGCTATCAACTAGCATTTGGGAATAGTTTTTATTCTGCTCTTCATACCATTTACTTTCAAAAGGTAATAGATTAATTAAAGAAACCTTATCTTTAATATCAATAGAATTCAATAAATCTTCACTTTCTAAATCTTGCAACTGACCAACATGTATTTTTTTCAAAATCAAAGGAAAAATATTAATTTTATCATTAAGTAGCATCTGCCGTTTACAGGCAGAAACAGTAAGAGACTTAGCACTTAATTCATTTATTATTTCACGAACATTCCATTCTTTAATATCATCTATAATAGGAAAAAGTGCATTTACAACAAAGTCTGACTTTGGATTTTTTATAAAATCAGGCAAATTAGCTGTAACGCAATAATATTCGTAACACTCTTCGACTTTTTTCTCTAATGATTTTACCTGAGAATTAATTGAATCAATAACTTCTTTCGAATTCTCATTACTTTTAATTAATTTCAATTTTCTGAAAATTTTATTGATATCATTAGTAGCCTGATTTTGTAAGTAATTAGGAATCTTTAAGTCTATATTAATTCCATTTTCTTTTAACTTTTTATAGTCATCAACTAAGTCTTCATCAAAATCCGTATTTTCATATAAAGAGTCTTTAAGCTCATGATTTATATCAACAAGGTAGTCATGAATAATTTCAATACCTCTATCATCTTCAGATAAAAGTGCAGATATCCTCACTAAATCAGCAACATTTGTACTAGCCAATTGCTTCTTAAAAAACACTTCAAAACCAAATAAAGAACTAATTTTTATTAAATTATCAATATCAAAACTATTAAATGCGGTTCTAATAGGATCTATAATCAATTCGCTCTGAGCAATATCAAATGATGTTTGAAAATGAAGGGCTGCAATTTGCTTCGACCAATTATCTTTGTCTCCATCGTACTTACGCAGTATTCTATGTGTATTAATGACTTTACGTTCAATATCGACTAATTCACTATCATCAGAATTTGTGCTTTTGGGCTCAGCAAGGAAACTGTTAATGGTTACCTGACCATCTTTGACAGCCATTAAATAAGCAGCACATGATGCCCCACTCAGATCATCATTAGACTCTGGGCAACTATCAATTTTTGCACCAATCCGATTTACTATATTTTTCAGATATCTAGGTGTGATTTTTCCAGCCCAAATTTCAATCAAGTCTTTGACACCTTCTTTTCCTGAAATATCAGGAAGCGTATAAGACCAGTATGTATCAAACTGATCACGCCATCCGGTAGTAACAATTGGTGGTGCTGAAAAAGAAACCGGAAGGCGTTTACTAATGAATTCCTTACCAGACTGAGTCTCGTCTATAGAGCTTTTTTCTAAAGCTTTAGCCAAATGTTCTTCTGAATATGGGAGGAGTATTCGAAACCTTTCATTGCTTAAAGATATTAAAATTTCAATATCACTCCAAATTTCTCTAGCAATACTAGGTGAGACTCGATCAATATTATCAATAACAAGTAGAAGTGTATTTTCTTTGGGGATAAGAGCTGAGAATATTTCAAATGCCTCTTTTAACTCAACAGCACCAACCTCTCGATTAACATCAATAACTTCACTTATTTTGTCAAGGGTATTTCTTTTTAACAAATCTCCCAATCTGGTTTCCACCCCAAAAAACTTCATTATAAAGAAAGCTAGAATGGGAGAAATAAGAAGTATCAAAGATAAAAAACCACTTGAAAAGTTGATATCTTGAAGTTCTTTCACAAGATCAAAAAGAAAACTCAAAGATGGTTTTAATTGCAAAACAGCTACAGCAAAAAAGAAAACAAATATTATTGTGGAGAACGATATATGACTATTAGTATCTTTCGTATATTCAAGGCGCTTTCCAAGTGCAGTCTCTACTGCTTTTTTCAGTCTAGAAAGGCCAACTTTATCTTTTTTATCTAAAAGACCTCTTATTTTTGACTCAATTATTTTTATTAAAGCAGTTTTTAATGTTTTCTGATACTGGTCAGTATCAAATGTAACAACATGAAAACCTGATTCTATAATTTTTTTCTCCAAAATCTTAATAACCGAACTTTTACCTGCACCTAAATCACCTTCAACACCTATAATATATTGACTGCTATCAAAAATTAAAATATTAGATATCGCTTCAGCCACCTTCATATGCCCTTGCCCACTAAATTGATCAGAGTCAGCAGGCTTCTCACTTTGATAATTTCTTATATCCATAGAATTATATTCCTTATTATGCAATCAATATTTTCTACTCTAAATGTAGGTGAATTTTCTTTCGATTACTAAGATTATTTTCTGTAAAACTAAGGCTCTAATTCATCTAAATCTTCATACAATGACGAAATCGCCTGCGTCTGGCGACTGGCCGCATCGCCCAGAAAACCGAATACTCGATTACACAACATAGAAATTAGGCTCATCGGTGCGGCATAGCTGTCGAATGGGCTTTCATTTCCGAGGTGGCAAAGCAGCACATGGGACACTTGTTGGTTATACACCTGACCCGTTGGGTCTGTGATCAAGACTGTAGTTCGACCTTGCAAAGCTTCAACGATTTGCTTGAACTGACGTGTTCGACGCCTAAAGCCCAGCAAGACAATCACTTCATCGTCGAGAATGTCGTGTAGGTCTTCCCCCAAGGTTTGACCCGGTTGCGGTAACAAGCGAACGGAATGACGCACTTGTTGCAACTGCTGACGAAAATGCAACGCCAACGGATAAGCATTACGAAAACCTATCAAGGTCACTCGGCTTGCTTTGGCTAGGCGCTCACTGATCTCGTTAAGGGTCTCTGGTCGCAAGCCTTCAAAGGTAAGCGATAGGTTTTTTAGCTCCTGCGCAGTTTGATCCAAAGACGAACCTTGGGTGAAAATAGGAACGCCGCTTTCGCGCAATGCTAATTGAGCTTGTTTGGCACCTTGTTGCGAATCATAACCAAGCTGGCGAAAAAAACGACTCACGGTGGCTTTTGACGTATTGGTGTTGTCCGCAATTTCGGCCGACGTTTGACTCACAATCGCCAAGGGGTTTTGTTGTAAATAATTCGCTATTGATCGCGCCGAAGGAGAGAGCGTTGGATAAGTCTTCTCGATCAGGGATAGCACATCCTGCTTTGTCGCCACGTATAAACCTCAATTCGGGGATATTTTGCTCTACGGTAATTGATTATCGTTGAGCTGCCAACTTAGATTATGGCTTTTGCCGAGACAGTGCTAGGTATTTACTAGTTAAGAAATTGGTAACCATAGTGTATGGCGTAACCGAACAAAAGCAGCCAGATGAGGATAAATACAGCGGCAGTGTAGTAGTTCACTGGTTTTTCGGCGGCGCTCTCTGCTTTCAACTTTGCGGCGCGGATCACATGTTGTGGTGTGAGTCGTATAACCAGTGCCAACCCAATCGGAACAATGATTAAATCATCCAAGTAACCGATAACGGGAATAAAGTCAGGAATCAAGTCAATCGGGCTAAGTGCATAAGCCACTACCAGCATGGCCAGCAGTTTTGCGAACCACGGCATGTCAGGATTTTGGATGGAAAAATACACCGTCAATGTATGGCGCTTCATCTCTTTGGCTTGTTTTTTGAGCTTATTGAACATCATTTTCATCACTCAACCTCATGACACACAACACAAACCTTATTGCCGTCGACATCTCTGAAATACGTCCCGTAATAACTTTGGTGATATTCATTGCGCAGCCCCGGTTGGCCTTCGCAGGTCGCGCCGTTTGCTATGGCTAAATCATAAGCGGCGTTGACGGTGGCTCGATTTTTTGCGGTGAAAGCGATCATTTGGCCGTTGCCCGCGTGATGCAGTTGGCCATTGAATGGTTTGCTGATAACGAATAAAGGGCGACCATCGGCGCTATCGCTGTTCCAACCCGCCCACGGTTTGTCTCGGTCATAAAATCGCTCTTGGATGTCTAAGCAAGCCATTAGCTTGCTATAAAAATTATAAGCGAGTTCAAAGTTACTAACGCCGTAATAGATGTGTGAAAACATAGTTCTTCCTGTCATGTATCCTAATAAAAAGATGCTTCGATTAGCATAACCCAGTTCATAGGGAATGTGATGACAGTGCGTATCAATGAGGCAATAAGAAAAAAATGAATAGCGGAAAACCAGCTGATGACTCGTGCTGATGAAGCGCTCTACCGTTCAAAGGAAAATGGCCGTAATTGCATCACCACGGTGACATAAACGACGGCTCACAATCCACATTTTTTTGATCCAGCCCAAATACCGACGACCAAGACCATTCGCCAGGGTTGAGTACAAAACCGTAGCTCAGCGTTAAACCAGATTCGATTTTAATATCACCCAATCTGGCGTCGCTTTGATCGGTAATATCGTAGTCTTCACTCACGATTTCTTCCCCTGCGATGAGTTTGTTCGCTACTTTGTCGGAGTAAATCAATAACCGAATGCTGTTGATTGACTGAATGCCAATGGCCGAGCCGCCAAAGTCACCCGCAGCAAACCGAATCGGTGCAGAAATACAATGTGTATTGCCTTGCTGCTGGACGATTGCTCGTCTAACAGACTCCTCTCTAAAAACAAGCACGCCTTTTCCAGCGATGCCACGCAGTTGCAATAGTGTTCCGACTTTTGGTGACGCGATATACACCACGGCTTTGATTTCAGAAGGAGCGCTTATGTCTAAAGCCATTGTTTCAGCAGAAAAGAGCGACAAAAATAGCCAAAATGAGCATAACTTGGTGGATAAGTGGGGGTAGTTATTAACAGCCTTTATCTTATTGATGATTTTCATGATGTTCCGCCAACTTGTGGATAATCGAATGTTTGATCTCCACTGTCGCTCGGTAATGCCAATATAATAAGCAGAATCACCATACCGATTGCAGGAACCAAGACTACCCACAACCACCAAGCAGAGCGGTTGGTATCGTGCAATCTGCGAACAGTTAAAGACAGCATCGGCAAAAAAACCAGCAGACTATAAAGCGCATCCATTTTCCATGTCGCTTGAAAAAACACCTCCAACACGACAAACAGCATTGAGATCAAAACATTCACCAAGGAAAACACCCAAAACGCTTCCCGTGAGGCGGTTCCTGAAAATTGCGCATATCGCTTCCACCCGTCAAAATACCAGTTCATACTTTTCTCCTAATAAGAGATATTTGAAGACTTAAAAGTACGTTTCCACCAAGAAACTTGCGTCCTCAATCAGGTTCGAGGACGTCCTTGATGGCTTTCTAGGACATAATGTCGACTAGGATGATCTGTAGAAACAAACATTAATAATCTAAGCTGAGCCAAAATGATCGCCATTCCATTGCCTTTTGTGGTTGCCCTACTGTTGTCTATATTGGCGGCTTTGTTGTTTATTCGTCGTGAAGAAAACACTCAGTCAGCGTTTGCTTTTGTCGCTTTGTGTGCACTAACAACAACGGTAGTAGGACTACGCTGGACGTTTGATTACTCGTTATTTCGTTTACTGCAACCTATCTTGGCAGCCTGTATTCCTGCGACGGCTTGGTACTGTTTTTCAAGTGCTCACAAACGCCATGCGTTTCGTTTTTGGCATTTATTGCCACCTATTTTTGTCATTTTATGCTCTTTTACTTATCCCTTCTGGCGACCACCTCTAGACCCTGTCTTGACGCTGCTATATGTGGGTTACGGTAGCGCGCTGATTCATGCGTCGTTCAAAGCCTCACGCATCCCCGAGCAAGTCCGCTTATCAGATATAGACAAAGCACTCAAAGCGGAACGGCTCGCGGGTGCCATGCTATTAATGTCTGCGATGATTGATGGTGCATTAGCGGTCGATTTTTCACTTTTTTCTGGCGAACACGTGCTGATTATCCTAGCCATTGGTCATGCCGTGCTGTTACCCGTGCTCGCCATCGCGGTGATTATGATCAGCTCGAGCATTGCGCCAAGTATTAATGAAACGTCCTATCAAGATGGCAATGAATCTTTTGTCACCGCACCAAAAGACAAGCCTAACCACCAGCTTACGGACGATGAAGTGAAAGACATCGTCCATAAAATAGACGTATTGCTGACGACGAAAGAAGTTTTTCTTGATCCAGATTTGACCTTAGACAGACTCGCTCGAAAAGCCTGCATTCCGGCTCGTCAGATATCCGCCGCCATTAACCAAGTCTATGGGAGAAATGTCTCGCAAGTGGTGAATGAATACCGCATTGAACGAGCGAAAACACTGCTGACCAGCAGCGATAAGAACATCACGCAAATCTACCTAGATTCAGGGTTTCAGACTAAGTCCAACTTCAACCGTGAATTCAACCGAGTCACACAACAAACCCCGAGCGCATTTCGACGCTCTAATGCATAAAGCACGCTATGCCAACGATGACGTTAAGGCGTTTGGATAAATCGTGTGATGTCTTGGTACATGGCCTGATGCAGCGCTTCCCGCGAACGACCGTCGCCGTCTTGGCAAACAACGCCATCGCCAGGCTCTTCCTCTTCGATCATCGCGATCGCACCCGGTTTACAAAGTTGCATAAAGCTGAAATGCGCAGCGTCTGAATAAATTATGTAATCTCGTTTTTCCTGAGGAATGTATTGAGCAAGAAAACCGGATTCTTCGGCTTGAGGTAAATCACCAATGTCCACTCCCGCTGCGAGGATTAACGTTGGCGTGGTCAGGTTTTGCAAACTCTGTCGAGAAAAGCTACGCGCCAAACCCAAGTCCAATGATACAACGCGTTTGATTCGCTCATCTTTTACACTGCTTGTTGGCTCGCCTTTCTGTTCTTGATCCAAACCCAACTCTGGCATCAAACCACACACACGAGGATTGTTTTTGAGAATGCATTCTTGCTTTAACTGGTCTCGGTCAAACTCTGCACCCGCCAATGCCATTACAGTCCAACCGCCCAATGAATGACCAACACCAGTAATGTTCGTTTCATTAATCAGTGGCGCCATGTTCGACTCTTTTAACAACCAATCGATGAGGCGAGTTATATCCATTGGTCGTTGCCACCATTGAGCGGCAATGGCAGGAGTATGATCAAAGCTCGTCGTACCGGGGTGATCCAGCGACGCGACAATATAGCCATCTTGAGCCAATCGAGTGGCCAACCAGTTTTGATTGCGCCAGTTACCTCGATAACCATGAGAAATAACCACCAGTGGAAACGTTCCCGCTAACGGTGTACCGATTCGCACCACATCGGTTCCTAAAAAAGCAGGATTATCCGCCACTCGCTCTGTTGGAAACGAGGTTTGAGACGGGTACCAAATGCTGGTTTTTAACGGTCGGTCGCTGTCGGTGTATAAGATAGTTTGGTCAAAACCCACAGAATAAGCCGAAGCATTCGAAGCCCAGCAAGCGAATAATAAGATGAAATAAGTAAATTGTTTCATGACGTCGTTTCTCTCTAAAGGTGAATCAAAAGAAACGACTATGAGTAGATAAGGTCCATAAAGCGTCCTACAACAGGATTGAGGACGCTATTTTGAGTAGATAACAGGAGCCAACGCTTGCCAAAACGCTTCCGGTATATCTTCTTCGTACCAAGCTACATTTTGTGCGACACGAACGTCATTTGTCATGCCTATTAGAATGGACTTAACGCAATCATAACGCAGTGCATATTGGATGGCGGCGGCTTGAAGTGATACGTCAAATTCTTCACAAACACTTTCTATAGCAATCACTTTTTCCACAATATCTTGTGGCGCTTCACCATAAAAATAATGCCCTAACCCTTTAGAGCCTTTTGCTAGAATACCGGAGTTAAAAGGGGCTGCCGCAATGAGAGATACCTGATTCTTACGGCACTTATCGGTGAACGTCTGCGTAATATCGTTGTTTAATAGGGTGAAGCAATTCGCCACCATAAAGCAGTCAAACTGCGCGTGTTCCATCGCTTGGTCGCATATTTTCCACTCGTTCACACCTAAACCAATATTGCGTACTACACCTTGTTCACGTAGCTCTGTCATGGCTTTGAAACCACCTTCAACCGCTTGCTGAAAGTAAACTCGGTTCTTTTCTTTGTGGGTTAACTCGCCAATATCATGCATCAAAAGCATGTCTATTTGGCTCACACCTAAACGTTGTAACGAATCTTCAAATGAACGCATGATGCCGTCATAAGTGTAATCGTATTCACGGTCAAAAGGACTGGCTTGCACATAGCAGTCAGCGTCCTTTTTTACGCTGTTTTTGTCGGCGTGTAACACTCGCCCTACTTTCGTTGATAAAAATATATACGCGCGTGGTAGATCATGTAAGGCGACGCCTAACCGACGTTCAGCAAGGCCAGCACCATAGTGAGGAGCGGTATCGAAATACTGAATACCAAGAGAGTGAGCTTTATTGATGGCTTTAGTAATGTCTTCATAAGGTACAGGACGAAATAAATTGCCTGCTCCGGCACTACCAAAACCAAGTTCCGTTATTCTAGAACCACTGCTGTCTATTATTCTTGTTTTCATTGTCCACTCTCTGAGTCACAACTTCTTAAGTACAAACGTTCAAAAAAAGTTGGGTTAATCACACCTAAATTCAGATATAAATATGGCTCGTTATTGAATCAAGCCTTAACGACCTTTTGACATTGCACACCTAGCTTATCTATGCCGAGTTTCATTTCTTCGCCACCTTTTAAATAAATGGGTGGCTTAAAGCCTAATCCAACACCAGGAGGCGTACCGGTTGAAATAATGTCACCTGGTTGCAAGCTCATGTAGCGACTGCAATAAGCAATCAGGAAAGGAACGGTAAACACCATGGTAGACGTTGAACCATTTTGATAACGTTTCCCGTCGACTTCCAACCAAATACCCAAGTCATTAAAATCACCCACTTCGTCAGGTGTGACTAACCAAGGACCTGTTGGGCCAAACGTATCGCAGCCTTTGCCTTTATCCCATGTCCCTGTGCCTTCAAGTTGAAAAGCGCGTTCCGATACATCGTTAATGACACAAAACCCAGCCACGTGTTTCATCGCATCGGTTTCAGCAATGTCACTTCCGCCTTCACCAATAACCACACCTAATTCAACTTCCCAATCGGTTTTTTCTGAACCTTTTGGAATTTTCACATCATCATTAGGCCCAACAATCGCCGATGTCCATTTACTGAAAATAACGGGTTCTGCCGGTACAGGCATACCAGATTCTGCCGCGTGATCGGCATAGTTCAAACCAATGCAGATAAACTTACCAACTTTGGTAACACAGGCTCCCAGACGTAGCGTTTCTTGAGGAATGCCATCTACAATCGGCAAGCTACTCACATCCAATGAATGTAATTTCGCCATTGTTTTTGCGCTCAAGTGCTCATCTGAAAGGTCTGGAATAACCGATGATAAGTCTCGAACTTGGCCTTTTTCATCAATAACACCAGGCTTTTCTTTTCCTGCTGGTCCAAAACGTACTAATTTCATTATTCACTCCTACCGATAAAAAAATACCATGGCGATTGAATACCCCCATGGTATGAAAACGTTATTTATAAAGAACAGCGGCTATTTTTGGATCGTCTATATTTTTAGCTGTGTAATAGTAAAAGCCTGTATCGATTACTTTTGGTAATGATTGACCTTTAATCGCCATTACCGCTGCTTTAACCGTTTCATAACCAATCCCTACAGGATTCTGAGTAATGGCGCCTGCCATCAAACCGTTACGAATCGCATCAATTTGCGCTTGACCAGAATCAAAACCAATCACCACTAGATCTTTCACTTTGGATTCACGTACCGCATTAACCACACCAATTGCTGAACCTTCATTGGTACCAAACATACCCACTAATTTTGGGTGCGACGTTAAGATGGCACGAGCCACTTCGGTAGATTTCAGTTGATCACCATCACCGTATTGAACGGTCACAACCTCTATATTCGGATAGGCTTGTTTCATGCGATTAAGAAAACCATCGCGTCGATCAATACCAGTGGTACCCGTTTGGCTATGAGCTACTACAGCAACTTGGCCTTTCTTACCAATAAGTTCAGCCATTTTATCTGCGGCTAAAGCAGAGGCGGCGACGTTATCCGTAGTGGCTGTTGTGAGTGGAATATCACTAGCAACACCACTGTCAAAAGCGACAATAGGGATGCCTGCTTTGTGTGCTTTACGCAATAAAGGAATAGCGGCTTGGCTGTCTAGCGCCGCAAAGCCAATGGCATCCGGTTTATTGGCTAATGCAGCCGCTAACATGTCGATCTGACGATCCACCTGCGCTTCTGTATCTGGCCCTTCGAATGTGACTCGAACATCAAACTCTTTTGCAGCTTGGTCAGCACCTTGCTTAACAGCCTGCCAAAATTGATGCTGGAAACCCTTTGAAACTAATGGGATATATAACTGATCATCCGCTTTTACCATTGATGATGTCGCTATAATGGATACAGCACTGACAAGGCCTATTAATGTACGACGTGAAAACATATTAGTTACTCCGTTTATTTTTATTTTCAAAGTTTACTTTTGTTGTGGTGACTTAACGTCACCGATTAACACTCAATTTTTCACATTCATTCTTTTATTACTTTTATTACTTTGATTACTTTTATTACTTTGATTACTTTGATTTTTGACGGCGCATCATATCGGCATATACCGCAAGAATAATGATGACCCCAGTAATAACCGTTTGCCATTCTTGTGCAACCGATAAGACCCGCAATCCATTCGTTAACACGGCCACAATTAAAGCACCGATTAACGTACCAATAATGGAGCCTCTACCACCGGATAATGAGGTTCCACCAATGACAACCGCGGCAATGGCTTCTAGTTCATAACCTAGTCCCAATGCAGGTTGCGCAGAATTCAATCGAGAAGAAATCAAAATACCCGCTATGCCACAAATACCACCAGCCACCGCATAAATGGCAATTTTCCAGCGGTCTGTATTCACACCAGACAAACGCACCGCTTCTTCATTAGAACCAATCCCGAAGCAATAACGGCCTAAAACGGTTTTACTCAGAACATAACTGGCAACACCCGCAACAACAAACAGAATTAAGACGCCGTTTGGAATCGGTAAAAAAGGCAATACCTCGCCAATTAAAGAGCCACGAGAGATAGCGTCATAGCCTTCTGTGTTATTGAAATAAATAGGGCGTGCGCCACTTAACACGAGAGACAAGCCTTTTAAAATCAACATCATGCCAAGGGTGGCAATGAAAGGAGGGATTTTCATTTTGGCAACAAAGGAGCCCGAGCAAAATCCACAAAATGCACCTGCTAAGATAGCCCCAAGCACGCCAACAGGCAGCGGTAAGTTCATATTTGTTAATAATATGCCTGCGACGACGGCCGTAAACGTCATCAAGGTACCGACAGATAGATCGATACCCCCAGAGATAATCACTAAGGTAGCAGCAACCGCTAATACGCCATTAACAGATGTGGCTTGCAAAATAGCCAGCATATTAGACATTTGCATAAAGTTAGGGGAAGTAACGGAAAAGAACACCAATAATATGACTAAACTCGCAAAGGCGAGTACTCGCTGATGTGCGCTCATTTTTATCAGTTTACTAATCAGACTTGGTGATGCTGTTTGGCTTTCGGTTGTCATTATTTTTGTTCTCCTGCGAGCCGTTTACTGTGTGGCTAATGCCATGATTTGTTCTTGCGTTGTTGCTTTTCCACCGGGTAATATTCCGGTCAATTTACCCTGACACATTACTGCTATCCGATGACTTAAGCGCATCACTTCAGGTAATTCTGAAGAAATAACAATGATGGCTTTACCTTGCTTTGCCAACGCCTCAAGCAACTTATAAATTTCTGCTTTCGCTCCAACATCGATACCGCGAGTAGGCTCATCAAAAATGAGAATATCGCAATCTCTTAGCAACCATTTTGCAATGACGACTTTTTGCTGATTACCACCGGAAAGAAAACCCACTTCTTGAGTATCTGACGGCGTACGAATCGCTAATTTTTCAATATAATCATTCGCGACCTTTTCCATATCCGCTTCTTGTAACACACCACAGGTGTTGATAAATCGACCCAGTGTTGCCATGGATATATTTGCCCTTACATCCATACCTAGTGCCAAACCGAAATGTTTACGATCTTCTGATAAATAACCAATACCCGCTGCAACAGCATCACTTGGCGTGGAAATGTTGCAATGTTTTCCATTCACCCAAATTTCACCAGAATCAAACGCGTCAGCACCAAAAATGGCTCTAGCCACTTCTGTTCGCCCTGCTCCCATCAAGCCAGCAAACCCTAATATTTCGCCTTTTTTAAGAGAGAAGCTCACATCTTGAATCTCTTTCCCCCGACTCAAGCTTTTAACGCTAAGCACCTCTGGGGAATCCGATAAATCAGGTATATCAACGTTTTCGTCTTTCACTTCTCGACCCACCATCATGGAGATGATTTTCGATAAAGGCGTGTCTTTAGCTTCCACTGTGTCTATGTATTCACCATCACGCATCACAGTGACACGATCTGCAATTTGCTTGATCTCATCCATCTTATGACTGATGTAAATAATCCCTACACCTTCTGCTTTCAAAGATTGAATAATGGTAAAGAGTTCTGCAATTTCAGCGTCATTGAGTGCTGCCGTTGGCTCATCCATTATTAGGATGCGAGATTTATACGACAAGGCTTTGGCAATCTCGATCATTTGCTGTTTCGCCACCGTTAACTGGCTTACTTCAGTAATCGGATCAAGATCAAAATTCATTTTTTGAAAAATTGTTTGCGCCTGTTGATTCAATTTCTTTTCATTAATAATGCCAAATAAAGAACGTGGCTCACGACCAATAAAGACATTCTGAGCAACTGTTAAGTCGTTCATCAGACTCAGTTCTTGGTGAATAATGCCAACACCGGCATCTTGTGCCTCTTTAGGCCCATCAAATTCCACCAATGAACCATTCACTTTGACCGTACCGCCATCGCGCTGATACACGCCAGACAGTATTTTCATTAATGTCGATTTGCCTGCTCCGTTTTCTCCCATAAGAGCATGCACTTCACCCGAGCGCAGTTCAAAACCTACGCCTTTAAGGCAATAAACACCGGGGAATCGCTTTTCAATTCCATGCATTTCAACCAATAGAGACATCATCTTCACTCCATAGTGGTGAGTTGATTCAAACATTCAGCGTCAAACATCGCTAAATTGTCACTCCGCCATCAACAGATAAAGACTGCCCAGTAATACACAGGCTCTCATCAGATAATAAAAATACAACCATCGGAGTAATGTCATCCACTTCAGCAAGACGCCCCATTGGCTGGCGGGCGATAAAATCTTTTTCTGCTTGTACTGGATCTGGTGCAGAAGAAATTCGACCTTGCAGAGAAGGGGTATTAACGGTTCCAGGATTAACCGAATTACAGCGAATGCCTTTTTTCACAAAATCCGCTGCAATACCTTTGGTCAACCCAATCACCGCGGCCTTACTCGCACCGTAGGCAGTACGCATAGGAAAGCCTTTAATAGACGAT
The DNA here is from genome assembly GCF_013372285.1 of Marinomonas primoryensis. NCBI lineage: Bacteria > Pseudomonadati > Pseudomonadota > Gammaproteobacteria > Oceanospirillales > Oceanospirillaceae > Marinomonas > Marinomonas primoryensis. The sequence goes on along the minus strand of NZ_CP054301.1, from coordinate 323,474 downwards.
GCCATAGAAGCCATATTGACAATCGAAGACGAGCCTGTGATTTTTGCTTGTTCCAACATGCCCGGTAAAAAAGTACGACACATACGCATCATTGAAGTGACATTGAGATTCATACTGAAATCCCAATCTTCATCAGAGATATCCAATACGGTGCCATTGTGAACAAAACCCGCACAATTGAACAAGCCATCTAGATTAGGCAGCGTCTTAGCAAAGGCTTTTATCGCATTGCTATCCGTTACATCTAATAAATGCGTCTGAATCTGTGGGCAGTCAGACTGCAGTTTTTGCAAAGCCTCTTTATTAATGTCTGTGGCGATAACGTTCGCCCCTTCTCTTAAACAGGCTTCAGCACTTGCTCTACCAATTCCTTGACCAGCGGCTGTTATTAATATTGTTTTGCCTTTAAGTCTCACAATCGTTTCTCCGTTTCTCATTTGAGTAATAACCTCAGCGACATAATTTCCATTACATAGCCCCAGTTACATAATTTCAGTTGCATAATCTCAGTTACATCACAGCGCCAATTTGCCAAGGCACAAACTCTGCCCCACCAAAGCCAAGCGCTTCACTTTTTGTTTCTTCACCAGAGGCTATTCGAATAATTAACTCAAACAACTCAGCACCTTTTTCTTCTATAGAAACACCGCCGGTGACTATGTCACCACAGTTCAGGTCCATGTCTTCCTGAAGACGACTGTACATTTCAGTATTGGTCGCCAATTTAATACAGGGAGTCGGTTTATAGCCTGAAACAGAGCCTCGTCCTGTGGTAAAAATGATCATATTGGCGCCAGATGCCACTTGCCCAGTCACCGAACAAGGATCAAAACCTGGACTGTCCATAAACACGAAACCTTTTTTATCAATGGTTTCTCCGAACAAATAAACATCGGTAAGTGGCGCACTGCCACCTTTTGCCACAGCACCCAATGATTTTTCAAGAATCGTAGTCAAGCCGCCACTTTTATTACCGGGACTTGGGTTGTTATCCATCTCTCCACCATTGCGAGCGCAATAGTCTTCCCACCAATGAATTCGGTCGATGAGTTTTTGAGCAACGTCTTTAGTGACAGCACGGCGGGTCAATAAATGTTCGGCGCCATACACTTCAGAGGTTTCAGAGAGAATGGTTGTGCCACCATGTCGAACCAGTAAATCAGAGGCATATCCTAGCGCTGGGTTAGCAGTAATACCGGAATAGCCATCTGAGCCGCCACATTGCATCCCCACCATAATTTCTGAAACAGACGCTGGTGTTCGCATTGCTTTATTGGCTTCTTTGGCGAGTATATGCAGTTCTTGCAACCCTTTTTCTATGGTTTTACGCGTCCCCCCTTCTGACTGAATCGTCATGTAGCGAAACGCAGCACCTGGTTCTTGGTTGCCCACTAAACTGGACACTTGTAGCACTTCACAACCAAGACCGACCAAGAGTATGCCGCCAAAGTTAGGGTTTTTAGCATAACCGGTGAGCGTACGATGCAGTGTTTGATAACCTTCACCTTGACCAGACATACCGCAGCCCGTGCTATGAACAATGGGAACAATGCCATCAATGTTTGGGTAGTTTTTTAAGAAATCGACTTTATTGGCGGCTTCCTCAATAAAACGCGCCACAGAACCCGCGCAATTTACAGACGTTAGAATACCAAGATAATTACGTGTACCTACCTTGCCATTATCGCGGTGATAACCGTTAAAGGTACGAGGGGTTAAAATCGGAAGAAGTGGGTCGCTATTTTGAGAAAAAGCGTAGTCTTGAAGGTGTTCACCCATGCCCATGTTTTGTACGTGAACATGTTCACCTAGAGCGATAGATTGAGTGGCTTGGCCAATAATTTGGCCGTAACGAATCACATTGTCACCTTTTGCTATTTCCTTAACGGCGACCTTATGGCCCCTAGGAACATAGCTAAGCAGTGTGACGTCAAATTCATTTAGTTTACTGCCTTGAGAAAGATCACTTAAAGCGATAATGACGTTATCATTAGCATGTAAACGAATGGCTTGTTTGGATCCAATGATCACGGGCAATCCCCTGTTCTAAATTCACATTTAATTATTGTTGTTGTATATTAAACTAGCACCAAGTATTTCAATCGTCAACTAACATGTTAGTACAAAGGAATAAAATTATGACGGAGTCATCGCTTAATAAAATTCAGAACTTGAGCGGTTCACTGTCTCAGCGGGTCTATCTATCTTTGCGAGAAGCCATACTTTCAATGCAATACCCACCCGGCACAGTGATTCGAAAAGGCGCAATATGTGAACAGTTAGGTGTTTCTCGATCACCGGTTGCAGAGGCCTTGGCTAGACTTTCAGCAGAAGGATTAGTCGATGTTATTCCGCAATCTGCAACGAAAGTGTCTTGTTTTTCAATGGATGAAATCCGCGAAGCAAGCTTTTTACGACAAGCACTCGAGATCGCCGCCGTAGAAAAAGTGACGCAAGAACGCACAGATGAGCAACTCGCGGCACTCACTCGAAACGTTCGCATGCAAGCGTTATTGGTGGAAGACAAAGACTTCGTTGGGTTTTACCAAGCGGATGAAGAATTTCATACATTGCTAATGAACTTCACTGGTTTCAATGGTGTTTCACAAGTTCTCGACAGCGTTTCCCTACACTTAATTAGGGCGCGCATGTTGGTTTTGCCAGAAGAAGGAAGACCCGCAGAAGCCGTAAAAGAGCATCAGGCCATTTTAACAGCGATCAAAAATCAAGATGTGGATGCTGCTCGACAAGCGATGAAATACCACATTGGTCAGTTGATACCCAGACTTTTACCGTTAGAAGAATCTCATCAAGAGTATTTTAAAACGTAATTAAAAAAACCGTGAAACACGCCAATACCAACAATAAAAATAAAGAGGTAAAACAATGCTTTACCATATCCCAAGCTTAATAACGCCTGAACTGCTTTATGCAATGAGAGCAATGGGCCACGGTGATGAATTGCTCATTACTGATGCAAATTTCCCGGCCACCAGCCATGGTCGAGAATGTATTAGACTAAGCGGAGTGGACAGTTCCGAGGCCTTATCTGCGATATTAACCCTCCTCCCAATCGATGCTTTTGTAGACAACCCCTTTACCACGATGGAAACGGTCGATCATCCCGATATCATCCCCCTAACAGTGGAGAATTTTACTCAAATTATTCGAAACAAAACCCAGTTCACCTCTTCTCCAAAAGGGCTTGAGCGTTTCGAATTTTACGAACGGGCAAAAAAATCCTTTGTCATCATTCAAACATCTGACATTCGCCCCTATGCCAATATCATCGTCAAAAAGGGGGTCATTAATCATGCGAATTGACTCTCATCAACATTTTTGGCGGTTACAACGCAATGATTACGGTTGGCTGACACCTGAATTAACCGCACTTTATAAAGATTTTGAACCAGATGATTTAGCGCCGTTACTACACGCACATCACATCGATGGAACCGTTCTAGTACAGGCGGCTCCAACTGACGCTGAAACAGATTTTTTATTGCAACTGAGCAATCAGCACGAAAGCATCAAAGGGGTTATTGGCTGGGTGGATTTTGATCGTGCAGATGCTTCTTCACGTATCACTGAGTTAGCAAAACATCCGAAACTCGTAGGGCTTCGTCCCATGATTCAAGACATCGACGATGTAAATTGGATGCTGAGCCCGTCTGTTGCCACCGCGTTAACTAGCCTAAGCCAACATCAACTTGTATTCGACGCCTTAATAAAACCCCAACACCTAAACAATTTAAAGACACTGGTTGATCGGCACCCCGACCTAAAAATTGTCATCAATCATGGGGCTAAGCCGAACATTAAAAATGATGAATTAAGCCAATGGCGCACAGACATTAATGCTTTTCGTAACACCCACAACATCAGCTGTAAACTTTCTGGTCTGGTGACAGAGGCAAAAGACAATTGGCAAACAGAAGATTTATCTCCCTATCTAGACACGCTCTTTGATGTATTTGGCGATAATAGAATACTGTGGGGAAGCGATTGGCCAGTGTGCCTACTCGCCAGCTCTTATGGCAAATGGCTAGACACTATTGATCTGTATTTATCACAAAGCCACCGATCTAAAGAAAAGGTATTTGGTGCGAATGCGATTCGTGTCTACGGCCTATAACAATAGGATTAAGAGCCTTAAATAAAGCAATATATGTCATGTTTTAAACTTGGGAACCGTGTTTACTGTGTATTCTCATGTCTTTTGGGTTAAGTGGCTTTACCCCTATATTCGGCCAATACAGCCTTTTCCATGTGTTGTCTGTCAGGATATTAATATGCATCGTGGCGACTATTTATTTTGCTCGAAAAGGAAACATAAAGCGCCATAAAATCTTTACTACAGGGGCTTTTTTCGGACTGATCGGAGCAGGTCTTGGTACATTAGCACCTGGGCGTTTAATCCATGAATGGCTGTTTGGTTTGTTTTAGACTATAAATATTAGCTAATGATTCTATTGTTACTTATCTGTCATATTAACTCTGTACTCTGCTTCCATACGCACTTTTAAAGCTACTGGAGATGATCAGCATGAAAATGAAAGGCCAATTAGACAGCGCTCAACCGATGAAAAAGCACAAGGCGAAGTCGAAGAAAAACGAGCTTAAAAAGAAAAAACAAGCCAAGTTAGAAGCGAAGAAAAGCGCCAAAGAAAAAAAGGACGTTCAGCCCACAGAACAGCCATCAGCGGAAGTAGTGACATCGCCAAAAACAGTTAAACGTACACCCAAAGCGCCGGTAGAAAGTAAACAGAAAGCGCCACTTGAGAGCTCCCCACAAAACACACCAATCAACACGACGATCGTCATTGAAGCCGAGCCGGCGGCATCGCTCACTCAAACTAATCGGCAACGGGCGTCAAAAAGCCTCGCGCCGATGACAAAAGAAGAACAGCTAGTGACGGTGAATCAGATCATCAAACGCCTGTTATTAAATAAAGTTTCGCAAGGCGCTGCGCTTCGTGAGTTGCGAGTGAAAGTCTTAGGACTAAGACAAGAAGCCTTTACCGAGTTAACGGGGGTTTCTCGTAAGACGCTGTCTGAGATTGAAAACAACAAAGGCAACTACACACCAGAAGTCATTAATAAGGTGTTTAAACCGTTCGACCTAAAAGTGGGTCTAGTGCCAACTTCCAGTCCGCTATTAATTGCGATACTCGCCAATTAGTCCGACTCAAATAACCAGAAGCCTACGCATCATTATGGACTAAACGCACGATGCAAAGGTTTCCATTTGCTTGGCAAGATCAAAGTCTTTATGGGAAATACCCGACACATCGTGGGTGGTCAGTTGGATTTTGACCGTACTGTACACATTAAACCATTCTGGATGATGACCTTGCTTTTCAGCATAGATGGCACACATGGTCATAAAACCAAAAGCGTGTTGGAAGTTTTTGAATTTAAAGCTTTTACTGAGCTTTTCGTCCTCTATCGTCCAGTCTTGTGACGTTTCTGTATTTAACTGGTTAAGTGCTTTCTCTATCTCATGCTGTTCGAGCTTTCGATGTGTCATGCTTTTCCACCTTTATTTAAATAAGAAAATGTATCGTACCAAGCACCAGTGTAGTCGCTTAAGATCACGATTAAAACGCAACAAAAAAATCCCTTCCGCAATCTAATGCAAAAGGGAGTTTTAGGGCTAACATAATACGTTTTATATTGGACTTACTTGATAGTGAAGTTCACGTCGATATTGCCACGAGTTGCGTTTGAGTATGGGCAAACCTGGTGAGCGGCTTCAACTAACTGCTCTACCACGCTGGCTTCAACACCAGGAATGTTGACTTCCAAATCCGCACTGATGGTAAATCCTTCGCCTTTGGTGTTTGGGCCAATACCGATTGTCGCCGTGACGTTTACGTCAGCAGGCATTTTGATTTTCTGCTGTGACGCCACTAATTTCAACGCGCCAATGAAACAAGCCGAGTAACCTGCGGCAAAAAGTTGCTCTGGATTTGTACCTTCACCGCCCGCGCCGCCTAATTCTTTTGGCGTACTGAGGGAAAGGTCCAATTTGTTATCAGATGAAACGGAACGACCATCGCGGCCGCCAGTAGAAGTTGCTGTTGCGCTATAAATTGCTTGCATGATTGATTCCTTAATTAAGTGATGGTTAGTACGAAATAATGATCGGAAATAGTCTTCCAAAACAGTTATCGCGATAACTATAAAGTCAAATAAAAGCTCAGTTGTCCTGAGCTGTTGAATTTATGTTATTGCAATAACTATTACTACGCAACCATTATTTTATTAATTTTGATCTCAATTTCACCAATTGCTCACGCAATGCCACCACTTCGTCCATATCAATCCCGCAGGCTTCAGCAACGCAGCGGTTTACTTCCAACCCTTGCATACGAAGCTGCTTTCCTTTTTCTGTTAACGCAATGCTTAAGCTTCTATCGTCTTCTACACCACGTAAACGCTGAACTAAGCCATCTGCTTCCATGCGTTTAATAACCGGCGTAAGAGCGCCCGACTTTTGTCCAAGGGCATCGCCGATGTGTTTCAAACTGACGCCGTCTTGCTCCCATAGAATCAGCATTACCGTGTATTGCGGATACGTCAGGCCAATCTGCGACAGCGGCTCTTTATAAAATTGCGTCATCGCCAGCGAAGTGGAATACAAAGCAAAACAAAGCTGACTGTCGAGTCGTAAAGGGTTATGTGATTTCATAGGTTCTCATAAATGGTTGCGCGAACAGTTATAGCGATAATAGTTAAGCATTTTACACATTACTGCGCGTCATTACAGAAAATCAACAGCCGACACGCCATTGGCGCAGATATCACAATCGCTATATTGGTAGTGATTTCCCGACTTAAGTCTCTATAATGCACCCTAACAAATGCAAAACACTTCATCGAAAGGTACTCCCATGGATCAAGACACTCTTACCGTTTTACAAAAGCTGACCCATAGCGACGACTTCCTAAAGGCGACTGCCCTTCCTATTGATGAAGAACATTTTATTCAGTCCGAACAAGCCAAAAAAGAGTGGGAGGAAAGCAATAAATCTCGTGGGCTAGGGAAATTTTTTCTGATTATTCTATTAGCTTGCACGGTCATCCGCTTACTTATGTTTAATCCAAAACCCCTGTTCGACATGGTTCCAATATCCATTTATCTTGCTGCGGTCGTTGCTATGATATTGGTGTATGTCGGTATTTTATTTGTCGGCTTGGTCTTCGGGTTTAAAGTACGAAAAGCCGCTCGGGTAAAAGCGTTAAAAAAACACTTCGAAGAGCAAGATCTTATTTTTCTCGACAACCTTGATCATTTTTCAGTGACCGTCATCAGAAAAACCAAAGACGACATTCAACAGGCAAAAGAAGGTAACGCTGAGTCTCTTTTCAGTTTGTCTGAGTCCTTATTGAATGGAAAAATATTGAAAACCAATTACAAAGTGGCCATTGCAATCGCTTCTGTCGCTGCGGAATTAGGCAATAGTCGTGCCGCCCTTACTGTCGCAAAAGCCTTCAATAAGGAACGCCATTCTGACTTTAATGACAAAGACGATATTGATAACTACCTTGATTTCAAAGAAGATCAAAACAACTATATATTATGGCTTCAGAAAGCCGCCAGTCTGGGCTCATACGAAGCAACAAGCAAATTGCAAACGCTCGGAAAAGAAGGGTCAAATTCGGTTGGAGAATGCTCCGCTGCCAGTGTGATCAAGAACGCATTAGGGCCGATTGTTTAACAGCCGCTTAAACTAACAACCGGCGCTTCACTGGGGTGGATTTCACAATCGCCGTATTGGTGTCCGCCAGTTCAGATATACTGTCTAAGATTGGGTCAAGTTCGCTGATGTCCTTTAGATAAAGGCGTGCAATATAGCAGTCGTCTCCCGTGACTTTGTCGCATTCCACTATTTCAGCAATCGAATTGATTTGCGCTTCCAGTTCTTTCATTTTACCCGGTAATTGGCGCATACGAACAATCGCCATCAAGCCGTAACCTAATGCAGCTGGGTTCACTTCGACACGATAATTCGCAATCACACCACTTTCTTCGAGTCTCCTTAGTCGTTCATTCACACTCGGTGCCGTCATTCCAACCGCACGAGCGAGTTCGGTAACAGGGGTTCTGGCGTTATCGTAAAGTAGCTCGATTAAGCGCGTATCTATGCCATCCAAATGGGCATCTTCTTTTTTAAGGTCATTTCTCATTTTTACCTCCAATAAATACAGTATCTAGCGTTATTTGTCTTTTTATTGGTCTGCCAAAAGGCCTTGTTTCGCTTTATTCTATAAACCATAGAATACTCACCTTACAAAGAAAACATCTTTGATTAATAAGGTAAGTTAGTAAACAACCTTACAAGGAGCGCATTTATGAAACAGTCGAATAGTACGATAGGCAGCATTGAGTTAACTTTCGCAATGATATTGTCTGGCACCATTGGTTACTTTGTTATCAGTTCTGAGCAATCTGTGTGGAATGTCATTTTCTTTCGCTGTGTTATTGGTGCTGTTTTTCTAGGTGGTTATGCTTATTATGCAGGATTAATCCGTCGTGAGTTTTTTCAACGAAACGCGATCTTGCTGATCCTCTTAGGTGGCATTACCTTAGTTGCAAACTGGATTTTTTTGTTTGCCTCGTTTGAATACATTCCGTTTTCTATCGCCACAGTGGCGTATCACATGCAGCCATTATTTTTGGTATTGGCTGGCGCGTTACTCACCAAGGACAAGCTGTCTGGAAGCTTACTGTTTTGGTTAGCGCTTGCGTTTACAGGACTTTTCTTGATCGTCGAATTAGACTTAAGCGAAATTCGGACGCTCTTCTCTAAGGATTCCAACCTTGTTTCCCAAGACAATGAACCTTCCGCACTTATTGGTTTATTACTCGCATTAGGCGCCGCCCTGCTTTATACGGTCACCACCTTAATCACAAAAAAAGTCAGCCAAATACCTTCTACTTTTGTGGCCTTGATTCAGGTCATTGTGGGTATTTTTATGCTGCTACCCTTTGTCGATTTTACAAGCTTACCGACACAAACCAGCCAATGGATAGATCTCTTAATTCTTGGTGCCGTGTTAACCAGTTTTATGTATATCATTATGTATGACAGCTTCCAAAAACTACCTACTAACCTTATTGCCTTATTGTCATTTATCTATCCTGTTACCGCCCTTTTTGTCGACTATTTCGCTTTTTCGAATACTATTAGCGGTTTACAAGGCATCGGGGTATTGTTGATATTGCTCGCTGTTTGCGCGGTGAAATTCAACTGGTCGCTGTCATCTAAAAAAGTAGTAATCGAAAAAGCGTGAGGGGGAAAATGTCTAAAGTCACCCTAAGTGGATACATAACCGTACCCGCGGAAGATCTAGAAGCCGTATTACGTGAGCTGCCAAATCACATCATCCTGACTCATCAAGAGCCAGGATGTTTGGTCTTCACAGTAACAAGAGATGCCAATAACCTGCATAGATTTGATGTGTTCGAGGAATTTACCGACAAAGCCGCCTTTGAGAAACATCAAGCGAGAGTTCAGGCATCTCGGTGGGGACAAATAACGCAAAATGTGGAGCGGTTTTATACGGTTACAGGTGGCTAAACTACGATTTAGTCCAATCAAAATCCATTTGGCGAGCCGCTTTTTCTGCGAGATCTAGGCTATGAAGCTTACTAACAATATGTAAGCTCATATCAATTCCTGCAGAAATACCAGCAGAAGTAATGATGTCACCTTCATCGACCCAGCGTACATTTTCTATTACCTCTAGTGTTGTAAACATTGCTTTCAGATCGGCGATATCCTCCCAGTGCGTCGTCACTTTTTGTGATTGTAGTACTTCCGCTTTTGCCAATAGAAAAGCGCCTGTGCAGACAGAAGCAACCAAGCTCGCTTTTTTAGCCTGCTGATGGATCCAATCAATCACATGCGCTTTATTTATCTCTTCAGTGTGATCACCACCTACAACGATCAACACATCAATATTCGGATGATTTTCGAAACTGTAGTTAGGAACCACTTTATAGCCAGCTCTAGCGATTACCGTTTCACCTGATTCACCAATCAAAAACACATTAAAAGGTTCATCGTTTTGGCAAACACGAGACGCCGTAGAAAACACCTCAAATGGACCAGAAAAGTCCAGCACCTCTGCTTTATGGTAAAGATAAATTCCAACATTCATGAGTTTCATTCTCTCGAAAAAAAGTAATTATCAGTAAAGCACATAAAGTATCAGATGCTCCTAAAATTTAGCAGCGAAAATATCTATACATTTTGTCCAGCTAGAGGAGCCGCCAGAGTCAGTTCATGGCGACAGTCGATATTGATTTTTTTCGGCGATGAACTGCCCTGCAATCATCGTTTTAATAGCTCTGTATACTTTTTCATTTTTCTATCCATCAGGAAACCTTGTGTGTGCCATCAATTAATTTGGCTTTTTTATCAGTGCGGATTGCGGGAAGATCATCAAGCACGTTTATTCCATAAGATCACAAGGAGCTGATGATGATTTTGCACGATTTTTTACCTTCCGGTAACGGTTATAAAATTCGTTTGTTATGTGCTTTTTTAGGCTTAAAGGTCACATTAAAAGAATACGACATCACGAAGGGCGAAACACACTCCGACGCTTTTTTGGCGATGAATCCAAACGGTAAAATTCCTGTTTTAGAACTGGATGATGGGCAATGTTTGAGCGAAAGCAACGCGGTGCTTTTGTACTTAGCAGAAGCGCATCAATCCCCGTTATTGCCAAGTGATCTAATCCAAAAAGCCAAGGTGCATCAATGGTTATTTTGGGAACAATACAGCCATGAACCAAATATTGCGTCGCCACGTTTTTGGCTGACACACAACGCCATGACAGATCTAAAAGCACAAATGCTGCCAGACCGAATTCAGCAAGGTAATGCCGCGCTGCAACTCATGGATGACACCTTGTCTACACAGGATTTTTTGACTGGTAACACCCTCACTCTGGCGGACATTTGTTTGTTTCCTTACACCCATGTAGCGGAAGAAGGCGGTGTTTATGATTTATTAAATTACCCTCATGTTCAACGCTGGATTAACACCATCAAAGCACTAAATTGGTACCTTCCTATAACGCACACTACGCTTTAGTTTTTTCATGTAAAAACAATCACATACTGTTTATTACTTCGTATATCGACTTTATCCCTATCGACTACTTTAAAAGGTGGATTTGAAGCCACCTCGTATTCTTTATTAAAACGATTTAACTGACTTAAACAATTAACCACTTGATCAATTAACCTTTATAGGCTTACTTGCGGATTAGTAAGTCTGGTGCCATTTTATATAAGGTCGCTATTGCCTTATCCATATTTTTCGGACGAAAGGCGGTTTTATAGCAAAGGAAGGCAAGTTATTTCAATATACAAGAACCGTTTAAATCAGGATTATATTATGGGTATATTTCATACAATAAGAGGACGCTACACCATCGCATTTGGTAGTTTAGCGTTTATTTTTTTGGTCGTTGTGATCGCTGCAGAAGCACTAGTGGGTTACCTCCAAAGCAGCATAGGTAAATACGCTCACGGCACAGCCTTGGTACAAAACGCAGACAGAGACCTTTATCAATCACGCTTGGCGTTGGCCTCGCTGGTCTTTGCAAAAGAAGTATTGTCAGACTCGTCGCTTGAAAAAAACGTGCTATCCAATGCTCAACAAGCCCATGACAGAATGCAGGAATTTCGTAAACTGACGTCTGACATTCCTGAAATCAAAGATTTTTTAGTCGATTTTGATGTCAACTTTGAAAGTTGGCATACGCGCAGCCTAGAAATAGTTGAAGAAGTTAGGCGAGGAAATCACAACGCCGCTATGGTTCGATTCATCGGCGCAAACCAAACGCATTTCATTAATTTACGCACCCTGTACGATCATTCAGAAGAGCTCATTGCTCTCCATGCTGCACATGAAAAAGAAAGAATTGATCTTTTTGCCAACGAATTTAAAATTATCGTCGCCATTTTGGCGGTCATTGTACTCATCGCCAGCATCTCTCTGGCGTGGTTTGCGCCTCGTAACATATCCAGAGCCATCAAACGTGTCACCTATGGCGTGCATGAGATCAGCGCGGGCGATGGTGACCTTACACGCCGAATCAATAGCACAAAAAGAGATGAAACCGGCGAACTAAGCCGAGAGCTAGATGGCTTTGTTGCCAAACTTGGGCGTTTAATAGGCGAAGTGAGAGTAGGTTGTGAGCACATCCGACAAGAAATGCATGGCTTAGGAGAATCTGCAACAACATCTGCTAAGTTAAGTGAGCGCCAACACCAATCTCTCGACTTTATTGTGACCGCCGTTGAAGAAATGGGAGGAGCAACTCGAGAAGTCGCACACAATGCAGCCAGCACGGTGGAAGAAGTCGAATCCCTTAACCGCTGCGCAGACGAGGGCGTCGAACAGCTTAACAATTCAATTCAACAACTGGACAGCCTTGCAAATCAGATCAACAATGCAGCCTCTGTCATCAGTCAGCTATCAGAGCGGTCTGATAAAATCGCCTCAGTATTGGATGTGATTCTTGGCATTTCTGAACAAACCAACTTGCTCGCGCTAAACGCAGCCATTGAGGCAGCAAGAGCGGGCGAACAAGGCCGAGGTTTTGCCGTTGTTGCTGACGAAGTTCGCGAATTAGCCAGTAAAACTCAGGCGTCTACCGAAGACATTCAAAAGATGATCAACGACCTTCAATCCGGTGTGAGTAATGCGGTGTCTGCCATCACAGATAGTGTCAATATGGCGGGTTCCAGTGTTTCTTTGTCGCAAAAAACCAAGGAATCCATTACTTTTGTTAAGCAATCGGCTGGTCGTATTTACGACTTCACCGCGCAAACAGCCAGTGCGACAGAAGAACAGAGTAAGGTTACCGATGAGATTAATGAGAATCTGTCTAGTTTGTCTTCGATGTCAAAAGAAGTGCTAGAGATTTCTAGACGTATCAGTCATTCAGTTCAAGAAACACTAACCAATTCGGATGAGCTGGCCGATCAAGTAAAACGCTTTACGGTGTAAACGGATTTCAAGACAGAACAAAGATAAAATAACAAAAGCCAATACCTAAGCGGCATTGGCTTTTTATTTTTCTAGGCACACTCTGTATCTGCTTAGCGCATCTCAAGATGAAAATTCCCCCGCTAACATACCTTGTTCATACCCACCCTGTTCCGTATAGTTTGCGGCGTATTTAAGTGCTTTTGTCATGCCATTCTAGTCAATAGAACAAAGAAGGATGGTACTTAATAATTAAAATGTTATATTATAACAATTATTAATCAACGGAATCTGTTTTACCTTGAAGAGCAAAGTACTCTCTCCATCAAATAGCCATCCACACGACGACGCTTGCTACTTTTCCAGTTGCCAGCCCGCCAGCATGCAACTGAATAACGTGGCGTGGTCGCCTTACCGTGACAAGCCTTTACTGGAACCTGTTAATGTCACCATTACGGCGGGAGAGTTTGTCGCAGTTGTCGGGCCAAATGGCTCAGGAAAAACCAGTTTACTGCGTTGCCTCTATCGAGTGAATAGGCCCTCATCAGGGCAAGTTTTACTTGATAGACAGGATATTTGGTCGCTTTCGGCGCGCCAGTGCGCACAGCGTATTGCCACTGTATTGCAAGACACTGGCGCAGAATTCGGCTTAAGCGTGTTTGAAATGGCTGAAATTGGCCTAACGCCAATGTCGACCAGCTGGAAACGCTCAGAAAATGATAGTCGAATCATAGAAAATGCCTTAGCGCTTTTAGACGTAGGTCATCTTGCTGACCGTGCTTTTGACTCGCTATCAGGTGGTGAACGCCAGCGCGTTATGATAGCGCGCGCTTTAGTGCAATGTCCGGACGTGTTGATTTTAGACGAGCCAACTAACCACCTCGATATTCGTCATCAACTCGAAGTCTTAGAACTGCTGGCCAGCTTGCCTTGTACCGTGATTGTTTCTCTGCATGATTTGTCCCTAGCTTCTGCATATGCCGATCGAGTGCTGGTAATGAAAGCAGGAAAAATGCAGGATTTCGCGCCGCCAAGCCATGTTTTTACCGAGCAACAAATCAAACAAGTTTTTGACGTAGAAACCGTTATTGACGAACACCCAATTACCCAACGCCCACGTTTTTCTTTTTACCTTCATAAGAAGCAGGATTGATTCATGCCGACTCTCGCTCATCAACAAATTCACCCACACCCACACAACAAAAGCGCCTTCGCAAAACACGTTATCTTGTTACTGAGCACCATGATGGCTGGCGTACTTCAAGCCAGCTCAGCGACGGATCAGCATTATCCGATTGACGTGCAAAGCTGTGATCGTATTGTCACCTTTGACCATGCGCCAAAAGCTACGGTCTCGAACGATGTAAACCTCACTGAAATGATGTTGGCGCTTAAGTTACAGGACAGCATGGTAGGGTTCACTGGTGTGTCTGGCTGGAAAACGTTAGACCCGACGCTGCGTAATGGCATTGGTGAACTGCCTGAGCTGTCGCCGAAATACCCAAGCAAAGAAGTCTTATTAGGCGCAGACGCGGATTTCTATTTTGCAGGCTGGAATTACGGCATGCGGGTTGGCGGTGGCGTTACACCTGACACACTTGATCCTTTGGGAATCAAAGTCTACGAGCTTACCGAAAGCTGTATTCACATTATGGATAAACCGAAAGTGTCGATGAACGACCTCTATAATGATCTGCTGAATCTCGGTCGTATTTTTAATGTTGAGTCTCGTGCAAACACCTTGGTGACGGGTTATAAAAAAGAACTGGCGGATTTCCAAGCGCATCTAACACCATTGCCATCACCGACCAAGGTATTTGTCTACGATTCGGGCGAAGAACAGCCGTTTACGTCAGGCCGTTACGGCATGCCAACAGCACTGATTGAAGCGGCTGGCGGCAAGAACATTACCGATGACGTGAAAAAGAGCTGGACTCAAATTGGCTGGGAATCGGTGATCGACCGCGCCCCTGACGTGATTATCATCGTTAATTACGGCGATGTAACCGCGCAACAAAAAATCAATTTTTTACGCAGTAATCCAGCGTTTAGCGACATTCCTGCGGTGAAGAACAATCAATTCACCGTATTGGAATACGTCGAAGCAACGCCTGGACCACGTAACATCGAGGCGATCAAACACCTAGCTAAGGCATTTAGAGCCGCGCTATGAAACCAGTCAAAAAAGTCTCTCTGATCGCCCATGTGCCTTTACGTATTTTATTACCGACTTTAGCGATCTTACTGATCCTGCTAATGGGCGTTGCGATTGGTGTTGGGTCTGTTTCTATTAGTCAGTCAACGGTCTGGGGCGTTATCGCGCATAAATTGTCATTGAGCAATGGATTGCCGAACTGGTCGATGGGCCGTGAAAATATTATCTGGGCCGTTCGCATGCCCAGAGTCATTCTTGCGGCGATTGTTGGCGCTGCACTGGCGATAGTCGGTGCCGCGTTGCAATCGGTGACTCGTAATCCGTTGGCCGATCCACATTTATTGGGCATCTCTTCGGGTGCCGCGCTGGGTGCCATCATCGCGTTATTGCATACCGGCATGGTGCTGGGTGTGGTTACCGTGCCTGTGTTTGCGTTTCTCGGTGCACTGTTGGCGATGTTTTTGGTATTGGCGGTGGCAAACTTCTCCATGGCACACAATGCCGGACGTTTAATATTGGCTGGTGTTGCGGTGGCGTTTATTCTGACAGCGTTAGGTAATTTATTTATTTTTATGGGCGATCATCGCGCATCGCACACCGTTATTTTCTGGATGCTCGGCGGATTGGGGCTCGCACAATGGGGACAGCTTTGGTTTCCTTTTTTCACCTTGTTATTTGGCGCAAGTTATCTAATCCACAAAGCCCGCTATTTGAACGCCATGACATTAGGCGATGAAACGGCCAGCACGTTAGGCGTGCCGGTACGGCGCTTTCGTCTCATCGTCATTGTGGTGTGTGCATTGCTCACGGGGGCAGCGGTGGCGTTTTCGGGGGTGATTGGTTTTGTCGGTTTAATGGTGCCGCACATTGTGCGTTTGTTGGTTGGCGGCGATTATCGTAAAGTTTTACCCTTATCCGCGTTACTCGGTGCGTTATTTTTAGTCACGGCTGATATTATCGCTCGAATTATCATGCCACCAGAAGACATGCCAATTGGTATTTTAACAGGACTGGCTGGCGGCATCGCTTTCGTCTTCCTAATGAGACAGCGCCGTAACGTATCGTTGTGATGGATCAATAATTCGATATTTTTAACTCAACTGCTTTATACATTTTCTATAAAAACGTATAAAGCATTACATATTAATTTTAAAAAATAAATCGCCGAAGCCCCATATAAAAGTACCTGTCATTAACAAAGATACTTCTAGCATCCCTAGCTGGAACCTTACATTAACAGTAAGCTCATCCATTTTATCTTCGAATTTTTCTTTTATCGAATCGATTTCTTTTTCTATATATTCTTTTGGAGCATTGAATTTTCTAAGTTTTATTTTTGCACGAGATAATTCAATTCTATGTTGAATATTCAACCTATCAATCAATACTCTTTCTTGTATGATGCCACTAATACTTGACCAAACACCGATTAAAACAATCAAACAACCGCTTCGAGTTAACCATTCAAGTTGTAAAAAACCCTCTTCGGTCAAATAATACCCTGCATAAATTAAAACAAAGGAAACTGACCAAGAAAATAAAATCTGTCTTATTCTGATTTTACTGATGTCTTTTTTGTATGGGGTTTGCTCTTCTTCCATAATAATATTCTTTATAACAACACATTAATAAATAATCACTTCAAATCATTAAAAACGAAGTAATAAACCTGATAGTAAAAAATACAGAACCAAAAGTATAAATAAAATGCTAAGTACCATAGGTTTTGCCACAAACAGAGAAAGGTCGGAAACAGCCTAATAACGGCCATTGAGGCGTGTTTTTTTCATCCCCTAAAAAATTCCCTTCATCATGAGACCTTGTGTAAAGAGAGAGTAACGTAAACAGTGTCAAAGTAAACTGGTTTGTTGTAAAGATATCTGGGAAGATAATCTTCAGGTTAATATTCAACAACAAACGTTCAAAGACGGCTTAAAAGCCAGATTATTAGGCAATAACATGACAACAGAAATTATTACTTGGTGTGCCATCGCGCTTTGCATTTCACAGTCTGCTATTTTTTCAGGACTGAATCTTGCGTTTTTTTCCATCAGTAGACTGCACCTGGATGTTGAAGCGAAGAAGGGAAATAAAGCAGCAAAAATAGTATTAAAACTAAGGAACGATTCTAATTTTTTATTGGCCACCATTTTATGGGGCAATGTGGGCATCAATGTATTATTAACCATGCTATCAGACTCAGTACTGACAGGATTAGGTGCTTTCTTATTTTCAACTATTGCGATTACGGTTATCGGTGAGATTACACCGCAAGCCTATTTTTCGCGTAATGCATTAAAGATGGGAAGTCTTTTATCTCCTGTTATTCGTTTTTATCAAATTCTATTTTATCCTGTTGCAAAACCAACCGCATTAATCCTTGACGCTTGGTTAGGAAAGGAAGGTATTACCTACCTTGAAGAAAGTGAACTTCGCAATATCATTCGCCAACATATTACGGCGGAAGAAGCAGACTTGAATCAAGTAGAAGGCATTGGGGCATTGAATTTTTTCGCGCTTGATGAAATTCATGTCATACAAGAAGGTGAAATAATCGACCCAGATTCCATTATTGCTTTACCGACGAAATTAGATTTACCTATTATTCCAGAGTTAACACAAGGCCCTGATGATCCTTTTCTTAGATTAATCAATAAAACCGATCATCGCTGGATTATATTAACGAACATTGAAGGTGATCCTTTACTGGCATTAGACGCAGATGGTTTTTCTAGGGCTGCTGTATACCAACAAGATAGCTTTGATCCGTACAATTTTTGCCATCGCCCTGTGGTTATTACCGATGAATCCACACCATTAAATGATGCGATGCTTAAAATGAAATTGAATGCGTCAACCGATAAAAATTTTGATGGCGACATTGAACACGATATTTTATTAATTTGGGGAAGTGAAAAACGTATCATTACCGGGGCCGATATCTTTGGCTTATTACTGAAAGGCATGTCATCTGTAGAGAAATGATAGGCCGCGAATCAGATTAGTTAATTCGACTATGGCACACAAAAACGAAAAATAGCGTATTAAACAGCAGAATAATGACTCTAAGCCAGTCCAAAAAAGTCTCTTCCGGCTTCGAGTCATTCTAAAAAGTAATTCATTTTTTATGGGGATATTTAAGATTCAAATCTTTGTATCACTATAACTCCCCCTTCGTTTACTCTTGTAAAAATGACGAAAGCTCATCGACGTGTGATTGTGTTTCGTTAATTAGTAAACCTATTTGTACCGCAGCTTCGTTTGAGGTTTTGGCTAGATTACGCACTTCATCCGCCACTACGGCGAAGCCTCTACCTGCTTCACCCGCTCTTGCTGCTTCAATTGCGGCATTTAGAGCCAGTAAGTTAGTTTGATCGGCCACTGCGTTAATAGTAGTCACCGTTGTTTGAATTTTGCCAAGTACCGTTGACATAGAACGATGTGTTTCACTAACCAACTTATTACGAGCAGAAACGTTACTACCAAAGACTATGTACTTAGCAATGTTGCCATTTAAGTCAGTGATTGAAGAAATAATGCAATCTAGTATCACTTCAGCATTGTTATGATTAAGTTTCATCATCACAGCTGTTGCTTCACCCTGCTCGATCTTATTCACCCGAGGTTGATCTAAATAATCTTTTAAGTTGCCCACTGCCATCTGTATTTGAGCGTCATTATGAATATTAAGCTGTTCTTTGGTGTAATCATTCGCTGAAATAAACTGACCATTTTGATTGAATTCTAATACCGCCGAATGGCTGCTGATGGCATCTCTTTGATTAATTTGTTCCAACACTTGGCGTTTAATATCACGCACGTCAGAGCTAACGCCAACAAATCCAGTATGTTCTCCATGTTTATTAAAAATGGGGTTTACTGACAAAACGATCCAGTAGGGAACCCCGCTTTTGTCAAAATTCAGTATTTCTTCATAAAAAGGCTGACGCGCTTTCAGATTTTTCGAAATGCGTTTAATCGTTTCTTTATCGGTTTGCTCACGTTGCAGTAAGAAACTTGGTTTCTTACCTTTGACTTCTTGTAATGAGTAACCTGAGAGTACTTCAAAACCTGGGTTGACGTATTCGACCAAACCATTTTTATCCGTTATCAATACGCTCGTACTAGTGTTACTGACTACTTGAGAGAGCATTTCGAACTGTTTAAGATTCGCGCTTTCAGATCGTTTAGATAATACGAAAGCGGTGAATTTTTCATTATTTGAATCAAGAAGGCGACAATTTACATGAAAATAAACATCGTCTTTCTCAGATAAACACAGCAGATTGTCTTTATTTTTAGAAGCACTTTGTAAAATGTCGAGTAAATTCAAATCGTTTTGATTTAAATACTGAGCACCTGAATTAACTGAATCCAATTTAGCCATCACCAGTGTGCCGTGACGGTTAAAAACAGCATACGAATCTTGACCTAAGTCGATTAATTGCTGCCAAGCTTGTTCAACTAACACGTGTACTAGGACTGGCTGAAATACATAAAGAGAACAAGAATCAAGCGGCTTAAGCTTCAATGAAATAATCTGCTGCTTTAGGTGTAGCTCACCATCAAAAATAATTTTTTGGCTATCCTTATCGTAACGCTTGAGCAAGGAAGTTAGGGTTTGATTGTGGTCTGACTGCTCCAACTTCAGACCTAATTTACTATAGGCATCGTTAGCAGCAATCACTTTCTGCTCTGCGTCTACTATGACGGCTGCAGATTGATGGGTGATAACTATCTGTTCTGCCTGCACTTTTGCATTTGATTTTGAACTAAACCACATAAAATCTCACTATTAATAAAGCCAAATATTCAAATCATACGATTGGCCTTAAGAAGTGGATCACAAAAAAATACATTTAACTTACACTTTGGTTACATTTTAGTTGAGCGAATACCAAGGCATACACTCATTCCGATGAGCAAGGGATTTTTTGACTGACTTCACAGCATTCTCTGTTAAATGTACTAACGGTAAACATTTCATGATGTGGAGAGGAAGACTTTGCTTTTTTACGTCTAAGGCACTAGCAACATTCACCCTTTTTAACCAATCAAAAAACGGCACAATAAAACCCAACATGCATGTTCAAACCGTTTCCAATGGTCTACATATCATTTTTTGACAAGATGGAGGCATAGAAAATTTTGCTATTTACGTAACCAAATAAAAAGTCATTTCTGCAAGAAGCTCACAGCAAAATTCATAATTGGGACAATCACCAGCGCCATAATAAACAAGCGAAGTGATGTATTTAAATGCCTAATATAAGGGCTTAATAACGTGAAAAACATATTCAGTAGTGGGTAAATAGTGACCTAAACCAATGACATCATTTTCCATTTTTTATGGTGGTACTTTGCTTAAACCCTGAAAGGGGCCTTTTTTTACAGTCATTTTCTGTCATGAATTTCTCACTTCTTATGTCGATATGCTCAGCCGTTGAGTCCAAGAATAGGTTATAAGGCTAGTAATTTCGACCTTAAGTAAAATCAACACAACGACTAAACCAGAACCATGACAGCCGAGATCTCACACAGATAAATACCCTAGCAGCATTGCCCAAAAAATAATCAAAAAAAACATTATGTAAATCAGACAAATCGGTTTATAACCACAACTTGTCTCTTGCCTATTTTTGGAACCTTTTCACATGCCTAGTGATGACTTTATCGATCTGCTTAAACTGCTCATTCGCGCCCCCAGTGTTGTTGGTGCGGAACATTCATTTTTCCGTGTATTACAGCGTGAACTGGAAGAACGAGGAGCAAAAGTCACTTGGTACGAAGGTTTGTTGGTTGCTCAGGGCAGCGATCCGTTTAGTACCATGTTTTCAGCGCACATTGATCGTCACGGTTTAGTGTGTACTGGCCCAAACGAATTCCAATACGCGGCGTTTGTTTCGGCAAATCGCACTGACTTACTCAATAACTCGGTATCAGAAGAGCTGATGTCTAAAGTGACAGGGCGCTTCAACCATGAAGAAGTGTACGCCTACGAACCTTGGTCTGGCATTTATCGTGGTAAAGGCGTGATCACAAAGTCTTACGTTTGCGAATATAGAAACAACCTGATTTTTGAAATCGACGGTTTAGAAGGGGTTGTCGCGGGGACGCCAATTGCGTTTAAAGATCAGCTTCATTTGGTCAACAATCGTTTGGAAGGCCAGCTCGATAACGTGATTTCAGCCGCCGCATTGGTTCATTTATTCGATCACGGCTTTAAGGGCACCGCTTTTTTCACCGCTCAAGAAGAAGCCGGTAAAAGCTGGCGTTATTTATTGGAATGGTTCCGTCGTTTTGGTGGTTCAACAAACCGTTTGTTTGTGGTCGACACCAGCCCATTTCCGAACATTGAAGCCGCCAACAAACAGCTTCTCGTGCTACGCGAAAAAGACGCCAACGCAACGTTCAATCCTGACAGTACCAAGCTGCTAGAAGCACTGTGTGAGAAAAACAATATCAGCTATTTGTACAAAAACCGTTATGTAGAAGAAGAAAACACCAAGCGAGCAGAGCAAGGTTTGCCGCCAAGTTCATTGGGCAGTACGGAATTGGGTCGTATTATTGCAGCGTCCAATGGATTAGTGGATGGCACCACCATACAGATGCCAACCATCGGCTATCACACCATGCACGAATCAGCGTCAGTAGAATCGGTCGACGCGTTTATCGATATGCTCAAAGTGGTGTCCAATATTTGATCTAAGTCTCTAAGCACCCAGCGCAAAAGGAATAACAGGGCAATTGAGTACAATATTGGTTCGTTCGATGGTGACCAAGCCCTGATCTTCTGCTACAAAAATGGCCTCTTCGGAAGTCAATTCTTGTGCTTGTATTGGATCCTTCCAAACCACTACATACATCAGCCAAAGTGGCGAATAATGCGAGTCTTTACTCAAATGCCCCAATGGATGAGGCACAGAAGCAAACACACTCCAAGCCTGCTCTTTATTCGGAAAAGCATACACCCTTTCTAGCACTGTCTTAACTTGCGGAGGCTTTGGGTAATTCGGTACGGCGTCACGCAAACGAGGCGCATAATTGGCTTGTTTCGCTCTCGCCACGGCTTGGTCAGACACATCCGTGGTGATGTACAAAACTTCTTGATCATCATGCCAACCGTGCAACAAAGGCAAACTCACTGTATCGCCTTTAACCTGCGGATTTTGTATAGAATAGCTACTGCAAGCAGACAAGAAAAAGGCGATTGCTAACCCTAATAAACATCGACGTAACATGCATTCCACTCCAGAGTGTTCAAATAAAAAAATCCGTGACATAGGTAATAATGGCACGGGGATTATTTATTGTTAACAACAACAGGCTAAATACAAAAATAAGTCAATCAACACCACGCTACTTTTCCATCTATCCAGGTTTTTTGAACCTGATAGTCTTCACTAAGCGCCACCAGACTCGCTCGATAGTCTGGCTTAATTCGACCGAACTGATCGTCTATGTCTAAAAATTCAGCCGGTCTTAAAGACGCCATTTGCAAGGCTTCTGCTGGAGTTCGGCCCGTCTGAAAAATAGTATTTCGAACCGCCGTTGCCATGTCCAAATCAGACCCCGCTAAGGTGCCATCTTCTGTGGTGACCTTGCCATCACTACGGCGTACTTTTTTTCCTAAAAACGCCATCTCGGTTTCAGCTGAGCCAACACTTTGAATCGCATCCGTCACCAGCATGATGTGCTCGCAACCTTTTGCTGCAATCGCCACTCTCATGGAGGCGGGATGAACATGATGACCATCGGCAATCAAGCCACACCATGTTGGTTTGCCTGTTTGTAAAGCGGCACCAACCACGCCGGGCTCACGGCTTGTCAGTGGTGTCATGGCATTAAATAAATGCGTAAAGCCTCGGGCACCACTGTTTACCGCCGCCATTGCTTGTTCATAGGTTGCCGCAGAATGTCCAATACAAACGATGGCTCTTTCAGACACTAACCATTCGATAAAACCTGCCCGTACCTGTTCTGGCGCCAAAGTTACCATCAGTTTTCCACGGCGACTGACATCCAATAACGTCGCTAGAATGTCTTCATTTGGCTGACGAAGTTGATATTCATTATGAACCCCTTTACGCACAGGGTTTAAATAAGGACCTTCATAATGCAAACCTAAGACGCCGCCCATCTTTTGTGAGAGAGCCTCATTCACCGCGTCATGCGCCTCAGACATGATCGTATAGTCATCAGAAATTAGCGTCGGCATCATAGCAACCGTGCCGAACTGCGCATGACTCTGAACGATTCTCTCCAAGGCCGATAACGTTGGCGTATGGTTAAACAAGGTGCCA